>JAJDEH010000247.1 GCA_029259935.1 Planctomycetota bacterium
CATGCCCGGGACTTCGCCCAGCCGGCCGTCGTTGGCGGCCGCTTGCAACTCGACCAACGTTCCGATCCCAAGATGGTCGTGAATGCGCCGCGCAAATCCGGGGCCGATATCCGGCACCGTGGCGAAGACGCGTTCGGCGACGTCCTCACCCCGCAGCCGCTCCAACAGCGGAAGCCGCCGAGTGCGAACCAACTGGTCAATCGAATGCGCCAACGAGCGGCCGATTGCTGGCAGTCGCACCAAGCTAGCGACTCCTTCGGCTCGAAGCATCTGAGCCATGGATCCCGTTAGGCCGCGCACGGCTTGGGCCGCCTTGCGATAAGCCCGGACTCGGAAGGGATTCGCGCCTTGCGCTTCGAGCAGGCCAGCGGTCTCGTCGAGCGTGCCGGCGATCTCTTCATTTGTCGGCCATGGCTTATCCTTAGTTGCCAGAGCAGACTGGATCATGCGTTACACCTCTTCATTACTACTACCATTGATCTTCTCATCTCCCCCGCGATCAAATACTCGTGCAACGGGCGTGCCGTTGAGCGCAAACACGCCAATCTGGCGTAACGACTTCAGTTTGCGACAATGACTGTGCGCGCATCGAAGAAAACCGTGCGTTACCGCACAAGCCGGAAAGTCACTGATCGCTCCGCAATCATGGCGTTTGGTTTGGAGGATCGAACCACGACTTCGGCATTGGAATTGCACGAACAAAATTGGGAGAAAAGTAGATACATTGAGACCAACGAGCAATCACCGTGAATGAATCTCAAGACAACTCTTCCACCTTCGCGGCAGCGCGGAGACGGATGATTCAAGATCATTTGGGGGGCCGTGGCATTACGGATCTGCGCGTGCTGGAGGCCATGAACCGAGTGCCGCGCGAACAATTCGTCCCCGAGCAACTCCAAGGCGAGGCGTATGCGGACTGGCCGCTGCCGATCGGTTTCGGGCAGACTATTTCGCAACCGTTCACCACCGCCTATATGACTCAGGCGTTGTGGCTGCAAGGTACCGAGAAGGTGCTGGAAGTCGGCACGGGTTCCGGGTACGCCGCCGCCATCCTCTCTTGTCTGGCCAGCGAAGTTTTTACCGTGGAGCGGATTTCGGTGATGGCCGAGCAAGCTCGGGATCGGCTTGAGCGGCTAGGTTTTAATAACGTTCATGTCTTCGCGGCGGACGGCACTCTGGGAATGAGGGCGCGTGCCCCGTTCGACGCCATCATCGTTACGGCCGGATCAGACAGCCTGCCGCCGCCGTACGTCGAGCAGTTGGCGGAGGGCGGCCGGATCGTGATTCCGATTGGAACCACGCCCACAAGCCAGACGCTTTGCCGGTATACGCTGCGAGACGGCCAGTTATCCGTCGAGCAGCTTGGCCAATTCGCCTTCGTGCCCTTGATCGGCGAGCACGGCTGGCATGAGCCGGCCATTTAGTGAAGGGCAACCATGGATCCAATTCAGATTACCTCGACTCTTCAGGCGTCAATGGCTCGTCAGCCTGCCGAGTACGTCGAGCGAAAAGGGATCGGCCATCCGGACACAATCTGCGACTTGGTGATGGAGTCGATTTCCGTCGCGCTGTCCAGTGCTTATGTCGAAAGGGCGGGGCGCGTGTTGCATCATAACATCGACAAAGGGCTGCTGGTGGCGGGCCAAACCGAACCGAAGTTTGGCGGCGGCCAAGTGCTGGCTCCGATGCGGTTGGTGGTTGGTGATCGGGCCACGAACCCTTTTGACGGCCAGCAGATCCCTGTCGAGTATATCGTGACGGCAGCCGCGCGAAGCTGGTTCCAGGACCATCTACGGCGCATCGAACCGGACCGGCATCTGGTCATTCAAAACGAGTTGCGACCGGGGTCGGCCGAACTAGCTGGCTTTGCAGTCGCATCGGCTGCCCGCTCGACCAGCCTTGGTTCGCGTCGGTCCAACTGGCGCTGGCCGACGATGCCACGTTGAAAGACGTCGAGCAACCGGTCGGCGAAATCGTCACCCAAGAAATCAGCGATGTTCATTCGTTTGCCGAACGACTAACCCGCAGTGAGATCCGAGCGAAAGGGGATCTGCCATCCGGACACGATTTGGTGGTACCTCGGTCGCACTCGTTGCTTTCGCTCCCTGGCGGACGAGTGCGCCGCCAAGGCCTGGAGTTGTTCACCGGTACCTCCAGCCGGGATTTCGCCGAGGAAACGACAGGATCTCCCAAGTTCCTGGGGAACCTCGATTGTCCGTTTGTACATGTTCCTTCCGACTCCACTTCGGTGCCGGAGATATCGATGCCATCTCGCTTGGCTAGACCGCCCATTGATAAGAGCATGCAGCCGGCGAGCCCAGTTCCGACGAGGTTGTCAGGAAACAACTCTTCACCTTTTCCGGTGCGGTCACAATCCACAGCTACGGTTTTGCCATTGGGCTGTAACCCCGTGCAGTGTTGGTCGCCGTCATATTTCATGTGAATGGTCATCGTCTTACCTCCCCTTGTAAGTCAACAACTACGGGTGTTTTCCTTCCGGGTACCAAAGTGCAGCGCTTCGCGTAACTCGAATCCAGCATAAAGCTTTACCGAATTCTCTTCGTGGCACATTGGCTCGGCGAGTTATGCCGCTAATGCTAGGCTGCGAAATGCATTCGTAAGCCGTACAAGAGAGGTGCAAATGGCACGCCGGTTACAAGACGAACGTCATACTAGTGAGGCAGCGCGTCAGACGAATACGAGCTAACGCTCGGTCTAGTCAACCCGCTCCCGCTGGTCGCTAAACTTGACTAAAGCGCAACAACTTTTCTAACCAAGTGACCTAGTTCCGTATCGCGACGCTCCGTCAGGAACCTTCTGTCAAGGTTGTATGCATCGTTTTCAGCGGTACGCCGTTCGTTACTTTGTCGGTTGGGTGCAGAACTACCGCATCGCCTGGAGAGAGTCCTTCTGTGATTTCGGTCTCCAGACCGTTTGTCTTTCCAATGTTGACCCGTTGCAACTGTGACTTGCCGTCGATGATGCGGATAGGGGTAGGGAAGTCCGGTTGAGCCGGACTCCCCTCCCTCCGAACCGTGCATGCGGTTCTCCCGCACACGGCTCTCCAGTTAGTGGTTGCCCGGTGATAGGGATTGAACGTAACGGGTGTGGGCGTTTCGCAGACT
>JAJDEH010000248.1 GCA_029259935.1 Planctomycetota bacterium
CCCCGACCAAGCACGCTTCACGCCCAAGGACTCCAAGCTGCTGCCGGCCGAAATGCTGAACCATTTACCGCAAGAACACGTCACGATTGCCGAACGGCTCAAAGACGCCGGCTACGCCACGGGCTTCTTCGGCAAATGGCATCTGGCCGGGACGCGCGTTCCCAAAAAACAAGGCCAAGGCGACCTGCGGTTTTACCCCGAGCGCCAAGGGTTCGACATCAACCTAGGCGGCTGCGCGATGGGCGGGCCATTTTCATTTTTCGATCCGTACAACCTCCACAACCTGCAGCCGCGAAAAAAAGGGCAGTATATGCCTGATCGTTTCGCCGACGAGGTCATTCAATTCATCGAACAACATCGCAAGCGACCCTTCTTGGCATTCCTGTGGAACTACACCGTCCACTGGCCGATGGAAGCGCCCCAGGCACTGATCGACAAATACAAAAAGCGGTCGGATCTGGGCGAACTCGATCCGCGCTATGCGGCCATGATCGAAGCGATGGACGCCTCCATGGGTCGAATCATGAAGGCTTTGGATGACGCAAAACTGGCTGACAACACGCTGGTAATTTTCACCTCGGACAACGGGGCATTCGGCGGAGTCTCCGACCTGCAACCGCTGCGTGCCGCCAAAGGATTCCTCTACGAAGGCGGCATCCGCGTTCCGCAAATCGTCCGCTGGCCAGGTGTGGTCAAGCCAAACACGACCTGTGACACGCCCGCCATCAGCATGGACTTTTTTCCCACCATGCTGGACGCAGTCGGATTGAAGAACGACGAAGGATCGCTGGACGGCGAAAGCCTAATTCCGTTGCTCAAGCAAACCGGGCCGTTGGCTCGATCTGAAGTTTACTTTCACTACCCCAATTACGCATTCCATGGCGACAACCGACTGGGCAGCGCCGTTCGCCAGGGCGACTTCAAACTGATCGAACGGTTCGACGATGGATCGCTGGAACTTTACAACCTGAAAAAAGATATCGGCGAGAAACAGAATCTCGCTGCCGAGATGCCGGATCTGGCAAGCAAGCTGCGGAAGAAATTACAAACCTGGCGCAAGGCAACGGACGCCGCGCTGCCGACGCGAAGAGACTCGGATTCCGATTAGTACTCCTTGCAGTCGGAAACTTTGGATGCCACCGCTGGTCAAGCGCCGGTGACGTCTACTTGACCCGCACCAGCTTCATGATGCGACCAGACACGTTCCAATCCTGGACATACAGGTTGCCGTCTTTATCCCAGTACGAGCCGTGCGTGCCGCTAAACACGCCCTCAATCCACTGCTCTTGCGGTACATTAAAATTCACTCGCTTCTTGGGATCGGAGTTGTGCCCGAGTACCGCGATAATCGTGTTGCTCTTGTCAAGGATGACAAGCCGTCCGTGCAGATCCGGAACCGCAACGTAGTCTCCCTGGACGGTGGCGGAGGTAGGCATTCCCAAGCCGGTCACGATCTCGGCGATGAAGTTTCCTTCAAGGTCATAGTGCAACAGACGGCCCTTGGGCTTGTGGTTGCGGTCGCAGATCAACAGCCGGGGAGGATCGTAACGCGTGTCCAGTGTCATGCCGTGGGCGGTATTGAATTGCTTGAGCCCGTTGCCTTTGGCACCAAAGTGCATCAAGTATTTTCCGGTCTTGTCGAACTTGAAAATGTGGTTGCTCGCGTAGCCATCCGACAGGATGATATCGCCATTGGGTGCGACGGTGATCGCCGTCGGGTTGAATTTCTTCAGCTTCAATCCCGATTCCTCGGGAAACGGCAGCTTCAGCACAATTTCTCCGCTGTGAGCATTGAACTTGATTCCCTCGGCATTGGCGTTGCGGGCACCATAAATGAACTCGCCGTCGTCTTCTTGACGGATCTCCATGTCGTGGATGTTCGAGTATTGCTCTCCCAGATAGGATTGGATCACCTTACCATCCGGCGAGAAAACGACGACACCTTTATTGGCGCTTGTATAGATATTGCCCGCGCTGTCGACTACGACCGCGCCGTGAGTCGGCCCCAAGGCGGAACTTCCATCGGGGCGAAGTCCCCAACCCGGCACCGTGTCAAAAGTCATCAGCCCACAACCCATCCGTACCGGCTGAGTCTTTTCCGCGGCGAGAACTGACAGCGACATGCTCAGCACGATCGTGACAGCGATGCAGTTCGAATAGGTTTTCATAATCTGGAGTCCTCGTTGTTCTTACTGATTGTTGATCCGCTGGGTCTAAATAGGGCGACTTCGGTAATAGGATACGCTAACAGAGCGATGGAGCGAGAGGTGCATCCCGCATCCGGTAAAAATATTCGCACTTTCACTCGCGGGGGATTGCCTCGGACGCAACCATCGCGGTCTATTATCGTAATCCAAAAGTGTCTGCGTTGTGCAGCCACCCCTCTCAAGGAGGCTGAAGAGGAATGAGCGGCCCAACTTTCTCACCCGGCCCAACACCTGACACCGTAAAATCCACGGATGGCAAGATACTGACCGCTCCCAAGGGTTGGGTTCTTTTGCCGCCCGGCGATGCCGCACTGACGCGTCGAGTGAAGGCCGCCGGCGATCACTGGGCGGTGCAAGAGAAGCGGGGTAGAAAGATGTTCTCCAAAGGCGTTTGGGCATCGGCAGCCACGATTGAGCGGATTCGCGAGGCGCTGGAGGCCGAGCGGTCGACGGAATCTTACAGTAAACGCAGGGAGGCGGACGCCCGCCGAAGAGAGAAGGCTCAGGCCGAATACGTCGAAGACTTCTTCGGGGCGGTCGTGACATTCCTCGACTTCCACCCCGATCACACCGAATTGGCGCAAGGGATGGCGCGAGCCGTTACCGAACATGCCACGCCCGTGGGAAGCGGAACCGTTGCTCGAACGAAAAGAATCCCCGTCCAGCAACGGGCCGAAGCAGCCGTGATCGCTTGGATGCGCCACCAGACAACGGCCTACGAATCGATGGCCATCCCCCGAGTCAAAGGCAAGCGGCGTGAAGTACGACGAATGCTGGCTCAGCATTCCAAGGAACTTCTCAGCCGATATCGGCAATCCAATCTCGTGTCGACGGATTGCCCTCTTCGCCGGGCCCTAACAGAACCAGATGCAAAAGTCGAAAAAAGGTGAGGCCAGGGCGTTGTCGATATTACAATGTCTGCTGGTAGAAATGCAGCGCGCCGGAAGCAAATACTCACTGTTCGTTTTGACATCCGCCTTGCGTGTCGCGGCCGCCACTTACGGCGTGGCGTCGAAATCGACGCCAGAATTCAAGTCTTCCAATGGCCGTGTTCTCGTTCCCTCTTAGCAAGGGGGCGAACTGGAATCAGCGCGGCGGGCCTCTTGTCGACGTTCTTGGCCGCCTCGTTGGTCGGTTACCTTGGCGTCGGCTTCCGCGGCTTCACCGCGCGTTTCCGTACGTTCGTCGGACGATCCTTCGGCGCACGCGTCCTCTTGGTCATCGGCCCGGCGGGGAGCGTCACGACGTTCGTCGCCGGAACGTTTTTCAATCAAATGGTTGAGTTCCGGCGGGATGTTCAAGTGGTCACTCATGTTTGACTGCGCCTCAATATCGATGGGTGGCCCGGCTGGACCCCGGCCGGCGGGAGAACGTTACTGGCGGAATTCGCTGCAACCTGGCGTCTCGTATCGCGGGGCCGAGCGGGATTTCTTCGGGCCCTCGCAATTCCTGGTAGACCGGCATCGGAACATGCTGTTGTCCTGGATGCATGGGGACTTCATGATGATTGCCGGGAAATTGTCGACTGGCGATCGGCGGCAAACGAAAAAGGGCTGGGTTGCTGAAGCAGTCGTTCAGCGAAGGTTCCCAAGGACGTAGATTGCGGTGCAATGGACCATGAAACAAAGGCGTCATCGCCCGTTCCGCGTTCATTCGTTCGTAGCACAAGTAGGATGGATGGTAGGGCACGATCCGCGGAACCAGGAAGAAGATAATTTCATTCCGGTCCTTGATCAACTGTCGACGGGAGAACAAGGCACCGATGCCGCGCATTTCGCCAAGATGGTAGACCTTGCTTTGCGTGTTGCTGTCCGCTTCTTGGATGAGCCCACCGATAACGATTCCTTCTCCGTCTCGCAGCAACACACTGGTTTGAACTTCCGAGGTGGCTTCCTCGGGCAGTCCGGTGTCTGGATTTACCGCGCCCGTGGAGACTTTCGGCATGATGTCGAGCAATACGTGATTGTCGCGACTGATAGTCGGCGTGACATCCAGCACGACACCAACTTTCAAGAACTCGACACTCTCCAAAGTGCTGGTTTGTGTCGTGGTTGTGACACGATATCCGAGCTGTTCTCCGACCTGAATCCGCGACAGTTGTCCGTTTAACGCCAGCACGCGAGGTGAAGCCAACGTCTTGGCGTCGGTCGTCGTTTTCAACGCTTCGATCAGCGCCGTCAAATTTCCGCCTTGAAGCTCGGCCATGAAGGCTTGCGGCGCGCCGGCATTGGCCATTCCCTTCAACTGAATTTTCGCACTGTGCCCGGCAAAATTCATGACATGTTCGAAATTGATTCCATGCCGGTTGTCATTTTCCAACTCGACCTGCAGCACATGCACCTCGATCAAGACTTGCCGCGGCGGGATATCCGTTTGCAGGATGTACTGCTCGATGCGTGGCAAATAGTGCGGCAGATCCTCGACCACGATCGATTCGATCGTTTTGTGCCGATCGCCAGCGGCGCGTGACATGACGTACGAACTGCCCACCGGCGAAAGCAACCCTTTCACGGTTAGATCCAGATCCGCCGCGGCGGCATAGTCCAAGTGAAAGACGCGAAGCAGGCGGCCTTGAACTTCGGGTGCCAGTTTGATGGTGCTGCCTAAGCTGGAGACATGCACGATGCTGCCGCGCTGAGTCCACGTGCAGCCGGCTATCGAAACCATCGCGGTCAGCGCTTCTTCGATAGGAACATTGCGTAACGTGATAGAAATGTTCGCGTTGACGTCGTCGGCACAAACAATGTTCATGCCTTGCGAGTCGGCCAATTCAGAAAGCACTTGCTTTAACGTGCCCTCGCGGACGATCACGCTAACCCGTCCGCCGGAACCGTCGATGCGCACGTCGCCAGCGGGCTGGCCGCCCCCTACGGGAAGTTGGAATTCTCTTCGACCATCGAACGGGACCCCAGCCGCGCCCGGGGCGTCCGCGGAAGGGACCGCCAGAGGATCTTGCGATCGCAGCGACTGCAGCGAGAGCATGGCTGTAAGCACCGCCAGCGCGGCCGCCAACCATGTTCTCCTTCGCGGCGAATTTCGCATTGTCCGCTTTCCGCTATACATCAACTATCCTCTATGCCCGTTAATGTTCCGCTTCGATTAAAATCACACCGTCGGGCCGAATATCTTTTACTACAAAACCATCAATTACGTCGCCGACACGAACTCGCTTCGAACCGATCACGGCGGTTTTTCCGCCTTGGCCGGTGACTACAAAACTAACTCCCGTTTGTCGTAGCGTCCGCAGCGTTTGCTGCATTTCCTGTTCGCGTTCTTCCGCCACGCGCTCGTCTCGTGCTGTTTGGATTTGGCCCGCGGCATCCTCACTAGGTTGCTTGCCCTCGGGCTTCGACAACAAGGACGCAGGAAGTTGGAAAGGATCGCATTTAAGCGCGTCCGCCAGAGACATGTTGGGCCACGGTTTGATTTCAAGCACGGGCTCTGTCGACGAATTCGGCGGCGGCTGCCCAGTATTCTCCGCCGCGTCACCAGGCCGCGTGCGACTGGCGGCCGATCGGTCTGGCTTGCTTGAATTGGCTTGAGCCGCATCGTTGCCGACGAATTGCATTAACAACACCACGGCCAAGACGGTTCCCAACACGGCGATCAACAGCCCCTTGGCAGGGGTCAGGCCATGTCGAGATGCTGGTTTCTGGTCAGCCATTGGCCACCTCGCCGTTGGTTGCGGGTGCCTGTTGCACACCGAAGTACAGCAAAATCGTCAGGCCCAGTGGATACACATCTTGATTGGCACCGGATGACAGCGTCATGGATACAATCTTTGAGGCTCGCGGCAGATTCTCGATGTGGTTCAGAAAACCGCAAATCTGATCATAGCGGCCGACGCATTTCAAGCGGATTTCCAGTTGCGAAACGTCGTTCCGGCGACTGACGGTTCCACGTGTATAATCGTCAACCACGACGCCTTCCTGGACGGCTGCTTCGGTCAACTGCCGCAAGTACTGGGCCTCATTTGGCTCATCGGGAATTCGGGTGCGTGCCTGGGCGGCGCGGCGTTTACAATCGGCGAGTTCGACTTCCAACCCCGAGTGTTCCTGGCGGACGGCCACAGATTGTTTTAGCAATCGTTCCATCACGGCGATACGTTCTTGAGTGTGTCGAGTCGCGGACGAATTCGGCCCAAAAGACACCATGCCATAGATCGCCACGCCGACGACCACCGGCAACCCGCCGGCCGCGTGCAGCAGCCATCCGAGCAAAGTCAGTTCTCTGTTGCGATCGTCAATCATGGTTCTTGCTTCAAGAGTCACTCGTCATCGTTCGTCCGGCCTGAGTACCCGGCGGCCAACGTCGACAAATTCAAAACTCACACTCCAAATGAAAACTTCTGACTGTGTTACTGTTGACGCTCTGTTCTCCCGTGGACTTCACTTGCACTTGCTCAAAGATTTCCTTCGACCGTAGCGCGGCAGCGAACGAAGCGATGCACAGGTTGTCGACGCCGACGCCTTGCAAGGTAAGGACGTTGGATGGGCCTTCCCCGCTCGCTCGTGGCGAATGTTCTCGATTCATGACGAAGTCCCGCAGCGAGACGCCGCCGCCACAGTCCTTGGTAGCGCGGCTCACACAGCCCACCAACGTCAACATGCGGCGCGGTTCAGCTAACTGGAGTACGACCGCTTCACGGCGCCTGATCTCGTCCAATTCGCCGCGAAGCTGAACCATGTTGGATTGCATGGTCTTGATGGGAGCATACTGCCCTTGCAGTCGTTTGAGCTTATCCTCGATCGACTTTCGACGTCCTCCGCTAATCCACGCCATCGTGATAATCACCAGCGCGCTCAGGCACCATACCGTCGACCACTGGCGCAGACGCCGTCGGACGAGTTGCCAACGGCGCAGGCTTTGCGGCATTAGGTTTAGGTGCGTCTTCATGATCTCTCCCAAGCTAACGACGAAAGCGCGATCGCCGGGCCAAGCAGAGCGACGGGACATGCTCCCGCCGAGTCACTATGAAACAGCGCCGATCCGAGATCCCATCGTTTCGTGGTGATCCCAGCTTTGTTGGTCAGATAGTGATCAATATTCCGCAAAGTCGCCCCTCCGCCAAACAGGCAGACGTGATCCGGGACCAGCACGGCTCGATGACTTCGCAAATAAGACAGAGTCCTCTTAATCTCGTCCACAATATTGGAGAGCGCGCTGGCCGCGACTTCAGCCACCGCGACTTGAAGATCTCCGGCCGATTTGGATGATGGGTTCGGCAACCCGTGTTCCGTCACGACTTGTCGCGCTTCGTCCAGAGAGACGGCCAGCGACTCGGTAAGGCTGGCCAGCACCGTGCGAAAGCCACAGTCGCGCAGCGGTCGGACAAAGATCGGCCTTCCGTCAGCAATCACGCACAGCGTGGCCCGCGAATACCCCCAGTCGATGGCGGCCACGGATCTCGCGGCGGCACCAGGATCGGCCAGCGTAACGGCACGCGCCAGTGTCAGCGGAACGGCGTCAATCGCTTGGCACACGAGGCGTGCCGGAGTATGATCCTGCGCGATTTGACGTGCCCATTGTGTGGCAATGGAGACCACGCTGACATTCTCGCGAACGGCTTGCTGGCTTTCGGCCGCGTTATCGATATGCCAGTAGTCGAATTCGCGCACGCCGCCCTCGGCGTTTGCCGCCGCCAACTCGCGGCCGATCAGCGAACGGCGTTCCGAATCTCGCGCCTCGGGTACCTGCATACTGCGCAGTTCGCAAATGGCCATGGGCATGGTGGCCGCCGCCAATCGTCCCGAGAATTGCTCGCCAAGCGAACGAGCCGCCACCATTTCGCCGCTTGATGGCTGAGGCGATGAGGATAATCCTTCCGTGTCGGGCCAGGGCGCGGAACGTGAGACGATGACCGCGTCCTTTAAAGCGAAATGCGGTCCGCGACGTTCGATCTGCGCGAGCTTCACCGTATGAGTGCCGATATCGACACCAATCCAGCCCGGGTTTCGCGTTAACATCATATCGTCGATTCCGTCAGTATCGTTATCTATCCGTTTGCGAACGTCGCAATGTCAAACATCGGGAGCATGACCGCCAATACCACGACGGCCACGACGGCTCCCATGATTACCGTGATCGCCGGTTCCAGGAACGTGACAATCTCGCGCAGCTTTGCTTCTCCCTCGTCTTCAAAATGCTCGCCGATCAACTGCGTGACCGCGCCCAAGTTGCCGGTGCGCTCGGCCGTCAACACCATTTCAGCGGCCGACGAGGGAATGAATTCGCTGTGGATCAATGCGTCGCCCAGCCCCCGGCCGTTGAGCACGTTGGATTCCAGTTCGGAAAACAATTCGCGATAAAGCGAATTGCCAACCGACGAACGCGCCAACCTTAGGCTTTCCAATAGTGGCACTCCGCTGTCCAGCATTAGTCCCATCAGGCGGCAGACACGCCCAATCAGTAGGGCGCGGGTCACATCGCGGATCAAAAACACGTTCAACATGCCCTTGTCCCACAGTCGTCGTCCCGTCGTGGAAAACCGCGACGCAAATGTCCCCACGATGACTAACAAAAACAGCGGTCCCCATAGCCAAAATCGGCCACGCAACTCAAGCGAAACGCCGAGCAGCATTTGGGTGATCACCGGCAGCGGCATTTCAAATTGTTCAAAGATCTTCGCGAACTGGGGCAGTACGAACAGCACCAAGGCAGACAAAACGAGACTTGACACGGAGGCCAACAAAACCGGGTATGCCAGCAAGGTTCGAATCGTGTTGCGTAGCCGTAGCTCGCCGCGTTGCAAGTGAGCCAGTTGCTGCAGCACGTCCGGCATGCGCCCGGACGCCTCGCCGGCCGTAGCGCTGGCGATATAAGTCTCTCCAAATACATGGGAATACGGCTTCAAGGCCGCCGAGAATGACTTTCCACCCAACAAGTCGTTGTGAATCGCCTCGAGAATTTCTCGTTGAGTTGGGTTGCGGCTTTGCCGCGCCAGCGATTTAAGCGCCGAAGTCACATCGACTCCAGAACGCAACATGATGGCCAGTTGCGAGGTGATGTTGGCGAGATCGCGTCTCTTGAGTTTCTTGTTCGCAAGTCGCGGCGCGGTCGGCACAGCGGCGGACGGCGATTGCACGGGAGCCGTGCGCGCTTCCATCCACGGGGCGGACGGGTTGAAACCCGTTGCCATTTTTCCCGTGCTTGTCTGTTGACCTTGTGGATACATATTAGTTTCGGCGGTGCCGCGAGGCGGGCCGCCCACGTCTTTCATCATTCAAAGAAAGCGACTCTGGATACTTCGTCCAAGCTGGTAATTTCCTGTTCCGCCAGTTCTAGTCCCGATTGCAGCAGCGTCGCGCCTTCGTTCTCGCGACACCAATCGCGGATCGATTCCAACCCGGCTCCTTCCGCAATTAGTTCGCGCAGGGGCTGTTCCGCGAGCAGCACTTCATAAATTCCCGTTCTGCCTTGATAGCCCGTATCGAAGCAATCCGCGCATCCTTCACCACGGCAAAAACTGCGGCGCAGGTCGCCTTGAAAATGGAGTGCCTGCAGCAGCTCGACCGGTGGATAAAACGACGTGCGGCAATTGGGGCAGATCGTGCGCACCAAACGCTGTGCCACGACGCCGACCAACGAAGCGGCGATTTTGTACGATTCCAGGCCCATGTCCCGTAGACGCGTGATGGCACTAGCGCTGTCGTTGGTGTGCAGTGTACTGAGCACTAGATGACCGGTGAGCGCGGCTTGCACGGCGACTTGCGCGGTCTCGGCATCGCGGATTTCACCGATCATCACAACATCGGGATCTTGTCGTAAAATGGATCGCAAGGCGCGGGCAAAATCCAGGGAACGCGCCGTATCGGCTTGAACTTGATTGATCAACTCCAACTGATACTCGACCGGATCCTCCACGGTGACAATATTCAGGTGTACCGACTTAATCAATTCGAGGGCCGAATAAAGCGTGGTGGTCTTGCCGCTTCCCGTGGGACCGGTCACGAGCAACAGTCCATACGGCTTCTTGAGCAGCACTTTGGTACGATCCAAGAGTTCATGCGGCATGCCGAGTTTGTTCAGGTCAAACGTCAACCGGCGACGATCTAACACACGAATCACGACCTTTTCGCCCAAGACCGTGGGCAGCGTCGAGATACGCAAGTCGATCTCTTTCCCCTCGACGGCAACCTGGCAACGCCCGTCCTGAGGAACCCGTTGTTCCGCGATGTCCATCGTGCCCATCACCTTCACGCGTGAAACGAGGGCTGGATGAATATCCAGACGGGGCCGTAACACTTCGACCAATTGGCCATCGATGCGAAATCGAACAATGGAGTGCTTGCGGCTGGGTTCAATGTGAATGTCGCTGGCACCCTTCTGAAGCGATTGCAGAATTAGATAATTGACTAAGTTGATAACGGGGCTGC
Organism: Planctomycetota bacterium; assembly: GCA_029259935.1. The sequence goes on from JAJDEH010000248.1 coordinate 10,583, forward strand.
CCTCGACCAGCTTTTCGATCGATGTGAGGTCGACGTTTGCGACATCTTCTTGAAGCTGGACCGCCGATTCATCCAGGTCGGCGGTAATCGCGTCGACGGAAAAGTCGTCCTGGTAGCAGCGTTCCAGCATGCGCTGGATATTCGTCAGGTAGGCAAATACGGGCCTAATGCGCAGCCGAGTCAGTTGCTCGATTTCGTCAATTTGAGCGAGATTCTGTGGCTCTCCCATCGCGACGGTTAACTCGTCGCGCACCTTGAACATGGCGATGGCGTTCAGGCGTTGGGCCATCTCCTGGGGAATAACGCGCACCACTTGCGGATCAATCAAGCCCTCGCGAAGCCGCACGGGCGGAACGCCAAGTTTTGCCGCCAGGAACGGCAGCAAGTCATCTTCCGTCAAGATGGCCATTTCGACGAGCGCTTCACCAAGACGCATGCCCGTGCGGTACTGCAGTTGCAGGGCGGACTCCAAGTCGGCGGGTGTCAGCACGCCCGCGCTGACCAGTTGTTCACCCAGCGACTGCCCAGGACCCTCGCCATAAGGCGCATTGCCGGCAACGCCGACCGCTTGTTGAAGCGCCGGATCGTCAATGACCGCGTTGGGTGGTTCGGCGATCACGTTCAATGCAGAAAACTCCTCACCGCGTCGGAGACATCCTCATACACTTCCAACTCATCCGCGAGCCCCGAAATGGTTAGCGCGTCGCGACACAATGGCGTTGGTCCGGCAATTTTCAGCAAGCCGCCGCGTTGTTCGAAGTTTTCTTGTGCGTTCAGCAAAAGCTCAAGTCCTTGGCTATCGATGAGCGGCACACGACCTAGATCCAAGACCGCCATGGGTTGGCCGTCACTTAGGCAGTCTTCCAACAGTTCGGAAACTTGGGCGGTAACATCCGCGATCAACGGGTCGGATCCTCCGATGATGCTCACGGCGCCTTGTGTGGTTTTCTCAAACATCTCGTGTTGTCGCCGTGCGAAAGTTGAATTCGTAGTTATCCGCTATGCTCCCGCGGAAATTTCTTCCCCAATCAAGGGCAACGAAATACTGAATTTGCTGCCTTTGTTCAGTTCGCTTGTCACCGTCAGTTTGCCGCTGTGCAACCGAACGACCTCGTAAGCCAACGACAAACCAAGGCCGGTTCCCGTCTCTTCTTGCACTCGCTGATCACTGCTGCGGAAAAATTTGTCGAACAATCTGGGCAATTCACTCTCCGCGATGCCGATGCCCGTGTCCTCGACATCAATCACAAGCTCGCCGTCCGCGACATGGGCCCGAAAGGCGACCCGTCCGCCTTCCGGCGTGTACTTGGCGGCGTTACCGAGTAAGTTGACCAGCGTGGTGGAGATCTTGTCTTTATCCAGTTTCAATTCGGGAAGTTTGTCGGAGAGTGCAATCTCGAAGACAATGCTCTTCTGATCCATCCAGCCTTGAACTTTCGCGATGACATCACGCAACATGCGGTCGACTTCGACTTTTTTCCGCGTGACGACCAGCGACCCGCTCTCCAGGCTGCTAATGCTGAGCAAATCGTCCACCAGACGGGCCAGTCGCGTCGCTTCCGTGTTGATGGTGTTGCAGAATTCCTTCTGTTGCTCGATTTCCAGCGCGTCGCTGAGTGCCAGGGTTTCGGCGTAGGCCTTGATGTTGGACAACGGCGTACGCAGTTCGTGCGTCGCGGCGTCAAGGAACTCGTCGCGCATCTTGTCGGCCAGCTTGTGCTGCGTTACATCGCGCACCAACCAGATGTTGCGGCCGTGAGACTGTCGATTGGATGAACGGATGGGATGTCGCGCAATTCGCAGCGCCCGCTCGCCGTTGCCGCCCTTCTTGGTCAGTTCCGCCACGACGCTGCGACCGCGCGACACCGGACCGAACGCATTGCTGGGTTGAGCCGCTTCCAAATCGAAACATGCCTCAACGCCGCTGCCTTTTACGGACTGTTCGTCTGCATCGCGTCCGGTCAAACCGTAGAAGGCGCGATTGGCGAATGTGACTCGGCCGTCGGCGTCGGTCACCGCCACTCCGTCCGGCAGACTATTGAGCAACTCGTCGCCGTCACCCTTACGCAGCCCTTGCAGTGCTTGACTCAGCCGCTGTTCGAGGTCGCCGTTTGGCGAGTTGCCGTTGCGTTGCCCGATTAAACGATTCCAGCCAAGGGCAACCGGACCACGCACGGGCACTTCGTGTAGGCTCACCTCATCCGTGGTCGAAGCCGTCGCCAGTCGGCGCAGTTGCGATTCGACGTCCGCCATGGGAGTTACCATTCGTCCAATGACCACGCCGCCAATCGCCAGCAGGGCAATCGGTCCGAGAAAAGCGATGGGGATGAATTCGGCGTTTGAAAGGATGACGCCGAATAGGTCCGGCTCGCGAACCGCCACGCGCAGGCTGGCGAAGGTTTGGTCCTGGTTTTTTAGCGGGATGCGATACTCACGCAGTCGCCGCGAGCCGCCGGTAAAGCCAATCGTCTCGATCTGGCCCCAGCGCGTACGGGCGCCTTGGGGGTCGATCGCCTGCTGGCCAATGTGCTGAGACGTGGAATGGGCGACGTACTTATTCTCGGGAGAAACGATGGCACAGTAATCTAGCGAACGCTCCAAGCGAATTTGTTCCACGACCTTCTGTAGATTCTGATCGCCGTGCCGCGCGTAGTCGATTTCAATGCGCGAGGACGCTTTGCTTAGCAGGGACAGCAAGGTGCCTTCGGTGTGCGATTTGATCACGCCACGCGCCACCCAAATCACTCCCACCGCCAGCCACAGGACCGCAATCAGGCAAAATAGCAAATAGTAAACGACCACTCGCCGCGGGAGTTCGAGTTGAAGCGACGTTGCGAGGGGCATGGTCTAATACCGGCGAAAGGGCGAGTTATCAATCTCACGAGAGCGATGTCAGTTTGAATCAAGTGGTGGGTGCCAAGCAATCTCGGATTTCCTGCACGATCGCGGCGGGGCTAAACGGTTTGGCATACGTCGCGGTGATTCCCAATTCGTCGCGCATCTTGGGCAGGTCCAATTCCATTCCCTTGGCGGTAAGCAAGAACACTGGCACGTCGGCGTAGGAATCGATCTGACGCATGTTGGAACAAAACTCGCAACCGTCCATCAAGGGCATTTGCATGTCGGTGACGATCAAGTCGAACTGTTCTTCTCGAACAAGGTCCAACGCGACTTGACCGTTGTGCGCGGTGCTAACGTCGAATCCGGCATTTTTCAAATTGATTGCCAGCACCTTGGATAAGGCGGGATTGTCTTCAACAACCAGGATTCGGCGAGCTAGGTCATGCATAACGGAACACTTTGAAGGTCTAACCATGCGAGCGCGCAATCCGTACGATCGGCGGCGTTGCTGGTACTATTCATCGGGTCCGAAGAACCCGCGACTTACGACTGTTCGCGATTGCCGCTGTAACGGTCAGGAGCCCGTGGATTGCTACTTTCGTTTCCACTGTTTCAATCGATTCAATCGGCACAGTCGCTACCGCAAGGAAAACCATTGGGCGAATTGAGTCGAACTTTGCTTAAAGGTCGTCGTAGTTGACCGCCGCGTCACTGGCAGTCGCGCCACCGCTGTTGACGATGAATTCACCGAAGTCGGTAGAGTACTTCCAGCCGTTCGTGGGGGTCGCGTCGGCCGCGATGTTTTGGCCGGTGGCGTAGGTGACATTTGCGTTCTGCTGTCCGACCGGGCAAGTGGGGAAGGCACCTCGTAAGTAGGGTGCCAAGTCCGTATCCAGATTGCTGGACTGGCCAGGCAGTTGCCCGCCGTTCTCGGCGGTGTATAGCTCGATCGCGTCACGGACGACGGACAGCGTTTGTTTTAGCCCGTTATCCGTGGCAGTGGCCGACGTGTTGAGAAACCGTGGTGCCGCGACAGCCGCAAGTATCCCAAGTATCAGGATCACTACGACCAACTCGACCAATGTAAATGCAATTCGTTTTTTCATGTTTGTTTTCATTTGATCTCACTCAATCCCCGTGGTGTACCACTGTGCTTTAGTACTCTCGGCCGCACTCGCAGCCGGCGCAATCCCTGCTTTCTGTTGTTACCTTGCTCAAATACTAGGACACCCTTAGTAACCGTGTCCGATTTCCGCGACCAATGCGGGATTCCGAAATCCGCCGGGGGACGGATTTTGCGAGCCTGACCCAATGCATCACTCAACCCAAGGGGATACACGTCACCAACACAGGGGGGTGTTGAGCGAGCTAGTTTTCGCATTCGGCAGCACGAATTCGCTGCGGAAACCCGCACGGCCCGTTGTTTGACTGACAAACGCTTTGGCGTAGATTCCATTGGTGGGCAGTACATACGCAAACTTGTTTTAGCAGCACATGACCCTCCATTGATCCACAAGACGTGGATGCCTTGAAGCGATGAGCAACACCCAAGACATGGATTCTTCACCCACCGCGGGAGCGTACGCCGACGTTAAACATGCGTTGGAGGGCACGTTTGGAGTGAAGTTCACGGTGTGGCCTGTTCTCACCGCTTCCGACTCGCTTCCCACGGACTGGAACGATCAGCCCGGTCCCCTGCTGCTGCCCTGCTTGGTGGAACTCGATCTCTACAAACGGGTCAAGAGCCGTAATCCCGTCCCCGAAATCGTCACGCTGCAACAGGATCAACAGTTGATCGTGATGCCGATTCTGGACGTCAGCACGAGAAAAGTCGAAGCGCTCGCCACGGCCGTCTATCCAACTCATGACCATGGTTTGCTGCTGCGGTTGGCCAGGCAGTTTTACGACGAACAAGTTTTGCGGCAGGAAGTAAAAGGTCTGCAGCAGGAAAACGATCTGTTCGTGCGCCAAGTAACGGAAGACTTCGAGGAATTGACGTTCTTGCGATCGATCGCGGAAAGTCTTGAGAACTCGGATCTAACGGTGACCATGGAGCAGATGGCCGAACAAATCTTGCCGAAACTCAACGGGTTCGCGCATTGTGAATATCTGACGCTGATTTCAGGCGACGGGCAATTGAATGAATCTTCAACGGACGGCGGCCAATGCCGCGTCGGGGAACCGCTAGTTCGGGTGGGCGTTACGAATGTCGACGTCGAAACATGTCTGAAGCTGGTCGAAAAGCATTGGACCGGAAGCCGTCAGGCGGTCGTCAAAAACGCCTGCCAAGCCAATCCCGAATTTAAGGAAACTCCGTGGTTGCGAAGTTTCGTCCTGGTTCCGGTCGCTAAGTCGAACCACGTAATGGGATGGCTGCTGGCGATCAATCGCCTTTCCGGACGTGGTGAAATGTTGAACCAGGAGGGCGCGGACGAAGAACAATTCGGAACCAGCGAAGCAACTCTGCTGAATTCGGCGGCCTCGATCCTGGGCACGCATGCGACCAACGTCGGCCTGTACCGGCAAAAGGAAGAACTGCTGGTCGATCTGGTCCGCGCCCTGGTCTATGCCATCGACGCCAAGGATCCCTACACCTGCGGCCACAGTGAACGTGTGGCCCTATACGCCAAGCAACTGGGAGAAGCGATCGGATTGACGGAGGCCGACGGCCGGCGTCTAGTGCTTACGGGACTGCTGCACGACGTAGGCAAGATTGCCGTCAGCGACGTCGCCTTGCAGAAGGCAGGCCGCCTTACCGATGAAGAATTCCGCGTGATTAAAACCCACCCCGAAAAGGGCTGGGCCATTCTGCAAGATTTGGATCAGTTGCGCGACGTGTTGCCCGGAGTGTTGCACCACCACGAGCGCTGGGATGGCAAAGGTTATCCTGACGGCCTGGCCGGCGAAGACATTCCGCTCGACGCGCGCATTCTGGCGGTGGTCGACTCCTACGACGCGATGACCAGCGATCGCGTGTATCGCGCGGGCATGTCCCAGGCCAAGGCCGTTGGCATCCTGCAAGATGGCGCGGGGAAACAGTGGGACAGCCAACTGGTCAACACCTTCCTATGGATCATGCCCGAAATCTTGCGCATCCGAGACAGCTATCAACAACGGCGCCCACCGTTACGCAAAACAGGAACACCCGACGCGGCAGGCGACACCGTGACCGTGGATGCGCTGCGGAATCTCATTAACGAAAGTCAACAGGCGTCCCAGCCGTGTTAGCGCACGATGTTGATATGACGGCACGCGGCGACTCCACGGGCCCCAGCGGAATGCCCGTCGACACCCGAACTTCGCGCGGGTTTACTCTTGTCGAAGTCGTCATCGTCGTTTTGATTCTAGGCATCCTGGCCGCCGTAGCCGCACCGAGGTTCGCGGGTGCGCTGCATCGAGCTCGCGCGGAGGAGGCGGCCAAGCGAATCCAAGTCGACTTGGGCTACGCCCGTGAAAAGGCAATCTCCAGTAGTTCGCCGCTGACGGTTTCGTTCACTCCGCTTACCGACGACTACACGATCCCCGTTCTGGCTGACTTGAATCGTCCCGGCCGGCAGTACGCAGTGGCCTTGAATTCGTCTCCCTACAATGCGGCGCTCGTGTCCGCGACGCTAGGTGGGGATGGCGACGTGCAGTTCGACCGCTACGGAATCCCCGACAGCGGCGGCACGATCACCGTTGAGTCAGGTGGCTATCAGCAAACCGTGACCGTCAATGCAGACACGGGAAAGGCGACCATTCCATGACCAGATCCACAAATCGCCCGGTGATTCGCTCCGGCTCCACGCTAGCTGAAATGATGGTCGCCTTGGTAAGTGCCAGCGCGCTGATGGTGGGGACGGCCTCGGCCATCTTCGTCGCGGTCCAAGGCACCGACACCTCCAATACGCCGACATCAGCAACCATCGATGGGAGCGTCGCCTTGAACGACGTCTTGTCGGAGCTTGAGTTCGCCCTCTCCTTCAGTGAACAGTCCGCGACCGCGATCACATTCACCGTGCCCGATCGGGACGGCGACTCCAACCCGGAGACGATTCGCTACGCCTGGTCCGGCACGCCCGGCGATCCGCTCACGCGCCAGTACAATGGTGGCACGGCAGCCAATGTTGCTGTCAATGTCCACGTTTTCCAGCACGACCTGCCCCCGCTCATGCCCAATCTGCTGAGCAACGCGGATATGGAAGCCGGCGTCGCTAACTGGGAGGCTATCCCCGGCGCTTCGATACTGATCCAATCGTCGCCAGTGCATTCCGGCAGCGGCGCGCTAGAAGCGTGGCAGGGCGGCCCCAGCGACAACGCAGGCGCGCGGCAGAATGTAACGTCACAGCTTGTCAACGGAACTCGGTACAAAATCAGCGCCTGGTTGCGAAAGTTCACAAATCAGGCACCCTATGATGCCAAACTTCAGCTTCGCATCAACAGCAGTGGGGGAGGTGAGCAACTATTTGCAACGGATCCCATTGTGACCAACAACTCAAACTACTTGCTCGCCAGCGGCACCGTCACACCGATCTGGAGCGGAACGTTGCTGTCCGCTCATTGGGAGGCCTCCGGAGTCTCCAACATTAAAGATCTCTACATTGACGACGCGGCGTTGCGAGTCAGGCCAGCCGTCGATCAGATCGTCAATATAAGCATGCAGGTAGGTGCCGAATCGCAGTCCTTGGTTCAATCTGGCGTAGTATTGCTGAATTCACCACTGTGATGGGGAACAAGATGCGAGCGACAAGTCGGAGAGTGCGGGCCGGTCTGAGTCTCGCCGAGGTGGTTGTTTCCACCTTGGTGGTGGGCATTGTTCTGGTTGGCGCGTTGAACTGCGTGGGTGCCGTGATTCGTGGCCGGCTGCGCTCGGGGGACTCCACTGTTGCGAAGGAACTCGCCAGCCAGTTGATGGCGGAGATTTTGGAGAATGATTACCAAGACCCAGTCGAAACTCCCGTGTTCGGGCGCGAGGCAGCCGAAAGCAATACTGTGCGCACGGGCTGGGACGACGTAGACGACTACCATCTGTGGACCGCCCGCCCACCCCTGGACCGATCGGGAACTGCACTTGCTAATACAACGAATTGGCAACGCGACGTGGTCGTCGAATGGGTCGACCCAAGTAACCCCGCGAACACGGCGGGCAGCGACTTGGGAGTCAAGCGAATTACGGTGATCGTCCAGCGGAACGGGGTAGTTGTCACTCGACAGGTTGCCCTGCGAAGCGACCAGTACACAGGAGCAGGTACTTGAAACTATTCCGTTCATCACGTGTGACTTTGCCTACCCGCGGACGACGTGGCACCGCACTGTACGTCACGGTACTGTCGACAGCGTTAATAGTGTCCTTGCTGGGCCTAAGTGGTCTTACGATCGTTCGAATCGAACGCCGTCAAATGGCCACCAGTACCGATCGGCGAGAGGCTCGTGACAACGCGCGCTCGGCGGTCGAATTGGCCTTGCGAGTGATCGCCAACGATCCCAACTGGCGCGCCACCTACACCAATGGAGTGGAAACGACGCCACAGTCGTTGGGCACCGACGCAGCGGGAACAGTGAGTTGGATTTTGGAAGACTCGGATGGCAACTTGACCGATGCCGATACCGAACTGCGGCTCAAGGGGGTCGGTCGTAACGGCAACGTAGTTCAGGCATCGAGCGTCAGGCTAACGGCCAGTGGCGGGCCTCCGTTGAGTTGCTTGGAAGTTGCGGTCTGCAGTCATGGCCCGATAACTTTCTGGTCGTCCTCGACCGAATCGACGAACCAGACAGTTTTTTCAAATTCCAGCGTTGGCACGAATAGTGGCACGACCGTGAATTCAGACGTCGAGGCCGTGGGTTCAATCGGTGGCTCCGGCACCATTACGGGCACAACGACGACGCCAGTGCCCGCGCGAACGGTGCCCACCGCTGCGGTCTTTGACTACTACATCGCCAATGGCACGGCCATCAGCTTCAGCGCCATACCCAAAGTCAACGGCAAACGCACCATCGAAGATGTCATCCTCAGCCCCGGCAACAACCCCTACGGAGCCACAGATCCAGCAGGCATCTATGTAATTGATTGCGCGGGCGCAACTATCAAAATTAATTACTCGCGCATCATTGGCACGCTGGTGCTCATCAACCCCGCTGCCACTTCCTGTATTGAAGGGGATATCAGTTGGGAACCAGCCGTTGCAAACTACCCGGCGCTGCTGGTCCAAGGCGGTAATATGAACTTTCTGGCTGCGGATACTCCCTTGGACGAAACCGCTCGCGGCGTGAACTTCAACCCAGCGGGTTCGCCGTATCAGGGTTCGACCGACAGCGACCAGACCGATGCGTATCCCAGCTTGATCAAAGGGATTGTCTACGTCTCGGTTGACGCATTGGTCACGGGCAACCATCCGCAATTTGAAGGTGTCCTTATCACCGGTGACGAACTCAAGGTCAACTCGGGAGAGTCGCTGACCGTAACTTACGATCCAGCCTATCTTGCCGATCCCCCACCGGGCTTTTCGTCAGTCGGGCACGAAGTCACTGTCACGCCTGGCAGTTGGCTCCGGGACGCCGCCCCGTAGCTCAACTAATCGGCCAGATTTGTGCGACCTCACCGGCTAGGCCATGAGTGCAAGCAACGCGTCCCGGTCGATATCGATGGAGCGGTTGCGAATGATATATCGCAGCAGATCTCGGCGGCTGACCAATCCCGTGAGCCGGCCGGCCTTGACGACGGGAACGCGGCGGATTCGATGCAGGTTCAATTTGTCGGCGATTTCGCTCAGCCTAGTGTCTTCATGGACGGAAATCACTTCTCGGGTCATCAATGCCTGGATAGGCGTGTTGGCTACTTCCTCATCGTAGACGGCGGCCAAGAGTCGGAATTCGGAAATGATGCCAACAAGATGTCGGTCGTCGTCGAGGACCGGCGCGCCACTGATCTCATTCTGCAGCAAGATCTCCATGGCGGCTTCGGCCGTGTCGTCGGGCGACACGGTAACAACGTTGGTGGTCATCACATCACTTGCAAAGCTCATAGTCGTTACTCCCGCACTGACAACGTCTGGAACCGAAACGGGTGACCCCGTCCTAATTTGTAGCTTATCGATTTCGGCAAGGTGCCGGTTTTCTCCATCCAATGCGGACGGAAGACTACGGCCTTGGAACGTCATCCCTAACAGACCGTCAAAAGTAACCCGAAGCACCCGACAGACCGGGTGACATTAATAATCCGTATTGCCCGTGTTAGAATGATTGGATCGGAAAGAGCGATTTCTATTCGCCTCGTACGCTTCGCCGTGGACCGAAAGATTGACGAACGTGGATTCCTCGCCCAGCGACAAGCAAGATGGCTTTGAGATTCGGCAACGTCCGGATCATCCTCGCCTAAGATGCGTCCATCTCCAGCCCCGGCGGCTCGAGCAATTCTTCCAGCTTTGCCAAGCTGACACGCCGCAGTCCTTGGAATATGTCCCTTACAGCAGGTTTCTTGTCGCCAAGAACCTCACGGACGCATTCAGCCCCCATCTTGGGCAACAGCTTCGCCACAGCCTCACGGACCGGGATTCGGGCGGGCTAACGATTTCCATCGCCGACGTGACCCACGAGATCGTGGACTTTATCAAGTTCGCCACGGCCATCGGGCACTTACTGGGAGTCCCGAACCACGATGCCATGGCCGGAACCTACTATGCGCGATTTCGCGTAGCGCACGAGGACTCCAGCGACTCGTATCTTCGACAAGCCTATCGAACGCTGACTATGCACACCGACGGCACCTATGTGGCGGAACCGACCGACTGGCTGTTGATGATGAAGTCTTTCGAGCGGCACGCCGCGGGTGGTGAGTCGCGGTTGCTGCACCTGGACGACTGGAAAGATTTGGCGGCGTTTGCCAATCATTCGCTTGCCAAACATGAATTTCTCTACCGTTCGCCGTCCAGCAAGCAGGTGATCCAAACCCTGAAACGGCCAACGTTTGTTAATAACGAGCTGGGAACCTGCATTTCGTTCATCGACCAATTCGCGCATCCCGAGTCGCTGGAGGAGGCCGAATTCCTCCACGATTTGTCGACGTCCTTGGAGACGTCGTCGGACTTGAGGAACATTCCGCTGGACGTCGGTGAACTGATCCTCATCAACAACCATTTTTGGCTGCACGGACGTGAGGCGTTCCAACAGCACGCGGATTTGACCAGAGAACTCATCCGATTGCGCGGAAGGTTCTGACACGTTGCCGCTTTTCGTTCGGTGTTGTCCTAGGCCGAGACCGCCACACCGAATTCGCGGGCCAATTCATCAACGAGTCTTTCCGCGTTGATCGGTCGAGGGAACGACCGGTCCGTGGTTAGCTCGTCCAATCCCAATCCGAAAAGTTTGATGCCTTCGCCTGCTTCGCGGCGCAACGTGGCGGCATCCACGTCGTCCGTCACAAGGGCAAAGTCCGGCGTACCATGCAAAGACAGATAGCCAATCGCATCGTCAGCATTGGAAACGATGTCTACCGCGAAACCACCGAGTCGCAGGCAACTTGCAAGCAGGTCCCGCTCGTTCGAATCACTGTCAATCAGCAGGGCATGAGGATTCTGCACGGTTGCGTCGTTAGCCATGGTCTCGTTCACTTCGCGCTCAAGATCTCGCAACTCCTTGTAGACATCCAGCACAAGGCTATGCGCGGCATGGTCGCCTTCGAGATGTTCGTGCAGAAGATTGAGCGCTTCGACGCTGGAATTCAACTTCTGTCGCACGGCCTTCGTCAGCGTCGAAAGCTTTCGGCTCGACGACTCGGCATCGGGAGTGAATTCAACGCTCTTGAGGTCGGCAATCTCCTCGCGCAAAACGGGGACATCCGGTGGCGCATCTATTCCCAGGCGAGTTCGGTTGCCTTGGATTCGCACTACTTCCACCGCGACCCCAAGCGTCGGGAAGACAAGCCGTTCATTCTCTTTACGTGACAACACTAACATGATCTGACCTCCGTTTCGTATCGCTTAGTAAGAGACATTCCTCTAGCGAGAAATGCGCGGCAAGCGAGAGCCTCGTGCCCATGGCCCGCAAGCGGGCGGTTGGAGATCATTCCAGAGAGAGCTTGCACGATAAGTTTCCGCTGAATTCACAATCCGGACAAGATCAGTTTTCTTGCTGTCATGATGCTGCTATCAGAGCATCAACGCCCCCTGGCGCGCGGTCGATTGGCGATCATCGCCATCTCTACGGTTCGTGAAACTCTTGACACTTCACTATTACATGATATTGTGTATTTGTGATGGCTAAGACAGCAAAATCCGCATTAAAGATCAAGCTTCCGCCGCAACCGGCGATTGCTGAACGTCCCCTGATCGACGATGGCCAAGCGGCGTCGCTGATGCGGCTGTTCAAGGTATTTTCCAACGACACGCGGTTGCGGCTGTTGCACGCGCTGGTGCGGGAGGACGAGTTGTGCGTCAGCGATTTGGCGGAAGCAGTCGGCATGAAGACACAGGCCGTCTCGAACCAACTGCAGCGGTTGGTGGACCGGGGCATCATCGGATCACGCCGGGACGGCATCAACATCTACTATCGCGTTATCGATCCCTGTGTTTCCGTGTTGCTAGAGCGAGGGCTCTGCCTGATTGAATGCTGTCCGGAACAGGAATGAACTGCATGATACGCCGGTACTCCGATCGCGACCGTGTGGTTTCTAGCCATTAGAAAGCGTTTAATCGAAGGGAATAGCCATGCGAAAGGTAGCTTTCTTATTTATCGCCGTGTTGCTTTTCGTCGTTGAGATGAATGCTGCCGCCGACCACCCCCCACTCGCCAAAGCGCCTTTCGATGCCGATCAGGCCAAAGAGTATCAGCAACAGTGGGCCAAGCACACGGACCAGCCATTGGATCTAACGAACTCAATTGGCATGCAGCTAAAGCTGATTCCTCCCGGCGAGTTCATGATGGGCCGCACCGAAGAGCAATTCGACAAGGTCCTGGAAATCGCCAAGAAAGCCGGCCGCGAACCGGCCCGCGCCGCCGTTTGGGAAATGCTCATGATGCCCGCGCATCAGGTGAGAATCACCAAACCGTTTTACATGGGTGCCACGGAAGTCACCGTCGGACAGTTCCGCCAGTTCTGTGAAGACTCCGGATACAAGACGGAAGCGGAACAGGGACTCAACAGTGGAGTGCCCTATCGCGGACGCCGCCCGATATGCACTTGGCGAAAGCCCATGGTCTGGATCAAGTTGAAGCAGAAGGACGATGAGCCGGTGTTGCACCTGTGCTGGAATGACTGTGTCGCGTTCTGTAAGTGGCTTAGCGAAAAGGAAGGCGTCGAATACTGTCTGCCCACCGAAGCTGAATGGGAATATGCCTGTCGCGCGGGAACCGACACCGCTTGGTCTTTCGGCAACTTCGAGGACTTCGACCGTCTGGGCCACCAGTACATGTTCGTATCCGAGCCGCCCCAAGGTAAGCACGACAGGCCCAGCCGGGTCGCCCAGAAGAAGCCGAACGCGTTCGGCATTTACGACATGCACGGCAACGTGTGGGAATATGTGGCCGACTGGTGGCACCGGTTCACGTATAAGAACTCGGACCTCAACGATCCGACCGGTTCGCCCGAGCAGAGTGAGAAGGGCGACATGCGGCGCATCATTCGCGCCGGCTCGTTCGACTGGGGACGCTGGGGCGCGCAGTCCGTCTATCGCATGCGGATCGGCCAACGCTCGACTCAGCACCCGCACCAGGGCTTTCGTGTTGCGATGCGGATCAAGGATGTCCAAGGCGTGCCACCGCTCGCTGATCCGTATGAACAGCGACGAAAGAAAACGATCGATCCCGGACCGCAAAAGATTGACACGTCGGCCGCGGACAAGCATCCCAAGGAGTTGATGATTGACTTGCCGGGCGGAATCAAGATGGACTTTGTCCTGATCCGGCCCGGTTCTTTCCTGATGGGGTCGAGCAAAGGATTCGGAGACGAGACGCCCGTTCACCGGGTCGTGATTTCCAAACCCTTCTACATGGCAAAGCACGAAGTGACGACGGTTCAGTGGGCGGCCGTCATGGGAAAAGATGCACGGTTCAAGTTTTGGGAGAGCATGAAAGGCGAACACGACGATGCGCTCGGCCCCAACAAAGCCATGCGGGATGTCAGTTGGGATGAGTGCCAGGATTTGGTCGTCGCGCTCAAGAAAAAGGTGCCGGGTCGCGGATACGCCTTGCCCACGGAAGCTCAATGGGAATACGCCTGCCGAGCCGGAAGCACGACCAATTTTCACTTTGGTGACGACGCTGCGACGTTGGGCGAATATGCCTGGTTCGCGGGCAACATGCTGTGGCCGGGCGGCGGCAGAACGTTTCCGGACGGTGCGCCGGTCAAGGGCGTGCATTACCACGATGTCGGACAGAAAAAGCCGAACGCATTTGGGCTCTACGACATGCACGGTGGCGTCTGGGAGTGGTGCGCCGATTACTATGACAAGGACTACTACGTTAACTCCCCGCTTACGGATCCGACGGGCCCCGAGTCGGGACGGCTGCGTACTCTGCGGGGCGGCTCCTGGTTTCGGTACGGCAAGTATTGTCGCAGTGCCTATCGGCGCTTCTTCTATCCCGCGGCCAATGGCGACGGTGTGACGGCCTACATTTCGGATTTCGGCTGTCGCCTGGCGATCAACCTGGACGAAGCGAATGCGAAGGACGCTCGGCGCGGCGCAGGAGTCGCGGGCCGTTCGACAGCAACTCGACCACGGCCCGCCGTCAACTACACGAAACTGGCCCGCAGCCTGGTGCGCCATCCGAATAACCCGGTCATCAAGGTGGGAGAAAAAGGCGCATGGGACGACCAGACACTGGGTTGCTTCACGGTACTGGATGACGGCGACAAGTTCTACTTCTACTCCGGCGGGACTCAGCATGGGAAACCCAAGCAGATCGGTCTGGCCACCTCGAAAGACGGCATCCGATGGACGAAGTACGAAAAAAATCCGCTTTTCACCGGCAGCATGCCGTACGCGATCAGGGTTGGCGACACGCTTCGTCTGTATCATCCCGGTAAGAATGAGTCTGGCCGGCAGGGCTTGCTGATGAAGACGTCCAAGGACGGAATTGCGTGGGGCAAGCCGACGTTAGTCCTGGCGGGCGGCATCCTCGATCCGTGCGTGGTCCGCGTTGCCGAAAATAGATTCCACCTGTATTACTGCGCGGGTGGACGAAAGATGAAGGACGGCAAGCAAGTGTGGGAGTTCAAAGCCCATATGGCCACGTCCGAAGACGGCGTTCAGTGGAAGAAAGAACCGCGACCGGCCCTGCCGCTCGGTCCGAAAGGCAGTTGGGACGAGCAGTCACAGGCCGGCCCGTGCGTACTGAAACTCGACGACGGATTCCACATGTGGTATCTGGGCAGCGGTACCTACAGTGGCGGCAAAACAGCGTGGCGAATCGGGCATGCCACGTCCCCGGACGGATTGATCTGGACTAAGTCCGGCACGGACCCGGTTCTCGACGTCGGCAAGAAAGGAGAATGGGACCGCGGCACGTTCATGTCGTTCGACATCATCTTCCGCGACAGTGATGAAAAATTCCTGTTCTGGTACGCCGCCGCCCCCACCGGCCACG
>JAJDEH010000249.1 GCA_029259935.1 Planctomycetota bacterium
GACCACCCATCGTTTGTTCCAGAGTTCGTTGGTTCCGTTCGCGCTGCTCTTGTTTGGTTGCGGAACGACCGATCGGGAGGAGCCGGGCGTGTCCATGTCGGCTGCCGATGCTGGTCATCAGCGGATGTTGAATCTTCTGGAGGACGTTCGTGAGCGAACCACGGAAGAAAATCCATATCTCGGCGACGCGGCGGTGCGGCGTCTGAAGAGCGAGTTGGCGAGCTTGCCCGACAGCGGAGGAAAGGTCGCTCGTTGGCGTGCCAACTGGCATTTAGGACGGGAACTGCTACGCGTCGGCGAAACCAAGTCCGCGATAGAACATCTGAATACTTGCGAAGAGCTGTTTCCGGACGTCAATTATGTGCTCGACGATCCGCGCTTCGTCCAAGACCAAATTGATTATCAACTGGCCGTCGCGTATTTGCGTTTGGCGGAAGACGAGAATTGTGTTTGTTGCCAAAACGAAGAAAGTTGCATCTTTCCGATTCGCGGAACAGGAGTCCATGGGCAACCAGAACCAGCGAAGCAGGCGATCCGCCATCTGACCGCGTTGCTCGAACGCAATCCACAAATGCCGGCCGTCATCTGGTTGCTCAACGTCGCCCACATGACGATTGGCGGCTATCCCGACAGCGTACCGGAAAGTGCACGGATTTCCGCGGACCTGTTTGAGGCGGACCAGGCGTTTCCACGTTTTCGCAACATTGCCGGTCGCCTGAAACTCGATGTCCTTTCGTTGTGCGGCGGGATGGTGGTCGACGATTTCAATGCCGACGGACGATTGGATGTCATTACTTCCGACTGGAATTCGACGGGGCAACTGCGTTGTTTTTTCGCCGCCGCCGACGGCACCTTCGCCGACAACACGACGGAAGCCGGTTTGGAAGGAGAATATGGCGGGCTCAATCTAGTACAGGCCGACTACGACAACGACGGTGACGTGGATGTGCTTGTGCTTCGCGGTGCCTGGCTTGGCCAAGCTGGAACGCATCCCAATTCGCTATTGGCCAACAACGGTCAGGGGCGATTTCGTGACGTCACATTCGAGGCCGGCTTGGGGGAAGTTCACCGGCCGACGCAAACGGCAGGCTGGAGCGACTATGACAACGATGGCGACCTCGATCTGTACATTGGCAACGAAGAGTTTCCTGGCCAACTTTTCAATAACGACGGCCAAGGGCACTTTGTTGATGTTGCCGCGCAAGCCGGAGTCGCCGATGGCGGCGTTGCAAAGGCGGTGACATGGGGTGACTACAATAGCGACCGCTATCCGGATCTGTATGTTTCCAATCTTGCGGGCGCTAACCGGCTTTTTCTCAACAATCAAGATGGAACGTTCGTCAACGTGGCGGCGAAAGCGGGCGTCGCCGGCCCTCAAAAGAGCTTTCCCACGTGGTTTTGGGATTTCAACAACGATGGGCATTTAGATATTTTTGTCGGCGCTTATTGGGCGCACATCGACCACTTCGCGGCCGACTACTTGGACAAACCGCACAAGGCCGAGACCGATCGCCTATTTCAAAATGACGGGCAAGGCGGCTTTCTTGACGTTACCAAATCGATGAACCTGGACCATGTCACGTTGCCCATGGGATCCAACTTTGGCGACCTGGACAACGACGGCTATCCGGATTTCTATCTAGGGACAGGATTTCCGTCGTATGATGGACTGATGCCGAATCGCATGTTTCATAACCAGCAGGGCGCGAGTTTTGTCGAGGTGACCACGCCCGGTGGATTCGGCCATTTGCAGAAGGGGCATGGTGTCGCGTTCGCCGATTTTGATCACGACGGCGACGAGGACATTTTTGTTGAACTGGGCGGTGCCTATCTGGGAGATGCGTTTACCAATGCCGTGTTTGAAAACCCTGGATTCGGCAATCATTCGATTACTATCAAGCTGATTGGCCGCCAGTCCAACCGTTCGGCGATCGGGGTTCGCATTCGCGCCGACATTGAAGAAGACGGCGTGATGCGATCAGTCTATAAATGGGTCAACAGCGGCGGTAGTTTCGGTGCCAATCCCTTGCGTCAACATCTGGGTTTGGGCGGTGCCCGCCTGATAAAACGGCTTGAGATCTACTGGCCCACTAGCGATACGCATCAACAATTCGAGGACGTGGCGGCCGACCAAATGATTATCCTCCACGAAGGCGATCCCCAGTTCAAATCGGTCGCCTTGCGGCCGCCCGCCCAGCCCAACTAGCAAGCAGCCGAGCAGAGCGTGTCGGTCGAGCCGTTGTCACGAATCTTTCGGCAGCTTACGCCCAAGATCCGCTGCCACTGCTCGGCGTCGGCTTTGGCAAGCTTCGATTCGGCGTCCAGCATGGCGTCGACGATGGTGCTGAGGATGCGGGTTTCGTCGAGAGCCAGAACCGAGTTGGTGTTCGTATTCTTATTTTCCATGATGATTCTCCGTTAAGTGTTGGGCGAAGCCTACTCGGCGTCGCTTGTTGAATCGGAGAGATCGCAAGTGGCGTGCCAATGCGGCCGCGTGTCCGACATTGCTGTGATTTCGCAAAGAAATTGCCGGATTTCCCAGGAACGGCCTTCTTTCCCGGGGGGCTTGAGGTGCCCGTGAGGGCCACGCATCGACGTGAATTCTGCAAGCCAATTGTAGAATTGATAATCCCCTAAAAACCGCTGAAATCAGTCGATAAAAACTAAAGCGTGAAGGCGAGAGGGTTCTCATTTTCAGATCAGTAGGGCATCTGTGATGGGACGGCGACACTAGGGCTAAACGGGCGTCGCCTGCTTCGCCTCTCGATGCTCGAAAACAAATTGGTCGTTGCGAAAATCAATTTCTACAACTTGCTTATCTTGCGGTTCGTTCCTTAACAACTCCGTCGCGAGCGGATTCTGAATCTGTTGTTGAATTACGCGTTTTAGAGGCCGGGCACCAAACGCCGGATCGTAGCCACGCGAGGCGATCGCGTCGCGAGCCGCATCGGTGACATTCAGCACAAGGCCGAGCGACTGCAATTGTTTTTCAAGGCGTTTGATCTGAATATCGACGATGGTCCGGATCTGTCCTCGATCGAGAGGATGGAAAATAATCGTCTCGTCGATACGGTTGAGGAACTCGGGTAGGAAACGCGAACGCAGAGATTCTTCGATCCCTTCGCGCATCTCTTCTTCCGTTCCGCCCTGCTCGGAAATTTGCTGAATGTATTGGCTGCCAATGTTGCTGGTCATCACGATGACCGTGTTTGTAAAGTCGACCGTGTGTCCATGATTGTCGGTCAAGCGGCCGTCATCCAGCAGTTGCAGCAGGACGTTGAAGACGTCGGAGTGGGCCTTTTCAATTTCGTCAAGCAACACCACGCTGTAAGGGCGACGGCGAACGGCTTCCGTCAGCTTTCCGCCTTCCTCGTAGCCGACGTAACCGGGAGGCGCTCCGATTAACCGGCTCACCGTGTGCCGTTCCATGAATTCGCTCATATCCAGCCTCACCATGGCGTTTTCGTCATCAAACATGACCTGCGCCAGCGCCTTGCATAATTCCGTCTTGCCGACCCCCGTGGGGCCGAGGAACAAGAATGAACCGATGGGGCGATTCGGATCTTGCAATCCGCTACGGCTGCGGCGCACCGCGTTCGACACGGCTTCCACGGCCTCATCTTGACCCACCAAACGCAGATGAAGACGTTCTTCCATCACCAGCAGTTTGGCCCGTTCGGTTTCCATCATCCGGGTAACGGGAACTCCAGTCCACGCACTGACGATTTGCGCAACCTCATCCTCCGTCACTTCTTCGCTCAGCAGCCGCGGTTTCTCTTCCGACGATTCTTGGTCCTTTTCGACGGATTCGATGGCTTCCATGCGTTGCTTCAGTTCGTTCCGCTTGATATCCATTTCATACAATTGCTGGTACTCGTCCTCGCCCACCGGCATGCCCAGCGATTGCTTTTCCTTGATGGCATTGTCCAACTGCTGAAATTCGTGCTCGACCTGCGCGACGTCGTCCCAAGTCTTTTGGACATTGGTCATGCCCAGCTTTTCGGCTTCCCACTGTTCGCGCAGGCTGGCCAAATTGCCTCGCAGTTTGTGCATTTCCTGTTCAATCTCGGTGAGCTTTTCGCGGGATGACGCTTCCTGCTCTTCGGCGAGTTGCCGAGCGGAAAGTTCTAGTTGTGTAAGGCGACGTTGGACGGCGTCTATTTCTTCGGGCACGCTGTCGCGTTCCATGGCAAGTTTGCTGGCCGCTTCGTCGATCAAGTCGATAGCCTTATCGGGCAGAAAGCGGTCGCTGATGTAACGGTAAGAGAGCTCGGCGGCGGCCACCAAGGCGGAGTCTTTGATCTTGACCCCGTGATGCGATTCATAGCGAGGCTTGAGACCCCGCAGAATCGAAATTGTGTCTTCGACCGAAGGCTCGTTGATGTACACCGGCTGAAAGCGGCGTTCCAAGGCCGCATCCTTTTCGACGTACTTACGATATTCGTCTAGCGTCGTGGCTCCCACGCATCGCAGCTCTCCGCGAGCCAGCGCCGGCTTGAGCAAGTTCGACGCGTCGGCGCCGCCTTCGGCTGCTCCGGCTCCGACGACGGTGTGTAATTCGTCGACGAAGAGAATCACCTTGCCGGCGGCATCTTCCACCTCTCGCAGGACGGCTTTCAAGCGTTCCTCAAACTCTCCGCGGAACTTCGCGCCGGCAATCACGGCGCCCATGTCCAGCGATACGACGCGCTTGTCCTTAAGCCCTTCCGGAACATCACCGCGCACAATGCGCCGGGCCAGCCCCTCGGCGATGGCCGTCTTGCCCACGCCGGGCTCGCCGATCAGCACGGGGTTGTTCTTCGTGCGCCGGCTGAGAACCTGGATGACGCGGCGGATCTCGTCGTCACGGCCGATGACCGGATCGAGCTTGCCGTCGTCGGCGGCGGCGGTGAGGTCGATCCCGAACTTCTCCAGTGCCTGGAACTTGTCCTCGGGAGACTGGTCGGTGACCTTCGACGGGCGCACCTCGGCCACCGCCTGAAGCAGCCGATCGCGCGTGGCGCCCGCGGTGCGCAGCGCGTCGCCGGCGGGGCCGTCGTCCTTGGCGAGGGCGAGCAGCAGGTGCTCGACGGAGACGTAGTCGTCCTTGAGCTTTCGCATCTCGCGCTCGGCGGTGCGCAGGACGGACATCACCTCGGCGGAGGTCGTGGGCTCCGCCTCGCTTGCGAGGATCGGCAGCGCCTGCAGCGCCGCGTCGCCATCGGCCCGCAGGCCGGCGGGCGCGACGCCGAGCTTGCCCAGGACAGGGGTGACGAACCCGTCCTCCTGGTCGAGCAGGACGGCGAGCAGATGGATCGGCGTGACCTGCGAGTGC
>JAJDEH010000250.1 GCA_029259935.1 Planctomycetota bacterium
GGGGTCGACCAACGGGAGCCCCAATCGCACGAAGTTAAGCCAAATAACCACAGGTGCAAGAGGAAAGCGATGAGTGCTAGCTTCAGAAACACCGAGCATTCTTACAGCAAGCAATCTCGTGCTGTCATCCTGAATCCCGCGAAAACTCCTTAACTTCGTGCGAATGGGGTCGACCAACGGGAGCCCCCAGGAAACTGCGCTGCGATCCCAGCCAACCTGTGAGCAATGAGATTTGGGACAAATCCTAGTTCGGTCGCGTGGGCTTCAAATGGGTGCTGGGCTTGAGTTTGGCGCGAAGGGTCGCCGGTTTCGATTGGCTGCCGGCGATCTCCCAATCATGGTCGCCGTGGTAATGATAACGCACGCGGCCATCCGGCAGTTTTTCGATCTCGACGTCGGGATGCACGGCTCCATCGATCCGCAGCCGGTACGAAATCTTCTGCAAATTGGAAAACACAAACTGGCCTTTGGCGTCGGTTCGCGTCGTGACTTCACCCAGGAAGTCCGCATCCGCGGGCACCTTCGGGTAGACCTGGATCGTGGCGTTGGCGATCGGCCAGCCCGTCGCGTCGTCCAAGAGAATGCCGCTCACCCGCGCACCTTCGCGAAGCTTGACGGTGATCGGTTTCGTGCTAGGCGACAGTTCCAGGCCTCGTCCTTGAAATGACTTCGTCGGGTTGATCTTCAATCGGAATTTGCCGGGCAAGCCGGCGTTCACGTGGTTGAATCGAAACAGACCGGATCGATCGGTTTTTTGAGAAGCGCCGCCAAATCCGTGGCTGTACGGTGAACTCCAGTGCAGCGCGATGGCAGTTCCGGTCACCGGTTCGCCGTCCGGTCCGACGACGCGGCCGCTGACGGTAACTCCTTCGACGAACTGAGTATCCATTTCTTGAATCGCATTATCGGGAGTGATGTGAACTTCCTTGCTAATCACTCGAGCTCCGCTGCCCACGCGAGCATGCGACGCCACCAGCCGGTAGCGGCCACCAATAGGAAGTGGCGAGGCGATGTACTTTCCGGCCTCGCCTTCGTTGCGGACCATATCTAGGTGGAGCGGTTTGTCGCGCCAGTGTGCCGGCTTTTCGATCACGATCACGCTCAAGTTGAACTGCTTGCAAGGCGAGCCGTCGGGATTCAGCACCTGGCCGTAAATCGCGCCCGCCGGCATCGCCGGAATGTCGACGATCAGCGGCTCGTCACCCTTCGTTACTTCGATATTGCTCTTCTCTTCGACCCAGTATCCGATCAGCCGGCCCGTTTCGTAACGCACGCGAGTGGGGACGGGCACCTCGATCCGCGCTTCGCTGTTGTGGACGGGTCGCCAATCGGGGAAGTAGCCGTTGGGATGCTCGGGGCGAATGTAATCGACTCGCAATTCGCCACGAGGTTCCGCCGCGCCGTCCGGGACACGAATTCGGAAAACGACCGTGCGTTTTTCCACATCCGCGCCGTCTGGTCTTTCCGGTTTGCTCAAATCTATCGTGAGGTCATCAATCGACGGCTGGGGATCGAGCGTCATTGATCTGCCGGCTACGCGGACCGTGACCTTTCCGGGCAGCAGATCGGAAATGAGAAAGTGGCCGACTCCGTCTCGGATGTCCACCTTGGCGCGACGGCCGTAGCTGTAATTCCCGTCACCGATTTTTACCGAGCTGCCAAAGTGGACGACCCGATAGGTGTCCTTTCCCTGTCGATGCTTGTCGAGTTTGTCGAGCGGACCCAGGATTTTGCCGAGTATCGAACGAGCGGGACCGAGGGAGACCATCAGGTTCTTTTGTCCCGCGCGCACCGGCTGAATCAATTGCGGGCCGTAGCCTTCCGCCGATACCAGCAACGCGTAATCGCAATCGTCACGCAGTCGGTTGAGCGTGCAATGGCCGGTGTCATCCGTTTGCGCGAGGCGCGGTGGCTGACGGTAGGAAGCATAGGGCTCGTAGGTTCGTTGAAATTCCGAGTTGCCGAATTGGCCCGCGAGTTCGATCGCGGCGCGGGGAATCGGCTTGCCAGTTTTCGCGGAGACGACTTGGGCGACTGTCGGCGTGCCGCGATGGACGACATAGTCCACCGTCTTATCCGCGACCACGACCACCGTGCGGCGCTCAAACTGAAATCCTCGCGCATCGACATCCATCCGAAACGCCAATTTTGGGCAATGCTCCAGCACGACCAGTCCGTCTTCGTCCGCCCGCGAGTTGCGAGAATCCAATTGATCCCGTTCCTGGACGAAACCGCCCTTGATCTTGGCTTGCGGAACCGGGTTTCCTTCCGTGTCGATAACGCGAATGCGGGACGTGAACCCTGGCTCGAGCACTAATTCAACGGCCTCCAACTTTTCGCCCGTCTTG
Source organism: Planctomycetota bacterium (assembly GCA_029259935.1). Next base: position 2,349 of record JAJDEH010000250.1, read on the forward strand.
CCGACAATCGGGCCGCTCCTGCAAGGTGCGAATCCCTTGCTCGTCACGCGAATCGTAATGCGGCCTGGCTGAACTCGAGCCTCGAATTGTTGAGGGCCATTTTTATTTAAGCTATATCCTATGCTCGCACGGGGGCGACGCGTGGTGGCCGAAACGTGTGTTTCTTTCGGGACTGGCGATCCGTCGGCCGTTCGCACCCGGACCACGAGGTGCACTTTTTCATCTTCCGACAGCGGCTGGTCCGACCGCGGAGCGCTGTGCGTTTTCCGCAGCTCGACCAACTTTCGCACGTGTTCGGGCGGCGTCAGCCATTCCGCTGCCGCGACGACCGCCGTGTGCGTGCCGCGTTCCAGTCCATAGATCATCAACGTACACAGCAGTGTGATCCCCACCAGGCTGTGCCATGGCAGGCGAATGTGCGGATTCTGGTCGGGCAAGACAATTCGCTTGACGCGGCCAAACAACGAGCCCGGTTCACTGACGTCGGCAAACGACTGGACCAGCGGTTGCGGGCGCAGTTTGCCCGTGCCCAGCCGGTCCGCAAAATCGACCAGCGCGTGGGCCACATCCATTGGTTGTCCCGTCGCCGTGACCGCCAGTGCATCGCAGCACGCCTCGCGTTCGATTCGAATCTGCCGGCTGAGCCACCACACCGCCGGGTTAAAAAACAGCACTGATTCCACAAGCATCTGGAGCAGGTTGACTAGGTAGTCGTAACGGCGAATATGCGCCAGTTCATGGGCCAGCACGATCCGCATTTGGCCGGCTGGAATGCCGGTCAGCAGCGAGGGTGGAATCAACAGCACGGGCCACACGATGCCGAGCACCGCCGGCACGTTGATGCGTTCGCAAACCAAGACTCGAACGCGACGCGCGATGCCGAATTGCTTCTTCAATCGGTCGACGATTGCCGTCAACTCGTCGTTCTCCAGCGGACGTGAACAACGCACCAGCCCGTGAGCATTTGCGACAACCCACGCCAAGCGGACCAACATCAGCATAGTTCCCGCCAGCCACGCCAGGGCAACCCAGCGAGTCCACGGCGATTCGGTCGTGGATAATTCTTCGCCGGTTACGATGGCCGAGTGAGCGCTTCGCGATTCCGAGTGACCATGGGTGGAGTTATCTAAAACGTCGCCTCTGCCATTGTGCGTCGACGCCCGTTCAACAACGGAGTCCCGATCCGCCGCTTTCTCAGTCAGCGACGTCTTTTCAACCGGTGACATCCTTTCAGCCAGCAACATCGCGTCGCGAGTTTGATGTTGATCAAGCAGCGACCAAGTCGTGATCATGGAAGCGATCAGCAGGCACATCGCGCCAATTGCGGTACCGTAGCGGACGGTCGGCCAGTGGGCCGAGATCATCCGCAGCGCCACCCACAGCAACGCGGCACAAGCGGCCGCCTGCCACAACGAATGGATGAGCACGAAGACCATCTGGTCGGCCTTGAGATTCCCTAGCCACTGCGCCTCGGTGATGTTCATGACGACCCTTTCTTCCGCTTGCCGGTTTTGCCTTTTTCCAACTCGTCAAGCATCTCGCGAATTTGAGCGATCTCGTTGGCGTCGACCTTCGTTTCCGACAGCAATTGCTGGACGGCGGCCGTCGAGTTGCCACCGAAGGCCTTGGTCACCAGTCCGCGTAACAGGGGCCCCATCACCTTGCGTTGCGAGACCTTGGCCCGATAGACATGGGCCAGGCTGCCTTCGGACTGCTCGCGAGCCAGCAGCCCCTTCTTTTCCATGACCTGCATGACCGACAGCACCGACGTATAGGCGCGTTTCTTGCCATCGGGCAGCCGTTCCAGAATCTTCCGCACGGTACTCGGGCCGTCGCGCCACAGCACGCCGAGGATTTGGAGTTCGAACTCAGACGGATTTCCGGCTTCTTTGGTCATTCGGCTCGCTCTCACTTTGTTCTACTGTTTTCACAGTATGTACTGAAGTTACAGTACTGTCAAGTGGGAGATTCGCCAATGGTCCGCCTATCGACCCAAGCCCGACAGAACAAACGCGGCCCAGTCTTTAGTTGCCGATCGCTTTTTGTCCGTTGAATTTGTCTCTTGCACAAGTGTTTCGGTCTTGGCGAAGTTCGGGGCGCGGGCCAGATCTTTGACTTTGCTCGGGTTGCGGATAGGGGTAGGGAAGTCCGGTTGAGCCGGACTCCCCTCCCTCCGAACCGTGCATGCGGTTCTCCCGCACACGGCTCTCCAGTTAGTGGTTGCCC
>JAJDEH010000026.1 GCA_029259935.1 Planctomycetota bacterium
GGCACCGCCCAGTTCTTCATGGGTGACTTCTTCATGGGTCACCGTCTTCACGACGTCGGGACCGGTGACGTACATGTAAGACGTGTCCTTGACCATGAAAATAAAATCGGTAATCGCCGGCGAATAAACGGCTCCGCCGGCGCAGGGCCCCATCACCAGCGAAATCTGCGGAACCACGCCGGAAGCCAGCACGTTTCTTTGGAACACTTCGGCGTAGCCGCCCAGCGAGGCGACGCCTTCTTGAATTCGCGCGCCGCCCGAGTCGTTCATGCCGATGATCGGAGCACCCACCTTCATCGCCTGATCCATGATCTTGCAGATCTTCTCAGCGTGCGCTTCCGACAGAGAACCGCCAAAGACGGTGAAGTCTTGGCTAAAGACGAACACGATGCGGCCGTTGATCGTGCCGTAACCGGTGACCACGCCGTCGCCGGGTATCCGCTGCTGGTCCATGCCGAAGTCGCCGCAGCGATGCTCCACGAACATATCCCACTCTTCGAACGAATGCGGATCGAGCAGCAAATCGATTCGCTCGCGGGCGGTCAGCTTGCCCTTGGCATGCTGGGCGTCGATTCGCTGCTGGCCGCCGCCGAGCTTCGCGGCGGCGCGCTTTTCGTCCAGTCGGCGGATGATTTCTTCCATGGTGCCTGTCCTTCTCGAATTCACGATTTTTCGGCTCACTTCGCGCGAGGATCAACTACTCCACGGCAGGCCGAAAGTCGCGAGGGCTTCAACTGCCCTCCGTCACTGAAGCATGGGATCCATCGCAGTACGGCGCTCCGCCGGTTCGTTTACAAGTACAGAAGTAAACGGTCTTCGCTTCCTCGGCCTGAAATACGTTGGGAACAAAAGAAGTCCCGCCGTGCGAGCCATCGCAAAACGGCTGGTTGGCCGAGAGTCCGCACGAGCACCAGGCATACTTCTTTCCAGCTTCCAACTCAAATTCGAGGGGACTGGTTCCAGCAACTTTTGGTTCGTCCATGTCGTACGCTCCTAAAACTTTTCCTTGGGGGGGATGGCCCTACAAGCACCACAAGCACCGTTCGCGGGCGAGTTTCTCAAACCTGCGCCGCTTCAGATAGCCCCCATGGTACACGAATCCTGACCGCTAAAGAGATCCGAACCGGAGCCGACCGGGACGCCATGGAGTATCCGCCAGAATCACCATGGAACGCATTGAGAGGATACTTTGCAAACTGTGCGGTTTGCATGCCCCTGGTGTCCCGCCGTTCTCGTAACGTCGAACGGATGATCCCGCCAAATGAACGGGCCGATGCAACTGATTTCTGATCCGACCCCGGTATCACCACATCAGGCCACCGCGCGAATCCTGAATTTCAACTCCGTCCTGATGAACACCGGATGGCTGCAAACACCCATGCGGAACTGGGTTGAATTGGCCCCTCGGTTGACATTCACGGGCCACTCCACTACGATCAAAAGCTGCACTAAGTCTCCATCGCCCGTGGCAGAGTTTTCTTATGAGCGCGGTTGCCGATCCTGTTGCTAATGATTCTTCCGTCAAACTGCCTGGGTTTGATACTCAGGTTTCAGGATACGATAAGGTATCCGCAGTCCTCGTGGCGGGAGTCCTACTGGTTGGATTTTTCGCGGCGTTGCTGTTCATCATCTGGCTTACCAAGATCGTCATCTTCCGTCCCAGCATGCCGGAAGTCGTCATCTTTGACTTAAAAGGACGTGGAGAAGCGGCCGAAGGCGTGGCCCGCGACATGGAAGAGCCGGGCGTTGAGGAACTGCCCGATGTCCAACAGCCGCAACTTGCCGACGCGCTGGAGGCGATGACCGATGCCATTTCCACGACACGCGGCGTCACCGAAGCGTTTGAAGGCAACGCCGAACAAATGGGCAGTGGGAAGGGAAAAGGCGACAGCCGCGCGGCGGGTCCCGGCGGCGATGGCAACTTAGACCTGATTCCTCCTTGGGAACGCTGGGAAGTGAAGTATTCAACCCGCAGCGTTGAGGACTACGCCCAACAACTCGACTTCTTCGATATCGAAATCGGCGCGCTCCATCGAACGAGTACGGAGATCAACTATCTATCAAAAATGGCCAGTTCCAAAAGAAAGCGACGTGGGTCGCGTCCTCAGGAGGATCGGCTGTACTTCGTGCATGGAAAATCGGGAGCACTGACCGCGCTGACGGAACAACTATTGAAGGGCTCGGGGATCGACACCAACAACCGATTGCTCGCGCAATTCTATCCCCACGAAACTTATACTCTGTTACTGAACCTGGAAAAGAGTAGGCTCGGCGGCCGCAGCTTGGGACAAGTTCGCAAGACGGTGTTTGCCGTTGAACAAGTGGGATCAAACTATAGGTTCACGGTCGAGCAGCAACTTTTCCTCGGCGGATAATTACTGGTCACGTCACGTCGGTTGCAGCTTGTTCCGGCGGAGCGTGGGCAAGCAGTGATTGTCACGCGCTGGCGAGTGCAGTGTTCCAACGTTCGCGGTCCAGACAATCGCGACACGCGGTGAGGCATCGGCGAGTCGTTCTCTTCTCATCCAAGTTTCTCTGGAGGCAATGGCATGGCGGCGAAAACCAAGCAGGGCGCGGAGCACGAATCCAAGCCGCCCGTTGATTTTGAAACTAAAGTCTCCAAGTACGACCGGGTGTCCGCAATCCTTGCCGCGGGAGTCACGTTGAGCGGGTTTTTCGCGCTACTTCTGTTCATTTTTTGGTTAAGCCACAGCGTGGTCTTCACCCCTGGAGTTGCCGAGATTCACTCGCTGCCGACACGCGAATCGGAAACTCCGCCGAAGCGGCCCGCCTTGGAAATGGTCGAGCCGGGGGACGAACTGCCTGACGTTCCCCGACCCCAAATGCTGAAGGCCCTTGAAGCGATGACGAATGCCGTATCGTCGACAGAGGGTGTCCACGAACCGTTCTTGGGATACGCCCGAAGAATGGGAGAAGGGAACGGTGATCCTGTTGGGCCGATAGATCCCGTACCCTTGCCACCGGTTATTCCGCCCTGGGACCGGTGGGAAATTCGATTTACCACGAGCGACGCCAGTGACTACGCCAAGCAACTCGACTTTTTCCGAATCGAGTTGGGTGCCATCCACAGAACGACGACTCGGATTACCTACGGCAGCAGATTTTCCACCGCTTCACCGCGCAAGAGATTTGGCTCGCGAAGTGAAGAAACACGGTTGTACTTTGTTCATGGAAAAGTGGGAGCCCTGAAGTCCCTGAGTGAACAATTGCTGAACCAAGCCGGGGTCCAAACCGAGGATAAGTTATTGGCCCAGTTCTATCCGAACGAAATCTACAGCAGCCTACTGCAAAAGGAGCGAGTGCATCTCGACGGACGAGGCGTTGACGACGTTCGCAAGACCGTATTCGGGGTAAAGAAGGCCGGGGACGGTTATGAGTTTACCGTTGAACATCAGTTCTTCTTGAACCCATAACACGAACTATCGCCTGGCCACTCGCTATCGCGTGGCCAATCGGATTTCGATATCCACGCTTAGAGATTCACCCGGCCTTAGGATTCGCAGTCCGGCGTCCACGCCTTGCTTGTGCAGGCGAAATGGATCTGGCGCGCAGGTGTAGGGTTCAATGCAAACCGCCTCGCGATGAGGTGGATTGTAGACGACGCATTCGCGAAACAGGTCCGAGAATTCCATTTCCATCCGTGGCCCGCCGTGTGGATCGTCGTGTGGATCGTCGATGCTGGCCAGGCACGCTCCCTCTCTCGACTCCAAGCCGGAAAAGACATTGTCCAGCGTCATATCGGCGAACTTGACGCCCTCGAGATAGTTTTCGCCTTCGGTCAGCGGAACGCGTTGGCCCGTCGTGATCATCCCATCCAACTCCCATTGTTGTGTGACCGGAAATCGGACAACGCAATTGTCCGCCGTGCCCGGCCCAATCGGGACACGAAAATACGGATGAGTTCCTAGCCCGCAGGGCAGCGGTGTGTCGCCCGGATTTTCAACAACCAGCCGGGACTTCAATGATTGGCCCGCGACCTCGTAGCGGACAGTGATGAGAAAGTCGGCAGGCCAACGATCGAGCAATTCGGGATCGTCCTGCGACGCTTGAAACTGGCCGACAACTCGACTTGCAGATTGCTCGATCACGCGCCAAGGTCGCTGGTGAACGAAACCGTGAATCGCGTTTCCGCGGCCATCACCATCTTGCAGCTTGAACCGCCGACCGTCCCATTCGAATTCGACGCCTTGAATTCGTCCGGGAAAGGGAAACAGAATGGGGATACCGCTGCCGGAAGCACGCTTGGTCCCCTGCTCGAATCCTTCCTCCGACCACAATAACTCAATGTCGGCATCACCGTGAGGTACGCGAAAGCTAAAGCAATTAAAACCAAAGCCGGCCAAGACCCGCGCCTCCGCCCCGCTCTCCGCATCTCGAATCGCTACACACGTCGGTGCCATCGTTAGAGCCTTTCATTGGCGATTGCCGAACTGAGGTGCCATGTTGGCGGTTGGCGGCCGTAATGACCGCTCCGCCAATCCCGAGCTTCGGCGAACGTGCCGCGCCGTGCCAACCATTAGGAAGTAGACGATTAGCATGGAAACCACGCTCCGCCACAGCGTGGCCCGTGAAGTGCTTCCGGTCGCCACGGCCGCCAATTGATGCAGCAGCCACAGCACGCCGGCGACTCCCAAGGCAAGCAACAAAGTCGCCAGCAGTTGCCCCCCCATGAATCGCCGCATCACACCCTGCGGCAGCTCGCTCAATAACCAAATGCCGACGGGAAATTGCAGTAACGTGGGGACGATCGCGATCCGTCCACCCCAGGTGGCGACGCGCCGCGTGCATTCCTCGGACCGGTGGCGACTGCCGTAAAGGGCATCGCCAATTACGAACACACCGGTGACCGCCAGCGACGCCAGCCAAAAATGAACGGTGCGGGCGAGGATTTCGCCTTGCATCATCGCATGTCGAAATTCACTGGACGCGAGTGGTTCCCGGTCGTTCAAGTTTTGCCCGGCGAGATCCGTGAGGATCACGAATAAGAAGGGAAAGTGATACAACAAGTTGGTGCCCGCCAACAGCAGCAATCCCATTCGCGCCCAGCGCTGCCAAGCCGAGGATTTACTACCCGCATGCCACCAAATGACTTGAGTGGCCATCAGTATCAACGAAAACGCCAATTCGACGAGTCCGTAGGTAATTCGCGAATTGAGCAGCACCAGAGCTTGGCGCAACTGGGGCGACCAGACGAACCATCCCAGCAAAAAGCCGAGCAGGATTCCAACGATCAGCAGTGCGAGTGATGACAAAGCGAGGCGTCTGCCCACATGGCCCGCCAATTCGCTTCCCCGCCCCTCACGCCATTCCAGCCACAGGCAGACCAGCGGCCCACTCGTACCTACGCTGACACACAAGAGGTGCAGCGCCGGAATCAGCAAGAGCATTAATTCTCTCAATGCAACACCGAACTCACGAGGGCAATGGACGATTGTTTTAACGACTGCATTCTAATCGCGTGCCGGCCGCCGTCGAAGTGGGCGACCGCGTGCAAAATTGTGCGGCAAACAGGTTGATCAGGCAGAGTCCAAACGCAACAACTCCCGCCGAACTAATGGCTTAAAGAGCGTTCACCGCTAGACCCACATTGACAGAGTGGGACAAGCGAAAGTAAATTTACATCTCGCGGGCGATTAGCTCAGTTGGCTAGAGCGCCGCCCTTACAAGGCGGATGTCGTGGGTTCAAGTCCCCCATCGCCCACTCGGTACAATTGCTTATGTCCTTAGCACTTACCGTTGTGCCCTCGTAAGTGTGGGAGCGGTCAACGGTAGTGCTTTGCACCTTTCGTTGCACCTTTCCTGCTACACTGTCTTGTCGAAAGGCTTCCTGCCCGGCCATCACCCAGGCAGGAAGCAGTCGCGGACTTCTCCAGTCCACTGCGTTGTATTTCACAACTCTTTGATTGGAGGGCTCGTCCATGCCACGCAAAGCAAGTCCCTGGTTTCGCAAATCTGATGCCTGGTGGTACATCAAGATCAACGGCAAGCAAACCAAGTTGGCCAAAGGTAAGGCCAACAAACAAGCAGCCGTTGATCGCTGGCACGAGCTAATGACAGAGCGGGCCGCTAACCCCGCGGCCGACAGTGATGACCATACTGTTGCTTCAGTCATTGATCTCTACCTCGCCCACGTCAAACGAACGAAGGCGGCACGAACGTATGATAAGTGCCAACGATACTTACAGCGGTTCGCCGAAAGCCACGGCTGGCGTCCAGTGTGTGATTGCAAACCGATCCACCTGACCCATTGGCTTGACCAGCACGACGAGTGGCAAACGGACTGGACGCTCCACGGCATCGTCAGCGTCGTGCACCGTCCCTTTAACTGGGCTTCCCACCAACGATTGATCGCTGCCAATCCCTTCCAAGGTGTCAGCCATCGCCCAGGCCAGCCTCGCCGGCCGCTAACTGATGACGAGTTCAGAGGATTGATCAGAGCAACGGTGACGATTACGCCGGGCCAAATCCGGCGAAAGCCACGGCAGCGGCCCACACCTGGGGAGCGTTTTCGGCAGGTTCTGTTCTTTCTCCGCTTGACCGGAGCTCGGCCAAGTGAGATGGCAAAGCTGAAATGGGCTGACGTCGACCTGGACAACGCCGTCATCGTGTTGCGACAACATAAGACGATCCGCACCCAGCGGACGCCGAAGCCCCGCGTCATCCCCTTGGTGTCGGAAGTCGTGAAAATACTGATCCGGATTCGGCGCCGCCAGTCTGTCGGCACCGAATTTGTCTTTCTCACTGCCCGCGGGACGCCGTGGAAGAAGGACTCATTGGCCCAGCGAGTTCGTCGGCTTCGAGAAAAAATCGGCCTCCCCGACGATGTCGTATTGTATGGCATTCGGCACCAGTTTGGGACACAGTCGGTAATGAATGGCGTGGACATTAGGAGCCTCGCCGAGCTGTTGGGTCACACGTCGACCCGGATGACGGAACATTATGTTCACCTGACGGGCCAGACAGGACACCTGCACGCCGCCATGCGTCAAGCAGTCGCTGGGAGTCAAGGCACTGAAACGGCTGACCGTCCGCCGAGTGGGAGGTGAATGTGGCAGGTGAATGATCTGACTTGCAGGCTGCCAAATAGGCCTGAAGGTCGCACTCGCGAATGCGAATGGTGCCACGGCGCTTGCCAAATCGAAACGCCGGGAGAGTGCCATCGCGGATGGCGTTCCTGATCGTACTCTCGCTCACGCGTAGGAACTGGGCGGCTTCCTTAACCGTCAGCAGTTGAAGAGCAGCGTTACCCGCAATCAATTCTGGTTGCGGGCTTTTCTGCTCCTGAGTTGAGCGTTGAGACTGTTGGGATGTGGAAGGTTTTTGGGTAAGCATAAAAAAAAACCGGGAATGTTTAAGTGGACATCCGCGGTCTTTCTGTCAGTCACCGGTAATTATTAGCGACTTCGTTTGAAGGTCAACACCTTTTGGAGATTTTTTCTAATTTGTGTCTTGTCTTGGGACCTATCCAGGCATATTGTTTTCCAGTGTTGCACACGACCGCCCTTCGGCCGCGAGAGCCCACCTCAATGTGGGACATCCGCGGTTGTCAGTCGTAGCCGAGTCCCGCTAGAGAAAGCGAGTGATAGGCAGATGATTGGCGGTCGGTGTGCGTCGCTAACTCAAGGTGGGTTCCGCGGCTATTTTGCCGTGAGAACCCTCTTTTTTTGGGGCCCTCTCAGTTTGTTGACCTGTCGCACTGTTGCACGGCGACCTGAACAGACTGCGTTGTGGCATGGCCGCAATTCGCTCCTTCACGAAGGATCTGAGCTTTGCCTTGCGGTTCGTCCGATTGATAAGCGTACGCTTGAAATCCCAGAATGTGCGCATCCATGGTCGAGCATGCCGGGCGCGAATCCAGATCGGCTGCATAAGCGGAGCGCCGTTTTCATGGTGTTCGGCCAATTCACTGGCTGTGGTGAGCCAGAGCCGCTCGCGGGTGACGGTTGGAAGAGCGAGCGTCTCTGTAAGGACATCGACCAATCGCCTGCTGTCACGACCGGCGACTTCTTTGTGTTGGGCCACCCACAGCCAGCGCACGCTGGGCGTTGTTGGCAAGCCGTATCGTTGACGGATTCTCTCGAGGTATTCTTCGGCGTCGGCGGATTGCATCCACTCGTGATAGCGGACCAGTTTTTGTTGGTAGATGCGCCGGATAGGAATGGTGCCGGCGTCAATCTCAACAAACATAAGCTGCGTGCCGGTTCGCTCCCCCACCGTCAGTAGGCCAATGTCCGGTTCGACGAAATGCCACTCGCCATCTTGCCAATACTTTAGCCGATGCTTCCGCCGGTTATAGCGTCGTTCACTCATCAGTAGTTGAACATCCGGAAGTGCCGCCACTGTTTTCTCGAACATCAGTTCAAACTCGGTGGCCATGATTTCATGCAGCACGCTAAGTAGCGCACGGCCCCCGGTCTTAATCTGCTCCGGCGGATGGCTGGGCCACGCAGTCCCCCGCTGGCTGCCTCGTTCCCGGACAAATCGAATACCTCGCGCGGTGGCCAAATACACGTGAGGAAAGACCGGAGTCGTGCCTCGTACCGAAGCGATGTCGAGGACGCCCGCCGCAACTAAACGGGCCAGGATGCGACGTGTCGTTCGCTCGCTAGTGCACCACTGTGGAAACCGCTTGGCGACCTGCTGCCCCGTGGCCAGCCGACGATCATAGTTCCACGCCACAAGCGCGGCGGCAAACGATGGAAGCTGTTCGAGTGGTTCCTGGGAGTGCCGTCTCGTGATGGGGCGTCGGAGCGGCCTGACAAGATCGGCTAAGTCCCAGGCCGAGCGGCGGCGTGGCAGAACTGTTGGCCGTGCCGTTTGAGTGTTGTTCACAGGTCGCCGTTAAGGATGGTAACTGTTCGGCGTCGTGCCGCAGGCCGACTGCCCGGGTTTGCGTTGCCGCATGGTAAGTGCGTAAGCACCCGCACGAATGTGCGAGCGGAAAGCCGGGCAGTCGGCTTGGAGGAAGGTATCTGACGGAAGGCCGACGCCGTTAAAATTCGCTTTGCGTAGCGATTCGTGTGGCCGTTCCATCCTTTGAACTGTTGGCCGACAGATGGCCAAGGTCGGGAGTGCCATGGGAGAACGGTTTACGACGATTCGGTTCCAGCGATCGAGGCGAATGGCGGCATGCGCCACAGCATGACTTTCTCCCTCGCTGTTCAATGGATGTGAGGTGTTGTGGGACATGGTGGCGTTCGGAGTGGTGACGACTCTCCCCTACTTGAGCCGTGTGAGGGCGTATTGATTCATGCGGAACGTGAACACCTTGGCGGGGTTTTCGGCGCCGTCAGATTTGATCTCGGACAAGGCTTTCCGAATGACGTCTTCCGGAATCCGAGCGGCAACGTGCCGATAGAACCGGTAGCTGTGGCTATCCCCCATCGCTGCCAGAATGTCGTCGGCAAGCACGTCGGTCTTGTCGTCCGGCTGGTCGAGTCGTGGCAGTTTCATCAGCGGCGATTGATCCCCGTTGCCAACGGTTTTCTTAGAGTGTGTTTCTGACGTTTCTTTCTCTGATCGATGTAAAGGATCTTTACCCCCGCTGTCTAGCTTCCTACCCCGGATGTTAAGAATCTTAACATCGGCGTCAAGCATCTTTTCGTCGGCCATTTTAAGGGCGTACGACTTCTTTAGGCGGGCCTTATCGCGGTCATCCACCTGCTCGGTCAGGTAGCCATGCTTGACGGCATTCTTGAGTCCGTCAACGACAGAGGGTTTGCTGAGCCCCGTCCCCTCGTCCATGCGGGTGCCATCGGATCGTTTGCGACCGTGCATGAATTCGTCAATCGTGATTTTCTTGGCGATGCCGTACTCTTGGTATCCCCAGGTATGTCGCAAAATATATTCGACCGTTTTTATTTCCGCCAAGGACTTCATGGACGCCGTGATGTTCGTCCACTCGTTGGGCATCATGAAGAAGTTCTTGACCGGTTTGGAAAACCCGTTGAATTGGTGCTTGATGGTCGCCATAACGTCCCTGTCAACGCTGAAGGATGCGGTTCAGTTTGAACCGTTTGGATAAAAGGTGTTGGTCTTGGTGTCTAGGTCGTCCCAGCGTAGCACGAACTCTGAAGCGAGTCGTTTGTGGATGGCCGCCACAAGGCAAGCATAGGCATGCCGGACTTCCGCATCGGCAAGCGGGGCGTCGAGATACTCGTACTTCAGTTCCCTACTGTCGGTTATTCGGTGCATGGTGTAGGAACGGAACTATCGCTTACGGCGAAAAATACGGCGGAGCAACCGCGACGGCGCGGACGGTTCACGCTCCTGTTCGAGCGAAGTCGACTGCTCGCTCCCCTGCTTTGGTGACACGTCGCTAGACATGCCCGCCGTATTGGTTTCATTTCCGGCCCTGGTAGCGTCGGCGATGCCCGGCAGAGCCAGCACCTGGGTCAGGGACTGAGCCGCTTGAGCGAACAGCTCCTTGTCTTTGTGGGCATACTCGAGCAACTCTTTTTTCTCTTGCTTTTCCGCAGCGAGCTGCGATTCCATTCGCGACAGCTCCTTTTCATGGCGCTGTTCCATTTTTTCTAGCAGTCCCCGCAGGTCTGCTTGCTGCGCGGACGTTTCGCCTGCGGACGGTTTGCTCCCCAGCTGCGGATCCTTGCCCAGCACGTCCCGCTCAATTAACTCTTCGGCGATGGTGTACGTATACTGCTGGCCTGACTGTCGAGACTCCTTGATCTCTTCCTCGCTTGGTTGGATGAGAATTCGCTTGCGGCGGTCGCCTCCCTTGCGAACATCAAGAATCAACCGCCGATACGTGCTCTCACTCTTGCCGTATTTTTTGACCGCCTCAGCAATCGTCAAAAAGGCCATAGCGATGGTTTGCGTGGTGGTTAGCAGTGAGCGTGGTCATGGCCAAAGTGTATGACTAGTCGGCAGGACTTCCAAGCAGCCGCGGCCGGCACTTTTGCACAGGCAAAGTGAACAACCGTCGGCCAGCTAGGCAACCAACTGGTCAAAGCGGTACTCGTGGCGACTACCCGTACTGGCCGATTATTCAATTCGGAGTATCCTTTCGACCACAAAGTGAACTTCATGAAAGCCTAGTCAAAGCCCTTTCCCCGACTGAGCATGTGGTCATGTTTTGCTGTATTTTGACTATTCAATGACCAGGCGATGAATAGCGGATAGGGGAGTGATCAGAACAGGTGTTCAAATTGGAACCCAATCCCTGTTCATGACCGGCGTCCATCCAACGAGCGAGCCGACAACTGCAAGTCGGTATTGCAATTAAACGGATGGAATAGCGCTCTCATCGAGCAGCACGACAAGCTGATCCGTAGGCAAGCGTTGGATGCGGTGACTAGGCACGCGAGTGTTCATCCGTGACGGGAGGGAATAGGGGAGTGTTCAGCGGCGGGTGGTCGACCAGCTAGTCACAGATTTGCGAGTGACCATGTTCACGGTGGTTTATCAACTGGTCACGAACACTAGTCACTGGGAACATCCAGGAAACTACCGTCGCAATTCTAGCGCGGCGAACTACGATGGCGCAAACGGTCGAGGCCGCGTTGGTGACGTCAAGAAAGGGGAGTGTACGCAGGTGCCGACCAGCTACAATGGACGGCAGCAATTTGACTAGACGTGTGTGCGTCTGGTGCTGCTTCGCCACAAATCGCCAAGCAAGGTCGTGACGGCAGCCAATTCCTGGAGGATCGCGAGAGGGGGACACTCCGGCCGTAGCTTATCGGTCGGTCGTCTATGTTGTGTTCCACTGGGCGCGAACCCTTCGTGTATCAAGTCCGTCGTTTTAGATGTGGTTTTCAAGGGGTGAAGCAATGAACGACGACTGGATCGACATTTTGATAGGCGGTTCATACGAGGTCAGCCTCCCCACGCTCACGGTCGCCGGAGAGCGCATCGGCCAATTGGAGGGGAGCGGTCGGATCAGTTGGAGTTCAGATGCTGGCATTCGTCTCCAGGGCGTGACGGACGGCGCGGGAAACATTAACAGGCTGTTGTTCGGTGGTTTTGGAACTCCTGGCCAGCTGATCCCTCACACAGACTACTTCACCTTCTCTGGTCGAACGCAAAACGGTTGGGACGTTAGCACAGATCCGATGCCCCGGGACGGCCACCAAACCCAATCCAACCTGCCCGACGTTGTTTGGGATCTGGGTGTGAGGAGAATCACATTCCGCCGCGAAACGACAGCGGAAACTGCGAGAATCCTGCGCATACTGATTGGTCCTGTGCCTCACGTATGGCCTCGCATGACCAACAGTGAGATTCACAACGAATTCTTCGGGAATCGTTTAACTTGTCGGGATTGGCTGGTTACCGCCGCCAAGGTTGGCCAGATCGCAGCAAGGCAAAGGTCGGACGAATGGTTCGAGGTGCGAGTACTCCCGCAAGAGGGTAGTCCAACGTGCGATCCCTTCGCGGTCCGTACCGCAGTCGCGCGGGCATTCGGGTTTGTCCTTGGCCGCCGCTGCGCTGTCCGCGGCCACGAGGAGATTAACGAGAACAAGCTGACTCGGCGGCTCGATGCATGTGAACGGAAAACCACGAAGAACACTCTGCTCCAACCTCTCGGCTTCCAGGTGGAATTCCTGCAAAACGTCGAGCGACTTCTGGGGCAAGCCATCGACTTCTTCCTGACAGATCTGGGACGGCAAGTGGCAAACTACCTATCCCTCTGCTGGGACACGGCGGACAACGCCCACCAGACCCAACTCGCGATCAGCACAATCTGCGTCGAAGGATTGCTGCGCTTGGCGGCCGAGACCCTTGGCCCGGCGCAGCCGGAGGTTGCCCAATCCGACATCGTCGCATTCCAGGACTGGCTCAAAACGAAGCCCGCGGAGTTCACGCCAGAGTTCCTGAACCGGCTTGGCGGTTTAACTGGAATGTTCAAGAGCCTGAGTGCAAATGAGATTCTTCGTGATTGGACGAACCGTGGGGTACTTGGTGTGACGAAAGACGACGCCAAAGCATGGGGCGAAACAAGACATCCTGCCGCTCATGGTCGGCTCTCGGTGGCCCAGAGCCAAGATGAAGTCCAGGTCCGCGTCACCCGCCATGCCCGTGTACAGAATCTGCTGAACAGGATCGTGCTGCAGCTAATCGGATACTCGGGGGTGTATATGGACTACTCGCAACCCGGATTCCCGCCCGCGACGTTCCCGGGCGAAAGGGTTCAGTCTGGAGAATCTACTATGCACGGTGATCCTCTAGAATCGCGACATTCCGCTGAGTAATCTCACACCGCATACCTGTTCACGACCAACGCAGGAAACGCAACCTGCTGATGATCGATTACTCTTCCGGCGGATTTTCCATATAATTGGCTAATTGGCGGTGAGCCAGAGAAGGTCTACGAAAATGTTATTTTCACGCCGAAACGATCCCATTCCCGACCAATACTGCTACGAGATCCCCGAGCGCGTACGGAGTTGGCTCCTGCACACGCTGAAGACGTGCATTGAAGCTCATGGACGTTGCTCCTTTAGAACGGTGCTAGACGCCGTTGAAAAGTCATTGCTTTTGAAGGTGGGAGTTCTTCGGGAGGCTAGCCAGCGGCAATTCTCCAATCTGAACGAACCACCAATCATTGAGCATTTCTTTTGCTGTCCCGACGAGGAAGTATTGGACTTCCTTCAGCTTTGTTTTGAAACCAGGGGGAATTGTGGTGGACAGAGTGCCGTTGATGCAGTTAACAAAGTTCTCGAAGAGGAGACTATCGGTTACGAGCTAACTAATATCCAAGAGGTGTCGGCAGGCGAAGGGAGTCCCTATGGCGGAGGCGGTTATTACATCGTGCCGCCTTCGGTTATCAAGAAAGACGAGAAGGTATTGCACGCCCAAACGGTGAGGCCCTGTCTGCATGCCCTTTCCGACTCACGATTTGCCACCGCCAACCGCGAGCTACTCAATGCGTTTGATGAATACCGGCAGGGCAAGTACGGGGATGCGGTAACGGACGCCGGCGCTGCATTCGAAAGCGTGCTCAAGATCATCTGCACGCACAAGAATTGGCCCTACGACAAAGACAAAGATACCTGCTCAAAGCTGCTTGACATCTGCAGGGAGAATAAGCTTTTCTATCCGTTCTACAAACAGATTCTAGAAGGCACGGCGACGATCCGGAATAAAATCGGCGATGCTCATGGCAAAGGCCCGACCCCCGAATACCCGCCGACGAAGGAATTGGCCGACCACATGCTCTACAACGTGTGTAACAACATCAATCTGGTAATCGGGCTGGCTAAGCTGTGAACGTTCTCAACCTTTACCGGTGAGGAACACTTCGCCAAGGCTGTCAACCTGTCAGGTGCAGTTTACGCGCGAACGCTGTCAATGGTTTCGGGGCGACTCACCCATCATAGATGCCCAATGATTGCGGCGACCAATTAGCAACACCACCGACGGAAGACAAGAACGATAGCCACCAAAGGACGGGGAGATGGGTAATGGAATCCGGTACATTACCGGTTGTCAGTGCCAGGCGGCGCGACGGTCGCTTTTGCGCATCAAGTTTTGTTAGATAGCCGTGATGCGTATTTCGGAAATCACGCATCAAGTCGGCCACAAAGTCGTCGTTTGGGACTTCCCGTTCCCTCGAAAGGCTCTTGTCTTTCACAAGAATCCTAGTGCCCTGTCGTTTCGTCGAAAACCAAATTGAGTTGAGAATTTCTTTCTCAAGGTTGGCATAGATTTCAGCAGCTATTGCTTGCAGTTTGCCGCGCACTGGCTGCGGAATGTCGCTTAAGTGTTGTGTGACTAGGGCCAGGCCTTTAGTGGGGTGAAGCAGTTTCTTAAAGAGCTCTGTTTCTTGGGTGTTCGCGAAGCCACGTGACAACGTATCAAGCAGCTCTGCACATTCGAATGTGCTTGTCTTACGTAAGATGGGTTCGTCTGCTGATACTGCAGCGATGCACATGCTCAGGAGCCGATCAATCGTAAGCATGTTTTCAAAGCCCCAGACGCTGTCGATCTCCCGATTGCCGACCGTAAAATTGCAAGGATCAAGTAACTCGAACAGTACTCTGCTGGATTGGTCGACGAGATTTGACAGGAATTCGACATGTTCGTCCACCGAGGGAGCGGATGCGGACATATGCCTTGAGTGCGCGGCATTCTTGTATTCTTCCGTACGCGTTCCCTTGAGGATTGCATCTACGTCACGGTGTTGACGACCGATTCGTAGCCACGAGCGCGCCCTGTCCAGCCAATCTGTTGGAAATGATGGCGGTTCCTGCTCTACCGATTCAGAAAAGCAGAACTGCAACGTGAACCCGTACGGTCCGCAATCAAATCCTGAAATGTGGGGGTAGAATGCGAGATTCGCAAGTTGGAGACATGCTCGCGTGAAGCTAATTGGATCGAAGGACTGCCAAGCGTTCAGAGTTTCGAAACTTTGAACGTCTGCTTGATCGAATTCCGATTTTGAAAAATGCTTCAAACTGTATAGCGATCGGAGAAATGACAGTTGCTGAATGAAGCGATAATCGTGCAAGATGGCAACGACTTTTCCCTTTGGGTGTAGTTGAAAGAAGCGAGGTAATACGTTCTGCGTCAGTAGCTCCGCTAGATACGTCGGTTTCGCAAGCTCGAGGCACCTAGCAACGCCGGCGTAGGACTGCGCTGCACCTTCCTTGTCCCATTGCGTGTCGATAATTGTGCTGATTTGCTCAGCCGTTGCAGTCTGCAACGTCGAGGTGATGTACTTCCCATATTGACCGTTCAAATAGTCATCGACGTCGTGACCGACTGTGTCGGCAAAATTTCCGGAGTCCCAAATATGGGAGACTGCGGCCGATGGATGATATCCATAACCTTTACGTCGAGCTTTGTGACGGATCCAACACCCGGACGAGTCCCTAATTCGGTCGAATTCGAAATTCGATGCCAAGTCATATGCGAACTCGATCGAAGCTTGATCGGCGACAGTTTCGGTAGTTATTTGGCGGTAACCCAAGTCTGCCCAACTCGCGTCAATGACTTTTTCGTTCGTAGCCATGCTACCCCTCGCAAGAAGAGAACAATAATCAAGAGAGACGAAAATACACTAGCAGAGGTTCACTAGTTTGTCTCCCGCAGATATGGGCTATTAGGCGAGAGTCAGCGGCAAAGAAAAGACCACCCAGTAAACAGGTGGTCGTGCCCAATGTTAGTCGCACTGTGACACTGGCTTGGGTTGCCAGTAGAGATCGCGTTCGACTTGAAGTCCCAACGGACCGCGAACGCTGGCAATTTCATCGAGGGAGAAATAGCCAAACTCGCGTTCCAAGCCAACGACGAGTCCACTCGTCCGGGCCGTACTCCAGAACGTACCAGGTCCAGGAACTATCTGGCGTAAACCACTTGAGGTGAACGACTGGATCATTGACTTGTTCCGTGGCATACAGACGGGGCAAAGAGGGGAGTAAGTCGTCCGGCAACAGGTTATGAGCATCACCAGTCGGTTCTGCCATGCCAGCACCTCACGCGGTTAGAAGGGCGTCTCACCGTTGGAGGCGGATCCGGCGGTAAATTCCTCGGCGTCGCTCGGCAGCGGCGTGTTCGAAATGTGTTGCTGCACTTGCTGAAGCGCCAGGACCAATGACTGAATGTCGACGGGGCGAAACGATCCTGAGTCCTTCCATTCGCCGGTCGCTTTGTCCTGATACCGACGCGGTGAAATGGTGATCGTACGATAATGACGGCCGTCATTGGATTTGTTCCGCCAAACGGTAACACCGAAGCCACCGGGAAACGGGCCGTACTTCACCTCCGGTTTGTTCGTCGGTTGATCCTGGCGATCGCCGATGGTTGGCGGTAGGGGAGAAGTGGGTGCGGTCGGCGATGCGGCAGATTTCGTGGATTCGGTTTCTGGTTTCTTGGCCATGCAAGAACTCCTTTGAAATGAAGAAAGAACAACAATGCTTGAACAGTACCACGTCCGCCGGCCCGAAGTTAAATGAACATGGTGGGGGAACTAAGAGGGGATGCTCAGTCTGAGATGTAGTTGGGGCGATCGTGTTACACTGATACGAATGCCGCGTAGCCGGGCCGCGGTGTTGGAAACAACCTAGTGCTCGGTTTCCGTTGAGCCGAACAAAAAGTTACGGTGGGGAACAGTTGCAGCTTCTGGCACCAGCGGCGACCAGCGTTGTGAGAAGATCGGCTGTCTCCCGATGGAGACAGCTTGTCGAACCCCAGAGTCGTCGCGAGGGTAGCAGGCTGCCTACGCGGCGTTAAAAAGCACCGGACAAAGTGTCCGGTGTTATTCTGTCTTCAGTTAGACAAAATGCAGCAATTCATTTAGTTGGCGACTATTCAAATCGTCGGGTTCCGTACCTTCTGGCAGTTTGACCACGCGTACGTACGATTTGGTGACGAGTCGTCCGGCTCCGCGCCGCATTCCTTCATAACCCGCTTCATTGCCATCGAAGAGCAACACGATACGGCGACCAGTTTCGGCAAGGATCTCGGCTTGCTCGTCGCTGACCGACGAGGTGAGCGTGCTTACCGCGCTCTCAAATCCCGCTTCAACCAAGTGATAGACCTTGAACGGGCCTTCCACCACGATCAACGGCATCGTGTCCGACGTGGACTTGAGCGCGGGTCCGAGTCCGTAGACGATACGGCTGACAGGGAAGTCATCGGGCACTTTGTAACGCGGCCGTCCATCTGCATCGTCGAAATCCTGGCCTGGCCAGCGACCCATGTAGGCGACCGGGTTCGTATCGGGCGCTTGTGGCCAAGTGAAGAGGGGAATCGCAACATATCCGTCGAATATCCCCCGGCGACATAGACCAATTTGAAATCGCTCAACGATCGCTGAAGTCACCCCGCGTTCTTCGAGGTAGGGGACATCAGGATCAAGATTCAAAAAGAAACTCAAAGGCTTGAGCGGCGGCGGAGCATCTGCTACGTTGGCGGTTGATTCAATATCGGAAACTCGTGAGGGACAATCTTGCTGGATTACCTCGCGGGTTTCTTTTTTTGCGCCGCCACCACTTGATCGACGAGGACGTTTTGGTTTCTTGGCCGTCAGCCGTTCTCCGAAGTGTTGGTGAAACCACAACCTCGTGTGAGCCATGCTGTAGCCGGTCATTTTCTGAACAAAGGTAATGACGGAACCGCCACACGAGCAGTCTCCAAAGCAGTGCCAAACCCAAACACCATCTTTGCAGTTGATTTTAAACTGCTCTTTATTGGGCATGGGCCCATGCTCATGTTGAGGTAGGGGACAGGCGCCGGCCAAAGTCCCGTTGCGATTCTGAAACTGATGCGCAATGCCGAATACCTCCAAGACTTCCGGCATCGAACACTTGATCTTGAGTTCGTCAAAATCGATCCACACGCTAGGCATGGCCAACACTCCTTTTCTACTGAAAATGAACAGTCGAAAATCACGTCAAGGTTCACGGTAAATCAGTACGATTGAAGTGTCACGTTCATTGTCGGGCTGACTTCAGTTCCAAAAGTGTGAGGAACGGCGAACGGCAGCAACCAGATGAAGAAGGGCACAGACTGGAGCGATGGGTCGGGAGAGCAAAGGCGTCGTTGAGTGACGAGTTCGCGATGGCCAAAATCAGAGAGACGGGAACAATCATCGAAACGGCAAGGACCTGACAGAGGTCTCGTGCAATGTCGGAGAGATTGTGAATTTGTCGCGAGGAAACTAGCATCGCTCCTGGCGTGCCACACTACGAAGTGCGAAACAACGCAAGTTGAAAGTAGCGTGTAGTGAGCTCGCCAATATCGGTTGTTCAGGGGACGTGGGCGGGTATGATTCAACGCTTTGTGCGTTGGCTAACCCGGTGGCTTGGTCGCGTTGTCTCGCTGCGTAGCGACCACCTGACGTGAAGAGTCAGAATCGGTGCCCAGTGATTTCGAATCGTTTGTCGGCGTTTCGGGCTTCTCGTTGGTCACGGACTTTTGCTCAAGGGCTTTTTCATCTTCGTTATGGCAACCGTTGACCATGGGTTCTTCTCCTACGTTGTTACGATGTAAAGGTAATAGCGCATTGGTTCGCGCGTAGTACTTGCGCAATGCGTCGCGGGACGCCACAAAAAACAGCACGGCAACGCCGGTCGCCATTATCGCGAGCATGACTGGATGCAGCGGTATTGCCGTTTGTAGAGCAGACCAGCCACCGATGGCGATGGCAATTGCGACTAACGTATTGCCGTAGAACTGGTAATGCCGGTAGTGAAACTCGACGAATGCCTGAAACGCGGAAAGATTCACTGACAGAGAGGAGACATCCCATGCCGGGCGAGGGACGCCCGTTCGATGATGAATCGTATCGAGCACGATCCAACGGATGGCGCTGACGGTCATGCCTGCTGCCACGGAAGCCACGGTGACATACAGAAAGCCACCCACGGTTGGCGACTCGGCTGGAACAGTTCCCAGCCAGGTGCGCACCGTGGCCGAATGGAGGCCGACTGTGAGAACAACGACAAATCCGGGAATAAGATAGGCAATCAGGTACCCAAAGTTCCTCGTGGCAGCATCGGTCATAGCCCGAGGTATTGTCGTCGTCGAGCAAAGTACGAAGTGCGGCCATCGGTACACCACCACAACGAGACGTTTAATATTTCGCGTGACGAACCAACGATGCAGACAGCATCCAGCATCGCTGACCGGATATACATATTATGTATATTCACTTTCCGACTATACCATGCGTGCCGCACTTTGGCAAACGGCGGTTATGGAAAAGTCGATTCACACCAACGAATACCAAATCTTCGTAAAGGTCCTGCGCGAAACACGAGAGAAAGCGGGTGTAACGCAGGTCGAGTTGGCTAAACAGATTGACGAGAACCAGGTGTTCGTCAGCCGGGTCGAAAGGGGAGAGACCCGCTTGGATGTCGTTCAGTTGCGCACCATCTGTCGGGCATTGGGGACGAGCCTGACGGCTTTTATTCGCCGCTACGAGAAACGGCTGGAAGTACCCAATTAGTCCTGGGGGCGACGGGTCTATCATCGTCAACGACGGGTCTATCATCGTCAACGCTGTGTCTCCAACGCGACAACACGGTCTTGCAAATCGCCGGTTCGCTGTCCGATGCTGTTCACGGCTTCGAGGACGTCATCTAGTTTTTTCTCGAGCCCATTAACTCTGAGGTCGAGTCGCTGCTCGAGGTTTTTTAGATCAACGCTGGTGGCCACCGTTTCTTCGATGCTGACGATCTTTTGTTCAATCGTGTCGAGACGTTGCTCAATTACTGTCTGACTCTGAACCGTTACTTGAGCCAACTCGTCAACGGCGTCTTCAATGTGGCCACGGTTCGCGGCCTCGGCTCGTTCTTTGTCGCTCAATGCTTGGGGGGTCATGCCTTCAACATGCCACGGAAGGGAGCTTGATAGCAACCTGTCCACAGTTCGCTCCGTTGCACTGAAGGCACCGCATGGTTTTTAACGGCGGGATTGCCCCGTCTGCGTGTAATCCGCGTTGGCCAGAACTCACGGAGCCACATATTCAATCAATCACCTAGCGCGGCTGCTACTCCCAAGCTTGCCAGCAAAAATGTCGAAGCTGTCAAGGAAATAGGGGATAACGATCGACGCCGCACTGACCTGGGCCATGTCAATGGAAAACGTGGCAAGAATCTTCAACTGGTCGCGATTGAGCTGCATTGCTTGCAGCGTGCCACGCGATATCACCTTTCCGCAAGCGACGGGAAGCGAACAGTGGACCTGTCGCACAACATTTCTTATGCATACCTCCACGCGGATTTTTGGCTTCGAGTCATTTCCATGCTTGGCAAGAGGAAGGTGGACTGCGACGATGCCGTAAAGTTCGCCAACCAGGAGTAGCTGATCGGCGAGGAAGAGTGGGGGACTGGTCTGGCCGACTGTTGCGACTCACGACTAACGAGAGGGGCAGCCGCCGGCCGTCATCTTATTCAGTTACAAGACGCGCCACTCATGTTGCGGGTGACGATTGCCAAGAGTTAGGTCAGCAGGTTGAGCAACGAGACGACGAGCGCTGTTTGGGCGAGCAAGATGCCAATGAACCATTTCACGAGGTCGCTGGTTTGCTTGTGCAAATCACCTTTAGTGGCGAGGGCCGTCAAGTCCAACTCTTGGATTGCTTCAGTAATTGCCGTGGCTTGCTGTTTGGTAAAGCCGTTCTCCTTGAGTTTGGTGATTATGCGATGAGTGTTTGCGAGTGCGATTGCCATATGTGGCCTATCGTGCCACAGTTCGGTGTGAAGCGCAAAGCCGGAACCGTGTTGAAAGGTGAATCGCGCAATACCCTGTCCGCGTAACGCGTCTATCTGAATTGACGTTTTTCGGCACGTATATCGCGTGGGTCTCGTAACTTTGGTTTGCGATACTCGAATGGCGTCAGGCCAGGAAAATGGAACGATTTTCGTGCCGCCGTTTGCCGCCGGAATCCAAACGGGGGGGGTGTTTCTTAACTGCGTTGGTGGATGCCACTCCTGCAGTTTGGGAAAAACTCTGCTGGTTGGCGCATTTGACAAAATGCAATCGGTGTTGTCGACGTGTTGTCGACCGAAGCGCACAACGGAATTGCCAAAATGTCTCGCTCTGGTTTCTTGTGGTTGTACTTGCAACTGCACCACGCAGGGCCTTCCCATGCACTTCCAACAGACAAACCGTGCCGGCAAAATGCTCAAGGCTTCAGCATCTGGCCGGTGCAATTGGCCGAACCACTCGAAATCTCGTTTTCTGGCATGTGAAGGTTCGCCAATTATAAGTCTTATACGACTTTAGCGAAAACGCAGTCAGCGAATCTGAGAAATGAGTATGCAGTTGCCATCTCCAAAGGTTGGCTGCAATCGGATAGACTAATCCCCCATACACTTTACGCGGAACGCAACGAATTTCCATTCGTGCCAGCCAACCTTTGGAGCAAGCAACTAGCGAATCAACCAGAGTTAAGGGGCGTTTTAACAAGTGACTACAACGATTGCGCGAAAGGAAATGCCGCAGGTTGGCGATGTCGTTCGCGTTCGGACTCGTACCTACATCGTCGAAGGCATCGAGAGCGCCGTTGGCGGCCATCACGTTCAAATGTCGTGTCTGGACGATGATGCCCAAGGGCAGCCGCTTGAGACGATCTGGGAATTGGAACTCGATCGCGAAGTAATCGACGAAGAACGTTTGTGGCGTCGGATTGGCGAAAAAGGCTTCGACGAACCGAAATTGTTCGGCGCTTTCGTTCACACGCTGCGTTGGCAATGCGTCACGGCGACCAATCCCAACCTGTTTCAAGCACCGTTCCGCGCCGGCATCCGTGTCGAGCCGTATCAGCTCGAGCCGCTTCGTAAGGCAATTCGTCTCCCTCGCGTTAACATCTTCATCGCCGACGACGTTGGACTTGGCAAAACGATCGAAGCCGGCCTGATTGCCAGCGAATTACTCCTGCGTCGCCGTATTAAGGAAATTGTCGTCGCTTGTCCGCCCGGCATGTTGCCGCAATGGAAGGAAGAACTCGAGCAACGCTTCGGGCTCAACTTCGAGATTCTCGATCGCAAGTACATCGAACGAATCCGTGAACAACGCGGTTACGGCGTCAATCCTTGGACAACATTCCCACGCTTCCTCGTTTCGCATCGTCTGCTGATCGACGAAACCTACGCCGCACCGCTTCGTGATTGGCTGGACAACTTCCGCAGCAACACGCTGCTGATTCTCGATGAAGCACACCACGCCGCCCCGTCCAGCGGATCGAAGTACGCGATCGACTCGCGGATCACTCGAGCCATCCGTGATCTAGCACCACGATTCGAGCACAGACTCTTTCTTTCGGCCACGCCACACAACGGACACTCCAATAGCTTCAGCGCACTGCTCAATATTCTTGATCCGCAACGGTTCCTACCCGGCATTAAGGTTCTCAAGAGCAACCTCAATGACGCGATGATTCGTCGCTTGAAAGACGATATTCGAGAAGTCGCCGGCGGCTTCCCGAAAAGGACCGTTGAGCAAATCGACGTCGACGGCCTACCCGAAGATGCACCCGAGTTGGCACTCGCCGAAAAACTCGACCAGTACCGAACTGTTCGCGTGGAGCGTCTCGAAGGACTCAGCACTCGCAAGCAAGCCGAAGGTGGGCTACTGATCTCCGGCCTACAGCAACGATTGCTCTCGTCGATCGAAGCATTTGCGCGTACGCTGAGAGTCCACCGTCGCACGATGGAGAAAATCTGGGCTGGTGAAGAGATGGCTGCCGTTGAGAACGCCAGCAAAGGCCAGCTTGAGCTACTCGCCGGGGACGTTGGAGCAGACGACGACCGTGCCGAGTTATCGGAAGGAGAGCTTGCCGCGCTCGAAGACGCCCAAATCGAATCCTCGACAGCGTCGACCTCCGGCAAACAGTCCGCCACAGGCCAAGCACGCGAGCGAGAACTCCTCGACGAAATGCAATCCATCGCCGAGAACGCGAGAATGGAACCCGACGGACGCATTCGCCATTTGATCCAGTGGATGCAGGAGCATATGTGCAGTGGCATACGCTTGCCCGGCCAGCGAACCACCGAGTCAGATGCCAAATGGACCGACGAACGCATTCTCATTTTCACCGAATACGAAGACACCAAACGCTACATCGTCGAAATGCTCCGTGCCGCGATCGCCGGAACCGATAAAGCGGATTTCCGTCTCGAAGTCTTTCACGGTCCCACGCCACCCGATAAGCGCGAAGCGATCAAGAAGGCGTTCAATAAGCCGCCCGCCGAACACCCCATTCGCATCCTGGTCGCGACCGACGCGGCTCGCGAGGGTCTGAACCTGCAAGCCCATTGTCGTTACCTGTTTCATTTCGACGTGCCTTGGAACCCCAGCCGATTGGAGCAGCGCAACGGGCGCATCGACCGCAAACTATCTGGGTTTGACGAAGTTTTCTGCCGTTACTTCGTCTACAAGCAACGTCCCGAAGACAACGTCTTGAAAGCCCTCGTTCGCAAAACCAAAACCATCCGCGAAGAACTCGGCAGTCTGTCGCAAGTCCTCGAAAGCCGACTGGCCGACAAGCTTCGCGGTGGTATCCGTCGCGACCGAGCCCTCGAAATGGCAAGCGAAATCGACGACGCTAGTATTGAAGACGACAAGATCGCCGCATCGGCGGAGGAGTTGGACGCCGCCCGCGAGCGTCAAGACGAGTTACAAAAGAACGTCGAATTGCTCGAGCGACGTGTTACCGACGCTCGCAAGTGGATCGGACTCGAACAAGGCGACCTGCAAGACGCACTTTCTTGTTCCCTCGAACTTCTCGGCGCACCACCGTTGGCGAGGGGCCCCGCCGCTCCTGACGACGAACCCAAGCGTTTCGTGTTGCCGCTATTGAACGAAAACAAAGGCGGCGACCCCACCTGGGTCTCTACGCTCGACACGTTACGCACGTCTCCAGAAGACGGAAAGCGAGACTTCAAATGGCGTAAGGAAGCTCCCCTACGTCCCGTTGTCTTCGATCCGCCCAAAGGCATCGACGACAGTGTCGTCCAATTGCACCTGCACCACCGCGTCGTCCAGCGATTACTCAGCCGCTTCACCGCCCAGGGATTTGCACTGCACGATTTGTCGCGAGCCTGCATTGGTCAATCGCAAGACAACATCCCCCGCGTCGTCTTGATGGGACGCTTGTCGATGTACGGACATCGTGCCGCTCGGCTTCATGAAGAAATCCTCACCGTTACCGCTCGCTGGGTGCCGATTGACGAACGAGACGACGACGGATTGAAACCGTACGCCCGTGACGCCGAAGCCAAAACTATCGAATTGCTGGAGCAAGCCATCCGTGACGGCGTTACACCAACGCCGCCCGAGTCGATGGCAGGTGCATTGATCCAAACCATTCAAACCGACGTTGCACAACTCGTTCAGCATCTTCACGAACGGGCCGGCACGGCACGAGAAGTCGCCGAAGCCGCGCTGGCCGCTCGCGCCGTGGCCGAAGCGAAAGAGATCACACGCATTCTGGAGACCCAACGAAAGCGGATTCTTGACGAACTTGGCAAATCGGTCGACTCGCAATTGAAGCTGTTTGATTCCGACGAAGAGAAACGGCAACTGCAATCCAACCGACTCTACTGGCAACGCTGGATCGACAATGTCGAAGGAGACCTCGAACGGGAGCCGGCCCGGATCAACGATTTTTACACCGTCTCGTCGTTCCGAGTCGAACCTGTTGGCATCGCGTATTTGTTTCCGGCGGAGCGATAACGCACTATGGCAATCGACTCCAACATTCGCGATCACAAAACTTGGATCGGCTACCTTCAACCCGAAGGCTTGGTCGTCTCACCCGCTGCGCTCGTCGATGCGCAAGTCAGTCTTGACCTGGGCGGTGCCACCGTTCGCCAGCGTGACCTCGAACAATACGTTCACCCCATCCCCAACCCAGACAAATCACGCGCTGACGTTGAACCCGATGTCGCCGCGATCACCGATCTGGCTCGCTTTCTCGGCGAGTTCCTGCGTTGGCCCACCGAACGGCTGCAAGGATTCAGCGACGACAACCCGATTCCCGAAGAACTCAAAATCCCGCTTCGAGACTTCGGCGAAACACTCCAGCCCACCTACGCCTTCACCTCCGGCGTCGAACCTTCCGATGACGATCCCGACGCATCGCCGTGGTTGCTGCTGGTCGAAAAGCTGGAGCAGGGCACGCCGCTCGACGTACCGATCGAGTCGAAACTGTCCGGTTGGTCCGCCTCGCCATCGCGGCGGTTCGAGCGACTTCTGCGCGAGTCTGGCGTACCGATCGGACTGTTGTCCAATGGCACGCACTTGCAACTCATCTACGCACCACGTGGTGAGAACACCGGTCGGTTAACGTTCCCCTTCGGCCCGATGGGCGAGATTCCCGGACGCCCGATCGTCGCCGCGTTTGAGATGCTGTTGTCGCGATACCGATTACTCGCCGCGCCGACCAAAGATCGGTTGCCGGGAATCCTCCGGCGCAGCCGCGATTACCAAGCCCGCGTTTCCAACACGTTGTCCGGCCAAGTCCTCGACGCGCTCTACGAATTGTTGCGAGGCTTCCAAGCCGCCAACACGTATGCGGGTGGCGAACTGCTCAAAGAAGTCCTTGATCGCGATCCCGACAAGGTTTACCAGGGATTGCTGACCGTATTGATGCGGTCGGTTTTCTTGCTGTATGCCGAAGACCAATCGCTGATGCCTGACAGCGATTTATACAACCGCAACTATTCGGTTCATGGTTTGTACCAACGGCTGCGGACGGATTACGAGCAATACCCCGACACGATGGAGAATCGTTACGGAGCGTGGGCACAACTGTTGGCGTTGTTCCGATTGGTCTACAGCGGCAACCAGCACAACCTTTGCAAGATGCCCGCCCGCGAAGGCCACCTGTTCGATCCCAATCGCTACGCGTTCCTCGAAGGTCGACGAGAAACCGACGAGTTCGATCCGAACCAGCCGCTGCATTTGCCGCTGGTTCCTGATGGCACGATCTTTCGCGTGCTTGAAAAACTGCTCGTCCTCGATGGCGAGCGGCTCAGCTACCGAACGCTCGATGTCGAACAGATTGGAAGCGTTTACGAAACGATGATCGGCTTCGGTTTGGAAACAGCCACCGGGGCAACGATCGCACTCAAGCCCGGCAAGTCGCACGGCGCGCCGGTGCCGATCTCGCTGGTCGACTTATTGGAAACCAAATCCGACAAACGAGCCGCGTTCATCAAGGACCAAACCGACTACAAGCTGACGGCCAACATGAACCTCGCCATCAAAGTGGCCGAGTCGGTCGAAGATTTGTTGGCTGGATTGGAAAACCGAATCGTCCGCAGCGCGACACCCGGCGCGGTACCGGCCGGCACGATGGTGCTTGTTCCCACTGACGAACGACGGCGCAGCGGTTCACACTACACGCCGCGTTCACTGACCGAGCCAATCGTGCGGACGACGCTCGAGCCGATCTTTCACCAGATGGGCGAGAACCCGCTGCCGACCCATATCCTGGACCTGAAAATTTGTGACCCCGCGATGGGCAGCGGTGCGTTCTTGGTTGAGGCGTGTCGTCAGTTGGCTGAAAAGCTGGTCGCGTCGTGGGCCGCTCACGGGATCAAACCGTACATTCCGCCCGACGAAGACGAGTTATTGCTCGCACGTCGTTTGGTGGCGCAGCGATGCTTGTACGGTGTCGACAGAAACCCGATGGCCGTCGACTTGGCCAAGCTGTCGTTGTGGCTGACCACGCTTGCCAAAGATCACCCCTTCACATTCGTCGATCACTCGCTGCGTTGTGGCGATTCGCTGGTCGGACTGACGCGAAAACAGATCGCCAGTTTCCACTGGGACACGTCCAAAAAGGACACGATCAATCGGCTCGGTTTGCACGACAAGCAGGGCACGGAGATCGAAGCTCGCATCAAGCGAGCCGGCGAGTTCCGCAAAGCGATCCTGGAAGCTGGCGACACGATGTTGCCCGGCATGAAGCAGCACAAGTTGAAAGAAGCCGACACTGCGCTCAACTTTGTGCGTCTTATCGGTGATGCCTGTTTGGGGGCGTTCTTTTCGCAGTCGAGCAAGCGTGCCAGAAATGAACGCTGCGATGAGTTGTTTCTGGCGTTGGCAGCTTACCTGGAAGACAAAACGGAATTTGCATTGAGGAAAGTTGTTTCTGATTCCCAGAGTTCGCTCGCAGAGGGGCCACACCCTGTCACTAGCTTCCACTGGGAGATTGAATTCCCGGAAGTGTTTGCCAATGAAAACGTTGGGTTTGATGCGTTTGTTGGCAATCCGCCATTTGCAGGTAAGAACACACTCTTGCGATCTTCACACAAATGCTATCTCGATTGGGTGAAAGAGATTCATGAAGAGTCACATGGCAATGCAGATATCGTCGCCCATTTCTTCCGACGTGCGTTTTCCTTGTTGCGTTCCGAAGGAACTCTCGGACTTATAGCAACAAACACGATTGGCCAGGGAGACACCCGAAACACTGGACTTCGCTGGATACGACTTCATCTCGGTACGATATTCTGCGTCAGGAGACGAGTTAACTGGCCAGGCCAAGCAGCGGTCATAGTGAGTGTTCTACACATCTGCAAAGGCTCGTTGTCACCACCGTTTACCATTGATGGGAAAGCGCGTGATCTAGTCACCGCTTACCTGTTCCACCTTGGGCCAGACGAGGACCCAACGCAGCTCGTTGAAACGAACGGCATTGCATACAATGGCTGTGTGCTTCGTGGCATGGGATTCAGTTTCGGCGATGGGTCAACCGACCCCGCGGTGAATACAATTTCCGAAATGAAAGAATTGGTATCACGCGACCCAAGAAATGAAGAGCGAATTTTTCCGTACATTGGCGGCGAGGAGCTAAATGACTCTTCGGAAGTTTCCCCGAAACGGTTCGTAATCTACTTCGAACAGTTTTCGCTTGAAGAAGCAAGACAATGGCCCGACTTAGTCGAAGTGCTCAAAAGAAAAGTCTATCCTTATCGACAGACCGTCAATCAGGCTGCGGTTCGTGAGAAATGGTGGTTGTTTGAGCGCGCGCGTGAAGAACTTTGGCGTCAACTGCGTGGGCGAACCGCTGCTCTCGCGTGCTCTCAAACCAGTAAGTATCGAAGTTTCCAACTCGTAGACAGCAAAACGGTCTTTGATCAAAAGCTTGTTGTGTTCGCGCGCGATGAAATGGACTTTTTTGCAGTAATGCAAAGCAGGGTTCATTGCGAATGGGCTGATTTTTTCGGATCGACGATGAAAGATGATCCGGTTTACACACCAACAACTTGCTTTCGGCCATTTCCTCAGCCGCTTCGAGACCAGGACCTGCTGTTAGATCGTGGTGATGCCTACTTCAAGTTCCGTCAGTCAGTAATGAGTGCGAGAAATGAGGGGCTAACCGATACGTACAATCGTTTTCACAATCCGCAGGAAACATCAGAAGACATTCTTCACTTAAGGGTTCTCCACGAAGAGATGGACCGAACCGTCCTTCGCGCTTACGGCTGGGAAGACCTTGCTTCTCGAGCAACTTGCGAGTTCTTGCTGGACTACGAAGAAGAGGAGGACGAGGAATCGGAAACGGGGCGAGCTTCGCGGCGGCGGAAGCCTTACCGCTACCGCTGGCCGGACGAGTTCCGCGACGAAGTGCTGGCCAAACTTCTCGAACTCAACGCCAACCGAGCCGAAGAAGAACGCCGCCAAGGCCTCGCCGCCGAAGCCGAAACAAAAACCAAAAAGAAGTCGAAAGCGAAAAAGAAAACCAGCACTAAGAAACCTCGAGCCAAGAAAGTCGAACCCGACACGCCTTTACTCGACTGAGATGGTGACGAAAAATGTTTCACAGCTTTGTTATTCAGCGTCCAATTATTCGATCCTGTAACCGTCTGCTGCCATGCCGCTAGTACTATCCGAAATGCAAGTGTTGCCTGAAGGTATCCACGACGCAAGTCTCGAGGATATCCGCGAACGCTTTGGTTCGTTCCAGCGCACCAGCCGAAGAACTCAGCTGTTTGCAAAACTAAGTGAATACGTCGACGAAGTACGCAAAGCTGAGATCGCAGAAGCAATTATCGTAGACGGTAGTTTTATTATGGGCTGCATTGATGAGCCCGAAGACATCGACATCATTCTTGTGCTGCCCACCGAGTGGGATATCACTCAAGAGTTGCGTCCTTACCAATACAACTTGGTGTCAAAACGGGACGTGAAGCGAAAGTACCCGTTCGACCTCAAAACCGTGCGTTCGAGTTCGCCAGAGCAATCCGATTGGATAGAATTCTTTTCAAGAGTCAACACGAAGTGGTACGAAGAGTTTGGATTTCCTCTCGACGCCAAGAAAGGACTTGTGAGGATTAAAATATGATCGAAAACGACGAACAACTTCAAGTCGTACGTGAACAGCTTTCACGGGCGGAGTCAGCACTCCGACACCTTCAGCGAGAAGTCTACCCGAAGAATCCTCGGATGTACGAAACAATGTCGGAGTCGTACCTGGATACGATTCTCGAATTGCGGATTCAAATTAACGCGTACCTCGGAAAGACTACGGCCCCGGATTTGTCTGATCTCGCCCCGCCTAACCAAAATGGGAGTATGTCGCAGAATCAGTCTCCGTCCATTAGTCGAATCAATCAGAATTCGTCTAGTGTGGATGTCCGAAAGTCGCTGGTCGAAATTCTTAACCTGGATTTGGTGGGACCATCGAACGACCATGCATTTGAGCGAGAACTGCTGCCAGAGACACCATTACGCTGGTACCTAACCGGGTTCCTCGTTCCGACAGACGCGCCGATTACGCAAAAATATGATGAAGCCGCGGATGAGGAAATCGATTCCGCTGAGTCAGGCGGCGTGGACGATAACCCCGAGGCCGACAAGCCTGCTGCAAAAAGGAATTACCGATCCAGTTCAATGGGGCTAAGCGTGTTGGTGCCTGAGGCAACGACTCAGATCAAAGCGACTATCGAATGGGGCGAGTATCTTTATGAAGGTCCTGGCGATGAAGACGCTTTCCCCGTGGAGCCAATGACGCCAGTTGCTGCAAGTCCCGCCCTGGCCAACTCCGAGCAAGGCGAGTCAGCACCGGACCCAGACAGTTCCCAAAAAGCACGTCCCTGCTGGCGTAGATCACCTGTCACCAGGGAAATGCTAATCGATCTGCCTTCATCGGATTGCAAGCTGCCCATGGTGGATGTACCGAATAGCGGTGGCTTGAAGGCGATGGTTACCGTCCGCGACGCAAGCTCGTCCGGCATGCCAACTAAAGCCAAATCAGTCGCTGTGTTTCTGGTTAACACGCGACAGCCGGACGAGTTGTACGGCTATCGCACCTTCATTTTTCAAGTCCAGATGACGCTGCAGTGCGAAGACGGCTTCGTCCCACGCCCCGATCCGCGTGACTGGTCGATTCAAGATGAATGGGATGAACGCGTCAATGACTTGCACTACCACGACAGCTATGAATTCGTCGTGGGCCATGGAGTGTCGGCGGAGGCGATTGACCAGGATGGATCAAAGTGCACGCAGGTAAGGACGGTATGGTTGCCACAGGCAGAGGTGGAGCGAGTCGCTCCCCAAGAAGAGAAGAACCTGCCGGGGCTGGTCCTTTCGATGGAAGATTTGGGTGCGATTACGGATGGCGCGGACGCAAAGCAAAAACTGCAGCCTACTGTCGATCACTACCGGAACTGGATTGCGGCTCAGCGCGGCAAGCTATCTGGCTTGTCTCCTTCGCGACTGCAGACCGCTAACGATATGTTGACGGACGCCGAAACTGCGGCGAAGCGTATTGAAGGCGGGATCGATTGTCTTGCCGCAGACGAGACGGTGCTCGATGCGTTTCGGATTGCTAATCGAGCGATGGCTAAAGCAGCGCGACGTCGCTTTTGGATCAACGGCGGTAAGACGGGAACGCCCAATACGATGGCGACTCCAAAGTGGCGACCGTTTCAGTTGGCATACTTGCTGATGACCCTTCGCGGGATCGCTGAGCCCCAACATGCAGATCGCGAAGAGGTGGACCTGCTGTTCTTTCCAACTGGTGGTGGCAAGACGGAGGCATATTTCGGCTTGGCCGCGTTTACGATTGTTTTGCGACGACTGAAACATCCAGGTGTGCGATCCGCTGGCTTGACGGTTTTGATGCGTTACACACTTCGCCTGCTGACGTTAGATCAACTTGGTCGGGCCGCAGGTTTGATGTGTGCGCTGGAGTTGGAGCGAAAATCGATGGGCGATAACCGCCTAGGAGAATGGCCGTTCGAGATCGGCTTATGGGTGGGCCAAGCAGCAACGCCCAACCGACTGGGTGGAAGGGGGCAGCGAGATCCAAAGTGCGTGACGGCCTACTGCAAAACTCAAAGGTTCCGAAAAGATAGTCGCAACAACTCGTCACCGATACCGATTGAAGATTGCCCATGGTGCGGAACCAAGTTCACAGGTGACTCCTTTCGGCTGGAGCCCAACGAACGAAACCCATTAGATTTACTCGTCCATTGCGTTAACGAGAATTGTGATTTCTGCGGTGACAACCATCTCCCAATCTTGGGTGTCGACGAGCCTCTCTATCGTCGTTTGCCATGTTTCATGATTGCGACGATCGACAAGTTTGCCGCCTTACCGTGGACAGGCGAAACGGGAGCATTGTTTGGAAAGGTCCAGCGACATGATGCAAATGGTTTCTATGGCCCCTGCAGCAAAAAAGGGACACCAATCGAAGGTGGAGACTTACCTCCGCCAGAATTGGTGATCCAAGACGAACTGCATTTGATCTCTGGTCCGCTTGGGACGATCGCAGGCCTTTTTGAAACTACGATTGATGCTTTGGCAACGTATTCCATTGGTGACAAACAAATCCGTCCGAAAGTTATTGCCAGTACTGCGACGGTGCGACGAGCCGATAAGCAGATCAACGCGTTGTTTGGCCGCAAGCGAGTAAGTGTCTTCCCTCCGCCAGGCCCAAATCGGCGAGACTCGTTCTTTGCAGAGACGAAGACTGCGGATGAAAGCCCAGCACGTCTGTACCTTGGGGTCGCGGCACAGGGGCGCAGCTTGAAGGTCGTCTTTCTTCGGACCGCTTTGTCGATGATGAGCGCCGGCTTCTACGCGTGGTCAAAAGCAGGTGGAGACAAGGTCGCACGCAACCCAGCTGATCCCTACATGACCTTGCTGGGCTATTTCAACTCGTTGCGAGAGCTGGGCGGCACTAGGCGAATCGTTGAAGATGAGGTCCGAGGTCGGTTGACCGAATACGGCAGGCGCCAGCGGCTGGAACCAAAGGACCGTCTATTCTACGACCGGCGTATCGCGTTTGAGCCGGTGGAGCTGACATCACGAGTCAGCACTGGTGCCGTTGCCGAAGCGAAGCGGCGTTTGGCTGTCGAAATGGGGAATGATGAATCAGTCGATGTCGCGTTGGCTACGAACATGATCTCCGTTGGACTGGACATTATCCGTCTTGGACTCATGGTGGTGCTGGGTCAGCCCAAGGCAAGTTCGGAATACATTCAAGCGACAAGTCGTGTTGGGCGCGACGAGGATCGCCCAGGTCTGGTGTTGACGCTACTGAATATACATAAGCCTCGCGACCGCTCACACTACGAAAGATTTACTGCATATCATTCCTCGTTCTACCGAAATGTGGAGGCAACAAGTGTTACGCCGTTCTCACCTCGAGCCTTGGATCGCGCCCTCGCGCCCGCGCTCGTCGCGATGTGTCGACAGTCGCGGCCTGACATGACCCCGGCGGTCGGAGCGACCGAAATATTGCGTGTGCGAAGCGAGTTAGAAAAGTATGCGGACGTGTTTGCTGAAAGAGCACGTGACCATAACGTCAACTTAGATCCAGCGGACAAGCAAGCGTTGGCGAGCCATGTAAAACATCTTTGCGATGAATTGATGGACGATTGGATGAAGCTCGCTCAGGTCGCAAGGCAGGAGGGGTCAGGAATTCAATATCAACAGGAAGAGCAAACGCCGAACCGCCGATTGCTGTACGAGTTTATGCACCCGGACGTGCCGAAACTTGCACCGATACAGAAGAAGTTCCGCGCAAACCGGTCGATGCGAGATGTCGAACCCGTGGTTGAGGTTTTCGTTCAGGAACTTCACGATTGGGATAGTAACTAATGGGTAAACCAGAAATTCGTGCCAGTCAATTGCTGACGACCTATGGACCAGGATCAATGGTGGACTTGCCGGACGACTCGGTCATCATCGGCGGGCTAGATGGCTGGCGGTATCACAAGGGGCAGCCACTGCCAATTGTGGAAGAACCTCGCTTGATCCAAAAATTGGACGCGAAGCTCGGACCTGGGATCACGATGCGGAAACCCCCAGCCGCAGTCGAAGAAAAGGGATTCACACCCGACATAGTAGCCTACCGATTCCCTCAGTGGGTTATTTCCAAGCGAACGCAGAAAACGAAAAGCGGATTCGTGTTTCGTCGATTAGTTCATCGCCGCGATTTGGATAAAGGTCGATTGCAGGAGGATGACGGCAAAAAGTACTCCGTGATTCCAATGCGATTCGTACGAGCCTGCCCACGCGGTCATGTTGGCGACATCGATTGGCGCGGCTTCGTGCATGGAGACGACCCGGATTGTTTTCGCGAGCTGTTTATCGAGGAGCGCGGAACGACAGGCGATTTGGACACAGTTTGGGTCAAGTGTGCTTGCGGAAAAACACGAGCGATGAGTGCGGCATCCCGGCTAGAACTGAAAGTCCTCGGGAACTGTGATGGGCGGCGTCCATGGCTTGGGCCAGGCAGTCGAGAACCTGGTGGATGTGGCCTGCCGAATCGTTTGCTTGTTCGAAATGCGAGTAACGCATATTTCTCACAGACACTTTCAGTCATCTCAATTCCCAATTCAGGGGCAGCCGTCGATGATGCTGTTAGTGGATTATGGGAATCGTACTTCAAGACTGTTGCGAACGACCAACAGTTGGATTTCTTGCTGGAAATTGGGCCCGTGAGGCAGCAGCTGGAGGGCTTCAGTCGTGATGAGGTAAAGGCGGCCGTTGAGCGAATTCGTGACGCGTCGTCAGAAGATAGGCCTGTCAAAGAAGTTGAATTTGAGGCCTTATCAAAAGCAGAAGATGAATTAGGAACGGACAAGCCAGATGGGGATTTCTTCGCTCGCAATCTTCCCAGAGATAATTGGGACGATCCATGGATGAAGCCTATTGAACGGATTGTCTTGGTTCATCGCCTACGTGAGGTTGTGGCCCAACTTGGCTTCACTCGTTTTGAGGCAGTCGGTACTGACGTTGACGGTGACCTAGAGGTCGGCGTCGAAGCAGCCGACATCGCCACCGATCTCTCTTGGGTCCCAGCCGTTGAAAACAGAGGTGAAGGCGTCTTCCTTCAGTTCAATCCTGACGAAATCGAAACGTGGCTACGCAAAAGTGAAGTACGCGACCGCGATAAGCAACTTCAGGCCGGACATGGGCTGTGGCTTGACGATCACGAAAAAAGTACACGGGAGTATTTCGGGCTTCCTTACTACATGCTTCATTCGTTCAGCCACTTATTGCTGACTGCAATTTCGATGGAGTGCGGCTACCCACCGTCGTCGCTAAAGGAACGAATCTATGCTCGACATTCACACCGACAGTACGGCATCTTGATTTACACCGGATCGCCGGACGCGGAAGGAACGCTAGGCGGGCTGATCGAAGCTGGACGACGTATTTCAAGTCACGTCAAACGAGCACTGGACAACGGAAGACTGTGTTCCAACGATCCCGTGTGCGCGTTTCACGTACCGTCGGAGCACGATCAATTGCCTCTGCTTGGTAGCGCGTGCCACGGATGCTTGCTCGTTGCCGAGACTTCGTGTGAGCAACGCAACGACTTGCTTGACCGAAGTTTGGTTGTGTCGACGGTTGAGCGACTCGGCTGCGAATTCTTTCAATAGTGGCAGCGTGAAGGGGCCAGTAAGTGTTTGACACTCTCTATGAAATCGCGGCCTGCGATCTGCGGGAACTTGCTTCGCTTTGTCAGCGTAGCGTCAGTCCTGATGCACCCACACGCCGCGCTCTCGGGCAATTGGTCGGAGAGCAACGGGCTGCCTCGCTGTTCGCGTTCCTGCAGGTCCGAGTCCAAGAGGGCTGGACAATGCAGCAAATCGGACACGTATGCCGAACTGTAGCCGATGCATCTGCAAACCAATCAAACAGACCTTTCGATTTAGTTCTCTCCGGGCCGGATGTCCAAGGATCACCAACGCGAGACACGCAAGCGGTGATGCAGTCTTTGCTTGCGGAAGCAAAACAAGAAGTCCTGCTTGTCGGCTATGTGATCCACAACGCACAGAATCTCTTTCGCCCGCTCGCAACTCAAATGGAGCGACGGAATAACTTGAAAGTTTGGTGCTGCCTCGATGTCCAACGAAAGTGGCAAGACTATCGGCCGGACTCTGAAATTCTCGCTGAGTTCGCAGATGAGTTCGTGACCACACATTGGCCATGGAAGCCGCTGCCGAGCGTCTTTTATGATCCTCGCTCACTCGACAACTCAGATAACACAAGGAGCAGTCTGCACGCCAAATGCATCGTGATAGATCGTCAGATCGCGTTAATCACCTCAGCGAACTTCACAGAGGCTGCTCAGCAAAGAAATATCGAAGCAGGCGTACTCATCCGAGACCGTCCATTCGCCGAGCGAATTGCCAAGTACTTCGACGGCCTTCTGGAGTTAAAGCTGCTTTGCTCCGTTCCGTTTCACTCTCAATGATTGATTGCAAGGGATCTCGATGAGCTACCCGCTCCGTGCGGATGATCTTCGGATCAACCGCGGCACGTCAATTTCATTACGTTGGTGGGACCCGCCAATGTAATTTCAGCAATTCGGAACGGCCGGTCTATAGCCGTTGCTGACCCTAAACGGGGGATGGGATTTCACAATGCCGTGAAATCAAAAGAGGATACGTCGGAGTAGGGGAGGAGTGAATGGAACAGAATATGGAACTCGGTAATAGTTCGGAGAGGGCTCCCGCGCCAGTCGTTTTGAGCGTCTCTACGGTATTATTCGGACTTTCTCAATCGATGGTAACGCTTGTGCACGTCGCGTAGATGAGCATCGGTCATGTGCGTGTACCTCTGGGTGGTCTGGATGGACTTGTGGCCCAGCAGCAATTGCACCTGTCGACTGTTAGCTCCATTTCGGAGAAGGTCGGTGCCGAACGAGTGCCGTAACGTGTGAGGCGATACGTGCTTTTGCAAGCCAGCCAAGACGGCATACTTCTGGATCATTCGTTCGATGCTCACAACACCGAGTCGCCGATCTTTGTCGAGTCGCAAGTTTGCATTGTGACGAATAAACAGTGCGGGATCGGTGTCATCTCGTGCAGTGACGTAGGCGCGCCCGACCTCCAACGCCATCGGGGACAAATAAACGGTTCGCACCCGTGACCCCTTGCCGCGAATCACCAGACTTCGATTATCTCGAACTTGATCGCGGTTAAGGCCCCGCAACTCTGAGACCCGCACGCCAGTTGAGAATAGCGTATGGAGGATAGCGGCGTCGCGAAGAAAGCGAAGCCGCTGTGGGGGAGTCAGCTTACCAGCATCCTCGGAGTCTGCGGCCGCGCGAGTTGGTGCTTCCAAGAGCAAATCTATTTCATCTGAATACAAAACGTCAACTGCGGGCTCCGGGACTTTTGCAAGGCTGATGTCGGTAGGGGAGAGGGCTGTAATATCACGTACCGCCAGATACTTCAGAAACTGTCGTAGCGCGATCAAATGTTGATTGACCGTTGGTGGTGCCAGTCCTGCAGCATACAGTTGGCGTCGATGCAACCGCACAGCGTCGGCATCGATATCAGATACGTCGACGATTCGGCGTTCACGAAAAAACCGCCTAAGGTGTTGATCGTAAACTTTCACAGTCAACGATGACCGGCCTTCGCCAATCTCAAGATCGTAAAGAAACTCGTTGTGGAGTTGTTGTAGCTGCGAAGCCATCTGGCGATAGGGTAGCACAGTTTCACAGGTCTGTATGTAAAACCACCATTTTGCGACATTACATATTGGCTTCCCTGTTGTCCTGTTCATGCCTTTGCAAGCTCGCCGCATTTGTGGCACGCTCATCCTATGCAAGAGCCAACAACTCAGCCTAAGTCCCAGCGAGCCGAGCCCGCGACTCGCGGTCACGTTGAAGATGCTGTTGACGGGTTAGCTCGCATGATCAAGCACCACTTCGCCACCAAGGACGATCTAAAGGCGTTTGCGACTAAGGACGACCTCAAGGAATTCGCCACTAAAGAAGACTTAAAGGAATTCGCGACCAAAGATGACTTGAAGGCATTCGCCACCAACGACGATTTACAGAGAGTGAAGACGGAAATCCTTGCTGCCTTTGAAATCGTCTCTGACGAACTTCGTGGGGCCAATCGTGATGAAATCGACTACCTGAAGACGGCCGATAACAAACTGCATCGTCGCCTTCGACCGCTCGAAGATCAGGCCGGCATTCCTCGCAGCGAGGAGCCGCATCCTGAGACGATCTAAGCGTCGCCGTTGACAACCCGCTACAGGATCGCGTGCCGCATTGGAAACGCGAAGTACTCCCCTATCCTGTCTCAATCGCACCTTCCGTCTCAGCGAATTTAGCTTTGGCTCAATGAAGCCAAATCTAGGCGTCTTCTCCCGGCCCTGGAGCACCTCCCCCATTTAGGGAAGGGTCGCTTGGATGGGGCACCCTACGAATCTCTTGAAACTGCGAGAGTGGATGCCACCAACGCCGCATAATCATGCACAAGGGAGTATCATCTAGCGTATTGGGCGTTCCCTGTTCGGCGGCGTTCAAAAATGAAGCTGGCGTGCAGGATGTATTCCTAAGGGCTTGATGTATCGATGGTTGCGCCCGATCACCACGTGCCGTGGGTGGGAATGCCCACTCTACAGCATTAACTTTTGAAAGTTCACCTAAAACAGTTGCAGAATTCGACAAGATACGCAAAGATCTTATCTAACGCATGGCCGCATGTCCATGTGGTGGGACGGCGCGAAAGGAGGTGATGCCCGTGACTGAGGCTTTTTCGAGTTTACCGTTGGACAAGCGCACGAGAGCAATGCTCTTTATCGCTGGTGAACTAGGTACGCTACGTGAGGCGATGGCATCGATAGATGCACGAGTCGATAGATTAGCGTTTTACCACGCAGTCGTGCGAATTGCTGCGGAGCAAGGCAACCAAGCGGTTTTGGCTGAAGCCAAAGCCTTGGAAGCCACGGTTTTGTAGTTGTTAAAAAGGAAAACGCGAGCCTTGGCTAGAGTATCGCGTTTCCGGTTCCGCCTCGACCAGCCGTCCGGTCGAGGTGATTTTTAAAGGCAGGGCTATTGTACCCTTAGCTGATCCCTTAGAAACCGCAGACTGGAAGAATTGTAACCGCATTCTGCAGAAAGTTGAGGAAGCAGCAAATGTCAACTAGAACAGTTGCGATCGATGGTGAGAAGCTCCGGGAGTGCCGGTATCGACGGCGATGGACTCAAGACAAACTCGCCCGAGAATCTGGTCTGTCAAAACGCCGAATCGAAGAAATCGAAAGGCAGCGCCGCGCCAATGTATACCTTCGAACTTTGACCGACCTCTGTGACGCACTGCTCGTTGCTGAAGAAGCCATACTTTCCGCTGACGAGCCAGATGCTGGCTTGCAAGGGGAAGTGAGTATCGATCAGCGAACGGTCAAGACTGTTCCGGTCAAGACTGTTCCGGTCAAGAGCCTGGCGGTGCGAGGGTCGACGGGCACGACTTGGCGGTCAAGAAAGCCTTGCAACTATAGCAAAGAACTCTTGTTCGCTGCGGCTGCAAGCTCTGGAGCGGTTTCGTTGCAGTGCCCAATCAGTGTTGAGCGAAGCGGCGTTGTTATTAGCGGTCGAATCACCACCGAACAAGTATCCAGCGGATCCAACAACTGGGTGTTGCGGCTAGATTTTCCGGCCGACGCGTGTAGTGGAAACTCCGCAAGCGTTCTCTCGGAATACGATAGTCAACGTATTTGCGTTGAGTTCGATCAGAATTCTAGCCGACATCGTGTTCCCATCCGGTTAGACCTTGATGATTCATCTCAGGTTCTACGGGGTCGTACAATTGTGACGCTGCCGCAAGTACTGTCCGGAGGCACACGATTTGAAGCCTACGACATCCGTTCTATCGCAGATACGGCAAGCGAAACACTGGTTTCATTTCCGCTAGTTGGAGGCGGGTTGCCTGCTCATTCAACAGATGACGAACTACGGAAGTATGTTAGTGACCTTACTCGTGGCCGAAATCCATCGGAGTGCGTGCCGCCTGATTGGCTCTATCATCTGTCGGTCAGCAAGGCGAACAGTTTCTCTGTCAGCGATGTTGCGTCTATGCGAGACGACCAACTGCAGCAAATGGCAGAACGCTTGTTTCTAACTGACAACGCGGTAGAAGGGTTTTATCTGCAACCTCGTGAGCTAACTCAGGCGCTGACCAACGGTTCTGATTTCGCGTTTCCGATGCCGACATCGTTCGTTGGCAAGTCGTTCCACCTTGCGGTGGCGGTCGGAATGGTCGCGGCGTACCTCGGACGGAAGGTTCCAACATGGCTAACGCTGTCGGCTGGTCTTGACGCCAGGACATTGCAGCTTACGCGCACAGGCTCAATTGGCCGCAAGATTCGGCTTACGATTGCCGAGCAATGTGTCGGCCTGAGAACGCTCATTGAGCGAATGTATGAAACTGACCCTGATACTGCTCATTTTTTGCATGCAAAGCAGAATCGAGCGATGCCAGGTGATGTAAAACTGTTGATTACGTCGGCAGATTTGGATGTTCCAGTTCATTCCCTAAAAGGTTACTCGATTACACAGCTGCCGGCGGACCAGTTCACGTCGATGGAGATGTTGGATTTCGACAAACAGCCTGATAGTACCGTTGTAATTCAAATGCCAAATTTACATTCGGTCCTCAGATTCTTGGGTTTGCAGGACTGCCCTTTGATGTCAACTCCAGAAGCGGAATTGGAGAGAACGGTACCTGTTGGTGCATATTTGGTCGAAAGGTCCCATGGCGACGAAAACCGCTCGGTCGTATTCTTTCGCAATCCAGACTTTTGGAGTTTTGTCTCTAGATCTCAGCTTTCCCGACTTGAAGATGAACTGGAGACCATTGATGAACCGCGGGATCGGCTTTCAGTCATTCTAAATGCTGCAATCCGCGCATTACGCATGTGCCGCAGTGCCAATGAACCGCTTTGTCATGCTGCCGACGTTGAAGCCACTGGCCCTGACAAAAAATGGGTTCACGTTCTAGCGACCTGTGGTGAAAGTGTAGGAGCAATGCCATTTTGGCTGCCCGCAGACTTTGGGGTGATTGGGCGAGTTATCAGGACTGGCAAGACGGCTGTTCTATCGGACGCTATGCTAGACCCAGACTTGCGACTTGCGACCAGATCAAATGTTTCCTTGTCCATGATGTACGGTGCAGAGTACGTCGAGAGGTATCTGAAGTTCGTTGAATCTATCAAGTGTTGTGTGAAGATTCCATTGCGCCGTGGAGGCTTAGTTATTGGAGTTATGTGCATCCATTGGAAGGACCGCAAGGAGTTTGTGTCGGAGGAAATCGAATTGTTGGAGCAATTTGCTGATCGCGCAGCTGTAGAAGTCGCATATTTGTCGGGTGTCGAATCATCTTGCTCCCATGAATTGAACCAAGAGGCTTCCGAGATTTCACATGACGTATCAACGGAGTCGACGCCGGATATCACTCTTGAACAGCTTGCCTTGAATCTTGCAAAATCGGCCATTGAGCAGACGGGCGCAATCAGGTCCGCAGTACGCTTGATTACTGCTCCCCAAGAGCTGAAGTCGGTTGCGGTTGCACCTGGGAAAGATGCGTGGGTGCAGTTTGATGAAACCACACTGCTTGTTGAGGATTGTGCTGGGACCCACGCGATTCATACAAAATGTGATTACTTCATTGAGGACACACGTCAGACGCAGATTCAAAGTACTGATGGGAATTGGTCTCGTGTACACTACCGTCGAGTCAAACCCGAGGCGGGATCTCATGCCTCCGTAGTTATATCGGCTGGTCATCGCAGCATCGGTGTGCTAAGTGTTGACTGGGAGGGTGTTGGCGGTCCAAACGGGTGGAACAAGCAAGTTCTTCGCCGGCTTTCGCAGCAGTATGCAATTGGTTTGCATCGGAAACTAGTAAGTCACTACTACGAAAACTGCATTGCAGCAACAAAGTCGCTCTTGCTTGATCCGATTAAGGCTTATTCTGAAATACTTGATAATGCTGCCGTCATGGTCGGGGCAAATCAAGGGGCGATGTTCATTCTTGACAGAGCAACCGGGCGATATGAACAGCGCGGAAGCATGCACCATGCGGGCCAAAACGAAGTTGCGGATCGATCATACGAACGTGGGCAAGGTGTTACAGGCTGGATACTGCAACGGAATCGGCCACTAATCATCTCAAACCTAGCTGATCCGACTGAACTGAGAAGGATCGATGCCGAGCATCCGCCACAATGGGCCGACCACATTTATGATGGCAAGGACAAAGATGACGGCAACATGAGCTTCATCGGTGTGCCATTATCCGCTGGGGATCGGGTTCACGGCGTTATTCGATTTGGCAATTCGGACGGTTTTACGACGGAAGACCAAATGATTC
Organism: Planctomycetota bacterium; assembly: GCA_029259935.1. The sequence goes on from JAJDEH010000026.1 coordinate 42,072, forward strand.
TTGAATTGGTGGCTTCGCACGTTGCCAACGTCTTGCATGCTGAAGAGGTCGGGGCTTGCCAGAGGGCCTTGCGAAATCTAGCGCAGAAGGCGGCGACTTCGAGTTTGAAGCTGTTTGCACCTTCTGTTGAAGAATGCCTGCAAGAGACGATTGGAAAATGTGACGTGTGCATACGCTTCCTTGACGTTGCTGATCGCCCCGGGGCGGAAAGCGTTAGTGTTCTCACGCGTGTTTTTGCAAGCAAGGGGTTACCAACAGAATTACATCGTCAATTAGGCAACTCGCTCGCTGGAGATGTGATCCGTTCTGCAAGACCATGCAAGATTGACAACTCTTCAATTGATCCTCGTGTTAGTGAAATTGGCTTGCGGCACAGAGAACATGGAAGCGACTTGATGAAGTGCAAGAGTATTATTGTTGCTCCACTGATGAGGCCTTGCCAATCCGTAACTAAGATGCAACACGATACCCGTGACGATATATGGGGCACTCTGTTTGTATCGCGTGATTGTAAAAATGCCTTTGACGAAGACGACGTACGCAAAATCCAAAATATCGCTGACCTGGCTGGCCCTATATTTAGCAGAATTCTTAATGAACGCCACGAACAAGTCGTGACTTCCCTACGGAATATAGTGATGGATCGAATTGTTGATAACGCACGTCAGGTCAGGAGTGCTGATACGAGCGACTGTTTTGTTCGAAAGATGTGCAGCCGGATTCGTGAATACCTGGGTGCGAATGCTGTTGGCTTCTGGCAGAAAAGTGAAGTTGGGTTTGGATTTTGCTTTTCGGCAGGTGACGGAATAGATGAAGGGCCCGCAGTATCAAAGTTTACTCTCCTGCTAGAAACCGGAGGAAAACGAACACTGCTTGTCGCTGATCCAGCGTATGATCCGCGACTTCGAAGTTTTGGTGGACTCGTTAAAGATAAAGCAAGAGCTGTGATGATTGTTGGCGATTCGTCGCAAACGCCGGGAGCATTTTTGGCCGTTTTTGGCAATCTCCCCGATGTGTCGGCAAAAGAGGTTGAGAGTCTTGGGAAAGCACTGCACGACCTTGTTCCGCTAATTGCAATCGCAATAGACTAGACACATAATTCCGACGACTCATCATTGCAGGGCAGCGAGCGACTGCTCCATGCTGAGTCTTGACTCTCTTAAAAAACATGCCAACCCCTAGTTGCGTTGCATTGGGTGAAAATGTAGCTTAGCATCTCTTATGTTCTGACGAAGGGTGAGTTGGCAGGTTTCATTCTACTTTGCCCGCCGTCTAGCGGCAGATTACCGTCACGGGGTCATGCATGAGCAATCGCAACACTAGTCGTACAACGAAAGTTGGTATTGTCGGAATCGAAGGAAAGTATGGGCAATGGCTTAAACGCCACTTCACTAGTTTCAGCTTCAACGGATCTCTCTGTGAGGTCAGCGGGAGTGACACGCCCAAGACAAACCAGCATGTCCCTGAAGCGAGTTGCAAGCCTAAGACAAATCAGGAGGTCGTTGAAGAATCCGATGTGGTGATTTTCAGCGTTCCCTTAAGGGATACGGTTTCAATCATTGAGCAACTCACACAGTACGGAAAGGCAGACCAGCTTTGGATGGATGTGACTTCAGTCAAGGAACAACCAATGAATGCAATGCTGAAGTCAGGTGCGGACGTTGTTGGACTACATCCGATGTGCGGGCCCGATGTGAAGTCGTGGCGGGATCAAGTAGTGGCAGTGTGCTACGAGGATCTAAAGAACGAAGACTGGAAAACGTTCGTCCAGGAATTTCTCAAGCACACAGGTGGACTTGCCACGTCTTATCTCGTCAGTTCACGCGAACACGATGAGAACATGCCTCTCGTGCAAACACTGCCTCACGCCCTTTCGTTTCTTTTCGCCGCTACCTTCGCGACGTTTGACCAAGAAGATGGATCAACAGCAGCAGTGGCGGAAGCGTGGAAGTACTCCACTCCTCCTTTCAAGCTCACTTACGCTGCGGTTTCTCGGATACTTGCCGGAAACTCGGATCTGTACATTGATATCCAGATGATGAACAAGAGTCGTACATTGGCCATCATGAAGACATTGCAAGAACATGCCGAACGTCTTCACGATCTAGTCGAGACCGAAAACCGAGATGGTATACGGACCTTGATCGACAGCGGACGAAAACAGTTCAAGCGAGGTGGCATCTTCGCCGGAACCGAATTATTTTCAAACTTGAAGCCCTTCATGGACCATCTGAGTACCGACAGTGGAATAATAATTCACTGCCTGGAGTGCGAAAAACCGGGTCTGCTAATACGAATCCTCGAACCGTTTAGCAGACGCAATATCGACCTAGCATCAATTCACTCTTTGGAAGACCCAGAATATGGCGACGGCTTCCGTTTCCACATTACGACTAAGGAAGATCGCAGGTCTTGGAACGTTCAGGAGGCAATTAAGGAAATAAGAAATTCCCTCCGAGTAGTTGTTGAGTATCCATAGTGGACTGCAATGGGCTTACTTCTGGCCGCGGCTGCGTGGACGACAAGCCATTTACTCTTAAGGGATCACTCACTCCTATGACGAATACGGATCTGCTACTCGCCTTCCTCATCATGGCAATTGCCCTGCTTGCGATCGCGATTGCGGCGTACGCGGGCCGAATGCCAACACGCAGGAACAGCGGCAAGCGTTTGCCCCGTCACTAACTCCCCTGCTGACGGCCATACCACTAATCCAACACCTGGATGCCGACTCTCTGCCAACGGTCGATCGACGTACAAAGTGCCGGGTCGCTTCGGCTTTCACTTTAGCTCGTTGGGCGCCTCTTAGAGCAAGCCGCTTGCGTCCTTCCGCGTTCGGCATGCGGCGTTTGAATTCCCGCCCATAATGTCATTTGGCGTGAGCGTTTTTGACCCAATAGAGCCATAGATTCTGGTAGTGTAGTGTTATCTAGCTGCGCTAACCCGTAGCCATTACGAACTGTCTTCAACAATCCTCAATATAGGGTAATTTGCCCCATTGAAAGGTCGAAGTTTGCAGGTGCTCCCGTAATTGACTGGCCCTGTGGATTGCCGTCGCCTTCGAAGCGGAAGAATGACTGGGGCCGCACCCTCTGGCCAGCCAGTGTCAAGTGGACGCTGTTGCCCTGTCGGACTTCGATGCTCCCAGCTCGTTCGCGGATTTCAAACGGCCCGTCGGGTATTTGGTCGGCTGGTACTGTCACAGTCACCTGTTTGTTCCCGTATGAACCGCCGGTTTCAATCGAATAGGTCTGTTTGTGCAGATCAGTCACGCGAATGAAGTCGATGCCGTTGGTCAACTCAAAATGTGATCGCATTTCCCAGCCATCAATGTTTTTGGGTTCTGTCGTACGCGTGAAGTTGAGTTTGAATCCGCGGAGGTTCATGCCACCCGGAATGTTCTCGGTCGAAACGATACCTTGCGTTGGCTCACCGTCGCGGAATAATCGGACTTTTAACGTTCCGTTGGACTCGCGCACATCGCCCGCCACATGCCACTTGCTTCGGTTGATGCTGTTGTCAGAGAAATCGTCGTACGTCAGGGGAAGTGAAGTCTGCGCCTCGGCAGCCACGGGAGGTAATCGGTATGGGGAATTGAGGACGTATAACGTCGCTAGAACAATGGCAAACATGCTCGCGAAAATCGCACCGTATCGCAGCATGGCCCAATGCCCCGGCTTCTTCGTTTTGTCGCCCGCTTGCCAACGCTGCAAATCGTTGACGATTTCCGTGGCGTTTGTGTAACGATCAGTGACCCGCTTAGCGCAACAGCGCAACACTTGAGACATATTCGTTCAAGTTCGATCGCTATTCCAGGATCGACTTGTCGCGGTGATTTTGGATTGCAATGCAGGATTTGGTCAGCGACTTCACCGCAGTCCCGCCCGCTGAACGGACGGCGGCCGGTCAGCAGTTCATAAAAGATAATCCCCAGGGCCCAAATGTCTGTTCGCCCGTCCAGCTTGTGCGCTTCGCCGCGAACTTGCTCCGGAGCCATGTAGTCCGGCGTTCCGGCAAATTCGCCGACGTGAAGTGCCCGTTCATCTTCGTGAACTGCAAGACCGAAGTCCGCGACATGTGGCTGGCCGTCCGCATCCAACAGGATATTTGCTGGTTTGAGGTCGCGATGAACAAATCCCCTGTCATGTGCAATTTCGATGGCTTCGGCGACTTTACTGATCAAATCCGCAGCTCGATTCTGCGACACACGCTCTGACTTCGTCAGCTCTCGCAACGACTGTGCGTCGATGTGTTTCATAACGACAAAGACGCTTCCGTCGTCCTGCCGTCCGACATCGTACACAGGCACGATGCGCGGGTGATCCAGCTTCGCGGCTGTACGAGCTTCTTCGACAAAGTCTCGGGCGGCGCTGTCGGAGTTGAACCGATCAGGATGTGGGACTTTGATTGCGACTTTGCGTCCTAGTTCCTCATCTTCGGCTAAATAGACCGTTCCAAACGTCCCCTGCCCAAGTCGCTCCAGGACTGCAAACCTTCCGATCTTCTCCGGCGTGGAAGATGGCTCCACCGTCTGAATCTCGTTGGACGCACCATTTCCCGCGAGGCAGGCTACAATTGCCGCAGGAATCGAATCCAGAAAACACTCGTCTTCGGCCAGCGAATGATGCTCAAGCAAGGATTCGATTTCGGCGATCAAGGCCGCATCGCCTTGGCAAGCCCTTGTCAAAAACGGGCGCCGTTCGACGGGTGCGAGATCAATCGCCTGTTGTAGCGTTTCGGTGACGATTTGATTTCGTTCAAGAGTCACGGGTCATCGCGAGTTGCTTCTTGGTCACGATGGGCAGCCTTTGCATTTTCATTTTTGCACCGTTCGCTTCCGAGTTCAGCCGTGGAACGCCCTGGTGCCGAAGTAATTGGCCACGTCCAATTGCGTGCTATCTGCCCCAAAATCGTGCCCATTGAAGTGCCTCAGTCAGTCACTGCTTGCGTTTCTTGCTTCCGCCGCACTATTTGATCAGTAGCGTCCGAGCTTCCTTTTGAAGGTGATGATGCTCGACTTGTTCGGTCCATTCTAGATTCTCAGCAGCTTCCGTCCACTGGAGACCCTTTTCCAGACAACGGTGAGCGTCCTCACCTTGATCAAGTTGGTGATACGACATCGCCAGAAAAAACCAGTCCCAAGCTCGTCGTTGGCGCTCGTCGTGTTCTTCAAGATACTGAGTTGCGTCCTGGTAACGGCCTAATCGATACGAAACGGCGCCTAGCAGACGGACGTTTCCACTCCACAACGTCATCGCCTGCCTCGCCAACGGCACCAACTGTTCGATGCCCGGTACGGCATCGGCTCCGGGTACACACGTATAAGCGATGCGCGTCGCTTGTTCATCACTAGGAGTTGGACCGAAATTCTGCACCATTTCGGAACATACTCGCCGGTAGCCGTTCTGGTCGTGGTTGGCAAGATGTGCGTTTGCCAATTGATACCACAAATCTGCGTCATCAGATGTCGCCTCAAGCCTCTTTCTGGTGAGGGCTATTACGTTGTCCCAATATTTCATGTGGACGGACACATCACTTGCAATATGCAGGTAGAACTCCAAGTCGTGCTCACGTGATTCTTCTGCCGTAGTCGGTTTCAGCAGTTGCAAAACCGCTTGCTGGTATGCTGCTTTGGCTACATCGACTTCTTGCCGTTGCAAGGCGAGCTTACCTCGCTGCATGTAGCATGCACCAAGTTTGATCCTACAGCCGGCGTGTTCTGGGTAATCCTTGACCGCACGTTCGAGAATTGCGATGGCATTGTCACAGACGGGTGCTGCCTCATCGGTTCGTCCCAAATCAGTGAGTAAAACCGCCTGCCACCCAAGACTCCATCCCTTGAGGAATTGATATTCTCCGTTCTTGGGATGTTCGTTTGAGATTCTGGTGAAGATTGCCTCCATCATTTGTGCATCGTCGAGGGCCTGCTGCTTTTTCTCATCGCTCATCCCGGACCGCACAACGGCTAATCGCCAATATGTACGGCCCCGGCCTTCTTCAATGGATGGGTCTCCCCTATTTTTTCGGGCGAGGTTTTCGTAAAAGTCAAGCGTGGTGAGCAAGAGGCTTTCTTGGACATCACGTATGTCCTGCGCATCTTGAAAGTATCCATACTCCACTACTTTTGCACTCGTTCTTTCGACTGCCTCTTCTGCCCAGGTAAAATTCTCGTCCGCCCGATCACGCTCCTGCCGAACTTCAACTAGGCGATTTTCAATTTCTTGGCGGGCCTTCGAGATATTCACCACATAGACCGACAGAACGACCAGCGTGGCGACCACGCCGAGTAGTGCGGTTGTGGTCGTAGAGGCTATGGCCGGATTGCGACGACACCAACGCCAGCCCCGTTCCAAAGATGTGATCTGTCGAGCCTCAACTGGCTTGTCTTCCAGCCAGCGTTGCAAATCGTCTGCCAAGTGTTGGCAAGATGGATAACGCTGTTCCGTTTGTTTCTCCAAGCACCGCAAACAGACTGCGTCGAGGTCTCTGGGGACGGACTGACTCGCCGAAGACGGCAACAGCGGTTCGTCTTCAACGATCGACGCGATTACCTCTCGTACCGAACCATCGAACGGCCGTCGGCCAGTAAGCAACTCAAAGAATATTACTCCGACGCTCCAAATATCACTGCGAGCATCGACGTCATGGCTGTTTCCGCTCGCTTGTTCCGGACTCATGTAGGCTGGTGTGCCCATGAGAGTTCCTTCCCGCGTGCGTAGGACGTCGCCTTCGTCTCGCCTGGCCAGACCAAAGTCCATGATGTGCGGTTCATCGTCGTCATCAAGCATCACATTGGCCGGCTTAATGTCGCGGTGGATGACTCCCTTTGTGTGGGCGTAATGAAGGGCCACCGCAATCTTCTTGATCATTGAAACAATCTCGCGCAGCGTAAGCATGTCCCCTGCTTCGATTCTGTCGCGCAGCGACATTCCGTTGACGAAGTCGCTGGCAATGTAACAGGTGTCGTCAATCCGCCCGGCGTCATGAATGCTGACGATATTTGGATGCCGCAGATGCGCTGCCGCGCGAGCCTCACGAAAGAACTGCTCCTGATCGGGATCACCCAGCAGCGCTCCAGCGTGCGGGATCTTCAATGCGATGTCGCGATCTAATTGGTTGTCGCGTGCACGATAAACGGTGCCAAACGCGCCCTGTCCACACAACTCGACCAAATCGAACCGACCGAGCCGAGATGGTGTCTTCGAAGCTGCCCAAATGCAAACGTCCTCTTGGCCCAAACGCGTCGCGATGCTCGCGGGGACTTCTTCGAGAAACCGTTCTTTCCCGACCACCCCGTCATGCTTGAGCAGCGACGTCACCTCAGAGAGAAGGCCAGAATTCCCCTGGCAGGCATTCTCGAGAAAAGTTGCACGTTCCTCTGCCGGCAGGTCAATCGCCGCTTGGAAGATCTTCGTAACTTTCTCGTATTCTTCAGGTGTCGTTGTCCCCACGAGTTAACTCCCGGTGCAGCCATGCTTTGGCGGCTCGAGTCTCGTTTGTCACCATGGTTGTTGAAATGCCGAGTTGTTCGGCCGTTTCAGCGATGGTGAAGCCGCAGAAATAGCGTAATTCGATCACGTCGCATTGCTGAGCATGCATGTTGGCGAGCTTGGCCAATGCTTCGTCTAATGTTTCGTAATCGATCGAGTGGCTGTCGTGACGCCCGTCTGGCACGTCGAGTTTGCTTATTTCTAGATCAACCCGGTTTAAATACTCCTCGCGCCGGCCTCGGCGACGGCCTTGGTCAATCAACATGTGGCGCATGACACGCGCGGCAGCCCGGTAGAAGTGGAGTCGGCTTCCAAATTCACGCCGTTCGGCGTCGGGCCCAACGAGACGCAAAAAGGCGTCGTCAATAAGGACGGTGGTCTGTAAGGACTGCCCAGGTCGCTCATTTCGCAAGTGGTTGCGGGCGATTGCCCGAAGCTCTTGCTCCACCAGTGGATAGAGCTGGTCTAGAGCCGTTTGATCTCCCTGCTCAACCGCTGCAAGCAGGGCGGTGACGCTTCCTTGAGATGCTGCCATCAGCGACAAATTTCCCCTTCTCACTGTGAGATAGTAAGAACTGAACTAAACATCGTACCTCCTTGAAGCCTTACTCGCTAGTAATCGACGCCGCAGAACCCCCCTGCGAAAAAATTTCAAGAAAATTGTGCCTGGCAGTGAATTTCTAGTGTGCATTTTTGTAGTGACCGTCGCCTTGACCAGTGAACACCGTTGTACTCGTAAGCCAAACAAAGATCATCTCCGCGTGCGCATTATCCCTGTGGGAGTAAATGTCGACACGACTTGTAACGGATACCGACCAATGTCAGGAATTCGCTCACCGTGATGCCGTAGAGCCAGCAGAGAGTTTCTAGTTCGACAACGCCGAAGCGGCGCTCGCCGGATTGCACTTGGAGACGTAGGACGCGTAGGTGCCGAACTGCTCGGCCACGTCCAACTGGGTTAAGCCTGCCTCTTCGCGCGCCTGCCGGAACCTTAGTCAGACGTTTTATAGTTCCGCGAATACTGTGACTTCTGCGTCGGCCGCCACCGCAACAATTTGGTTGTGGGAGTGTAGGCTGAGGAAATACACTTTCCCAAATTGGGAAATTACTTTTGGTGAGCCAAGACCATGGATGGGAAGTTTGCTTTTGAGTTGATGTTCTGTTTTTCGAGCGTCAATTAGCTACGATTTGTCCCATGAAACCAACATAGTCATCACACTCGCGAGTAAGGTCCAGAGCCCAGCGATCACAACAGAAGACCCAGGAGCAACAGAGGTTCCAAGAAGTGCAGCGGATCCAATTACGATACCAGATCTAGTTACAAAACTCTCGATTACACGCCAGTTTGTGATGGTGCTGGACAGATGGGAGTACGAAAGTGTTGCAATGGCGGCAGTCAACCCACCGATTGCGCCCAATACCAGCGCAAACACTATCGAGATCGGCGTCAGACCCAGCGCAGGAGCGACAAGTATTCCGTTCTCCGGATAATGCCGAACGCCAAGGGAGTAAATATACAGAACAAATAACGCCATCGAAGCAAGGCTTGATGTTAATAAACCACGAATGAGGAATAAGGTTATCATGAAACCGAGCAGAATCGCGAGCGTCACTGCTCCCGTCTGAAGGACCGCTGGCGAACGATAAAGATATCCGTGAATGGCTGGGAATAGGAGCAGAAGGCCAAGGAAATATGGCAATAACAGACGGAGAATAGCCGAGATTAATTGTTTTCCCATTGTGCGATGTTCTAAGGATAAGCACCCTTAGCATAGCATTTATTTGAGCATGCCAGCAAGCGTCAGCTTGTCGAAATGCTCCATAGCGGAGTCAAGGGCATGAGCAATTCGCAGGGTGTTAGAAACGGGTGGCCGCGCCGCCTGATCGTTGAACCGTTGGAAGACCGTTCGATGTTAACGGCACTAACGGTGATAGCACATGGCTTCCAATTTCTTGAGATCAAGGAGCCTGACACGACGTGGATGGTTGACTTGGCCAAGGACATCAACTCAAGGTTGGACGTCGCCGATCGCTGTGACGAAAACGAAATTGGAACGAGTAACTGCGATCACTTTCTTATCCACGATTGGTCAGGTTACGCCAGCCTTCCCGGAGCTGTTGAGATTGCAGCGACTGACCTTTATTGGGACATCCGCGCGATTCTTGAAGATCCCGTGAACAACGAACCGCTCGATCTTCATTTCATCGGGCATAGTCGTGGCACTTCAGTGATCAGTGAGGCGATAAAGCTTCTCCAACACTTACCAAATTACGATAGTGAAGTGGACTGGTTACAAATGACAACCCTCGACCCGCATCCTGCGGGGCGCTTGGGACAAGTTCTCGACGCTCCGTTTTTGCTAAATCCAGATCCGAAGCCTGAACGGCCAGATGGACTGGGCACAACGAGCGCCGCTGACAATTACTATCAATTGGTAGCCTACTTTCCAGGCCTGTTCCCAGCAGGAATGGCACTTAGTTGGGCACAGCCAAACAGATTACTACCGTTCCCATTTGCCATCAATCCTCACTCGTACGTTCACCAGTGGTATGCCGACAACTTTAGCACCGATTGGTACGACACAAAGTTATACGGGGATGCTGGACAGGGCGCTCCTGGTGTAAACACCCAGCAGCAGACAAATCCGAAGCCAGACGTCGATTTGCCCGATGATTCACTCTTTCCACCCAAAGATGATGATGACGCGCCGAAGGCTGAACCTGCTCTCACTGTTGCACTACCAAGTTCGGGCAGCATTACTACACCGGGTTCTATCGACTTTCCAGGTGACCACGATCGATTTCGAATTAGGACATTCAAAAATGGTGTCCTGAAAGTTGAAGTTGGTACTGTCGGTAGTTCATTGGACAGCTTCGTCACTGTTTATGACGAGAATCTCAATTCGATCAGGTCAGACAATAACAATGGACCTGGCATGGATGCCCAGGTTTTCCTTGATGTTGTTGCAAACCAGACGTTCGTCGTTGACGTGTCAGGCGCGGGCAGGTCAACAGGCAGCTATCTGCTGCTGACAAGTCAACCAGACTCTCGACCAACTGACCCTGCCACGAACCAGCCATCCGTTCCCCCACCGCTAATAGACGACTATCCAAACTCGAAACCTGGCCGTCAGATTGCCCTTGATGCCACCGGCGGCGCAACGATTGATGGCAACGTTCACGCTCCAGGAGACGACGATTGGTTTGCCTTTACCACGCGCAAGGCCGGCAACCTCGTCATCGAAATCGACACACCACAAAGCAGCCTTGACACCCACCTGCGTTTGCACAATTCCGCTGGTATTTTGCTCAATCAGGATCATAGCTACATACAGCGCCCTGTTTCTGCTGGCGAGACGTTTTGGTTGCACGTTAGGGCTGGCGATGACAAAAACCCGCCTAATATCAATCCCGGTGAAGATCCCACAGGCCGTTACGTTGTCGGAATCAGTCAATCGGGTCATGCTCCCGGCAATAGTGGCAGCGACACACAACCGATCCCTTTGACGTGCTGGGCAAATATTGACGGAGTTCACATCAACCTCGATCCAAACGGAGATGGCAGTTCAAGCGGCAGTATTGACGAACCATCTCAAGCTGATTTCTTTCAGGTCAACAACGTGCAAGCAGGCTTCCTCGATATACGGGTAGCTGGCGTCAATGACGATCTGAAGGAGTTCGTCACAGTGTTTCGGTGCGGCGGCGGTGGCGTTGACACAGATAGCGGTGAGTTTGATGGCGATGCGCACGTGGCGTTTTCCGTGGATGCCGGTGAGAAAATCATTGTCGCCGTCGGCAGTCACGACGGACGTTTCACCGGCGGCTACGAGCTCACGGTGAGCCAACCTGCTAAGTTGCCTGACGACGACCTACCAGATTTTGGCGAGAACCCCGTCGATCTTTCAGGTGACATCACACCTGAAGGCAACGGCTTTCGACGAGGTCGAATTGAGCGCCCTGAGGATGACGACTGGTTCAAGATTCCAATTCGCGGGAAGGGGTACTTGCATGTGGAAGTCGAGGCTGCGGATAGTGCATTAGTGCCGTTCTTGAAATTGAATCGGGACGGCACTAGCGGCGGGTTCTTCGAGACTGACGATGGCCGTGACGGTCGCGCTCATGTGGCGTTTTTGCCAACGGCTAGCATGGATGAACTGTTCGTCAACGTTTCCGCGTTGGATGAAACGCAGGGCAAGTACACGCTACGGGTTTGGCGGTCGGCGAACCGTGACGATGACCACCCGGACAGCGGGGGCGCGTTTGCGGCTCCACATCGGCTGGAGGCCGGCGGGAACATCTTCATCCGTGGTCGGATTGAACATCCGCGCGATAAAGATGCGTTTCGGGTGGAGCCAGATCAGCCGGGGCCGGTGGCCATTCAAGTGATCTCGCTGACCGAGGGATTTCAGCCGTTTCTAGAAGAATCGTGGCAGCCTGCTGATTCCAACAACGATTTACAGAATACCGACGGCGGCAGCGGACGTGGTGGTCGGACCTTTCATGTGATCGACAGCAACGTGACCCACGTGAACATTGATGTACGTTACTCCGAAGATGAAGGGCAGGTGCCGCACGGCGACTACATGCTCCACGTTTGGCAACCCAATCATAAAGACGACTTCGACGCCGATACAGTAGGAATTGAAGCCAGTCCGATCATGCTCGACGGCAGCGGTAACGGGATGCTGCCCGGTTCACCAAACGGAACGGAACTCTCCCCTGGTCTCAACTTTGCTGGAGATGTGGATGTATTCCAAGTCCGAGCGGCCAGCAATCGCCCAATGACGTTTACGGTGAGCGGCCAGGATACGTTTCTGCGCGTCTACGATGGCAGCAACCGATCGATCGCCACCGACCACAATAGCGGTCCTGACGGTGCGAGCCAGATCACGTTGGAAGCAAATCGGAGTGACTTGTTTTACCTGGAAATCTCGGGCAACGATGGTGACGAGACAGGTACGTATACCGTCCAGATCAGCCAGCCGGCGGATGATCATCCTGACGCGGCGATCTTCACTCCGCTGGAAAGCCAAACAAGTGACGCGACGGTCATTGTCTTAGATCCAACCGGCACCGCAGCGGGTCGCATCGACGGAGTTGGCGACCGCGATTGGTTCCAAAGCACGGTCGCCAAACGCGGTGAGATGACCGTTGATGTGGAAACGACGGACAACAAGCTAGATACCATTGTGCGGGTGTACGACGGTCGCGGGCAGCTTGTGGCAATTGATGACGACGGCGGCGATGCTCGAAACAGCCGCGTCTCGTTCACTACGTTTCAGGGCGAAACTTACTTCATCGAAGTGGGTGGATATGGCGACAATTCGGTTGGCGACTATGTGGTCAAGGTGGATCATAAGGAGCCGCCGAGTGTCGAAGTAGTTGGCATGCTGGATGAATTCAGCAGTGGATTCGACACATCAAAGTGGAGCTTGACGTACGCGGGACAAGCCAATCTTGGCGTGGCAGGAGGCGCGGTGCGGTTAGAAGCCAATGGCAACGGTGCTCCCAACGACAACAACACAGTCACCTTGGTGTCGCGGGCTTATGTCGTCGACCATGTTTCGTTCGATCTGGCGGGCGAATTTGGTGGCAGTCACAACTACGGGTTCGCCGAAGTCACTGATGGCACCAACTACGTCCGGGTGCAGTTGAATCGCGCGTGGCCGAGCCCCGACAACGTCATCGCTGTGGGTGGAAGTGGATACCAGGAGTTGCAGAACAACGCGCCTCTTGACACAACGACAGTCGCCTTCAACGAAAACCAAGTCTACAGAATCTCGTTCCAAAACGAGAACGGTGAGGTCCACGTCTACATGGACGATACGCTGTTGGCACGGTTCTCCGGTGAAATCCTTCCCCATTCGTTCCTCAAACTGCAATCACGGACGGCAGCAGCCGCAGACCGCTACGCCAATCTTACTCTGGGCAACGTCGGGGGCAGTTTCGCTATCTCCGATCCCCTGCCCGTCACCATGCCAGCGACGACGACGACAATCACCGGCACGTTCGACGCATTTGAAGACAATGTGTTTGACGCATCGATCTGGTCGTCCGTCACAAGTGGCCAGGGCACGGTCATCGAGTCCAACGAAACGCTGATCTTAAGCGCCGACGGGCCTGGCGCCCTTGATGACAATAACACCGCCACGATCGATGCCCTCGCCTTCCTCCAGGGCGATGTAGAGTTTGACCTCGTGGCGCGGCTTGGCAAAGACAGCAACTCCGCGTTCGCGGAAGTTACTGACGGCACGAACTTCATTCGCGTGTTGCTCGATTCAGGTGCCAACAACAGTTTGCGAATGAACGTTCAAAGCAACGGTTACACCGAGCTTGAAAATGCCGGCCTGCAATCTATTTCGGAAGGAACCAGATACGGCATCGCAATAACCCACACGGACGAAGGCATCGAGGTTCTTCGTGACCATCAGCGGATCGCCTTATTCGAAGGCACGCTGAGGCTCAACTCAGTGCTCCGAGGCAGTGCAGTCAGCGATGCGTCGGCTTCAAACATTCATTTGCAATCGTACGATACGTTCGACGACAACAACATTGACGCGGCAAAATGGCACCTTAGCCAAGATTCGACCGGTCAGGGCATCGAAGAGGTTGGTGGCGGATTGGTGCTTTACGCGGTCGCCAACAGCGGCAGCAGAACTCATCGCGCCAGTACAAATAACAAGCCTGGCGGCGATCCGATTCGCGGTGGCCGTTGGGAACAGTCATATATCGACGGCACGCAAGCCGGACTCGAGGTTTGGACGGAGATTACCAACGGAACCGACTACATCCGCATCGTGCATTTGACCGATGTGCATGACATGATTGTTCGGCTCGGTGGCGTGTACGGTTCGGGCGATGGTGCCCGCTGGAACGGACAGGGCGGTACCGTTGAAATTGTTGAGGCAAACGGCGACGTCAACATCTACTTCAATGGTCAACTCAAACAGACCGTCAGCAATCGATCTATCGTACCCGACTCTTACTTTGCCGCGCGTGCCAAACATGTGGGCGGCAGCGCCGATGGCCTCGGCGACAAACGTCTGCGATTGGACGATGTGCAGTTTTACCGACAGGTCCCTTCCCCAAACGATCGTTTCGCCGAGCTTGCCTTGGACAATATTGTCGGCGACTTCCAGCTTTCTCGTGACGCCGTTCGCCGGCCTTATGATGGCTTCGACGACAATGAAATCAACCAGGACAAATGGCACATTGTCGGCGCGGTGCAAGAGTCTGACGGTTCCCTCAAACTCGGCCTGTTCGAGGGTAGCCAACCCGTTCAGGGATATGTATCAACGGCCAACATTTCCGGTGGTACGAACTTGCGAGGTTTCAAACTCAACTTCACGCGTACGACTGAGCCAAAAAACATAGGTGCTTGGGACGCACGAACACGATTTGAACTGACCAACGGAGTCGACTTTATTCGCATCGCCAATCTGCACAAGCAGACTTGGAATGTCGAAACGAGCGGGGCCTATGGCAACAACAATGTCGAGTTCTCGGTTCCTCCTGATCAAATTCCCGATGGCCCCTATGAATTGCGGGAGACACATGGGGATGTCGAAATCTTGCACAATAATCACGTTGTCCTGACGATCCCCGGCCAAACCGTGCGCGCCGGATCGTTCTTCCAATTTGAAACGCATGGAAACCCGTTTGGACAGTCGATGCCGGGCGGACCGCCACAAGATTACACCGCATCAATTGACGACGTCATCTTCTACGTTGACCCGGTTGCTCCGGAGATTAGTCCACCACCTGCCTTGACCGCCAGCAGTGACAGCGGCCAATCAAATACGGATCACGTGACGAATCAACTTTCGCCGAATGTCGAGTGGCCACTGGCCACGGCCGGGACAAAATACCAATGGCGCAGCGGAGAGTTGCAACAAGACGGAACGGCGAATTGGAACGAATGGAGCGACCCTCTTAGTGGCTCCAGCACGGACATCCATCTTGCCAATGCCGGTATCCATGTGGTGTCCGTTCGAGCAATTGACGCCGATGGCTTCGTCGGCCAGGAGGCCTCCAGGGCTTTTGTCGTGGACGCGAAAGCCCCGGAAGCCATTCACGTAGACGCACCTCGTGACGGGCAACCCAAGCTCGTGATCGAGTTCAGTGAGCCGGTGGTTGTTGGTTCCGAGGATCTGACGATTCTCAATGCCGCCAATCAACCAGTTGTCCCCAGTTCGATTGACGGCTCGGGCACCACGACGCTGGAAATCAGTTTGCCCGCTTCGGCCATTGGGCAGCGGTTGTCGATAACGCTCAATAGCACAAACAGCGTTGCGGACGTTGCCGGAAACAGGCTCGACGGCGACAACGACGGTTCGGCGGGTGGCGACTTTCAGGCAAGCACATTCGTCCCCTTGGCTGTGCCCATCGGAGTCCACCGCAATACCTTCTTTTTTGTCGATGCGAACGGCACGGGAGCGTGGGACGTCGGCGACAACGCTTCCCGCTTTGGCATCGATACGGATACGCCGATCATTGGAGACTGGGACGGCGACGGTCGTGACGAAATTGGCGTGCATCGAGGTCGAGAGTTCTTCCTCGACATGACTGGTGACGGGCGGTGGAATACGGGTGATGCCGTACAGCGATTCGGAATTCCGGGTGACACGCCAATTGTTGGTGACTGGAATGGAGATGGCGCGGATCAGATCGGCGTGCACCGAGGTCGTGATTTCTTTTTGGACATGAACGTTGACGGAAGATGGAGCGCTGGGGATGTTGTTCATCGATTTGGAATTCCGGGTGACACGCCGATTGTTGGTGACTGGAATGGAGATGGCGCGGATCAGATCGGCGTGCATAGAAACAATTTCTTCTTTTTGGATGTGACCGGTGACGGCCGGTGGAATGCCGGAGATTCCTCGCATCGATTCGGCATTGACACCGACCACCCAATCATCGGCGACTGGGACGGAAATGGGGTCGATCAAATCGGCGTCCATCGAGGAAGAAACTTTTTCCTCGACGATGGCGATGGCCGCTGGAAAGGAGTCGCCAAGGGTGACTTGGTCTATGCGTTTGGGATTGTTGGTGACACGGCAATCGTTGGCGACTGGCAGCCTCCTCAGTCCCTTGTTACGACACGCACTTTCATCAACTTCCCTCATCAGCCACGAGCCCTGACGGCTAGCGATTTGACGTCGGTGGTCGAGACAGCAACGGAGATCTGGTCGGGCGTGACGCCATCATCGGGCGATTCGAACGGGTTCAAGAGTGTTGCGGTATTTGTCGCGGATTTGCCCGGTACCCGGCTGGCACATGCAATTGGCAACTCGATCGTCGTCGATGTGAACGCGGCGGGCTATGGTTGGTTTGTCGATCCAACACCAAGGACCAACGAGGAGTTCTCAAGGACGGGACTAGATGGCTTGATCGCCGCTGGCGACAGCGCGGCATCTGGACAGATGGATTTGTTAACGGTCGTACTGCACGAGTTCGGTCATCTTCTGGGGTTGAAAGATGACTTCACTCTGAATCCGGGGCACGTGATGCGCGGGCTTCTCGAGCCCGGGACACGTCGTTTGCCCTCATAGGCAAGAAATAGGCGTCCCGCAGATTTCGACTGCTTGGGCGACGGTCTGCGGCGACCGAGTCAGTCGACGCGATTGCCACAGTATCGGGAACAAGAGACTTGGCGGGATTTAATGGAAACTAAAAATTGCCGTAGCTGTGGTCATCGGATCTCGCGGGTCGAGATGAAGGGTACGACATGCCCTAGTTGCGGCCGTGATGTGCGCGACGAACCTATCCCGCCACCGGTACAGGGCGGTTTCGTTCAGCCAAGCGTCCCGGTGCCGCCTCTGCTGGTGAAGGACTCCCCTGCCAAACAAACCCACGCGCGACCCGTCAACAGATTCTGGCGGGTCTCCCCTAGGCTTACATTCTACTTGACGATTTTCGGTGTTCACGTCGGCATCTTCATTCTACTTTGGGGAATAGGTTTGGCTTGTTCCTGGGTGGCTGTTCAATTCGATCCGGAAAACCCACATCCATTGCTATTTCTTTTTGGAGGCTGCGGCTGTTGCGGGGGCCTAGCCTCGTGGCCTTGGCTTCTCTTTGGATTCTGGGGTAGTCGCTGGTTAGCCGGACGTCTGATGACCGTCCTGCTGAAGTTCATCGTCTGCCCTTGCTGTGGATTCGAATTCGACGCCGTCGATCGATGGGACGTCGGTGGCTATCAAGACCATCAGGAGCGCCATGTTTACAACGCTCGTAGCCGGATTAACGGAGCTAGGGTGGGTCACATCAACTGCCCCATGTGCGATGCAACGATCATGTTGAGGTGAGTTTAGGTCATGGCCGTTCAACCACAAAAACTGTGGGACCAATTTTCCGGCAAGGCTCATGCTGAACTGCAGCGCGGCTCGGGTTGGTGGCCGGCGCAAAACGAGCCGGTGCCCTTGGAACCGCCTTGGGACCCGTTTGATCGCCGGGTCGTCACGCCGTGGGATTGCTGGGTCAATGATTGGGGAGCGTCGTATTACGGTGGGCCTATTGTGTTGGAACGAGGCGAGCGGTTGTCAGTCGCTCCTGACCCTTTCCCCTATTCAGAGCATCACGACTTGTTCGTCATATCATTCGCTCAGTTTGGAGAAGATTCCTCGACGATTCGGATGACCGACCAACTGCTCCACGCGCTGCTCTCGTTGGAGCACCCTGTCGCGTTCGAGCTGCTCGGCTGCGGGGCGCTGCCTCAATACGATAACGACCTTGCTTTAAAAATACTCCAAGCCCGAGCCAACGGCCCTTGCGACCAGGATCTTAACGATGCGATCGTCGGTTGGACAACACCGCATACTTCCGTGCAATTCGCGGTTCGACAACCGGATCTGCCGCTGTTGGAACAGCAATTAGCGTTTCACTTTCCAAACTCCTCCGTGGTGGCCACGCAACCCTTGCTGCCGTTTGATTTCAATATGGCCTTGAATGATTTGACCCGCGCATGTTGCGTGACGTTGGCGCTAGATGGCGCCTATGCGTATCCCTTGCGAACATTCAACCATCTCGATCCAGATCCGTTAGCACCCGCCATCGCGGCCATGGAGCGACTGGAACGCGACGAGTGGGCCCTGCTGCAAGTCTTATTTTTTCCGGCACGCGCGCCCTGGAATGAAAGTCTAAACGAAGCAGTCGTCAATCCCTACAAGGGTGACGTCCTATTCGCTGATCGAGACGAAATCGGACTGATAAAGAAGAAGTTCGATAGCCCTCTCTTTGCTGTATCAATACGCCTGCTGTCCAGTCGGGCGGACGTTGTAAAGCACCTCATGGCCTGGTCACGACAGTTTGACAATTCGCCCCGTCAGCGGCTGTCGCTTAATCAGTCCGAGTGGACCGACGGTGCGCCATCCGCCGATGAGCGCGGAAGGCTTCAAAGGGCCGTCGAAGACCGCTGCACCTTCTGGCCGGGCATGCTTCTCAACGCTCAAGAACTGGCCAGTCTGATTCATATTCCGGATGCCGAGATGGTTTCAGAACGCCTGCGGCGTGTGTCGTCTCGTACTCGGCCGGCCGTGGAAGTTCCAGAAGACGATGGCAGCGTGGTGCTGGGTGAGAACGTGCACCGTGGGAAAGTGTCGAAAGCTCGCATACCAGCCAAACTGCGGGCTCGGCATTGCTATGTCGCGGGCGCAACCGGAACAGGCAAATCCACGCTGCTGCTCAACTTGATCTTGCAAGATATCGAACGAGGTCGCGGCGTCGGTGTGCTTGATCCGCATGGCGATTTGATCAAGGACGTGTTGCGTCGCCTGCCCGACCATCGACTTGACGACGTCATCCTGTTTGACCCGTCGGACGAGGCGCATCCATTCGCCTTGAACATCATTGAAGCCAAAGACGACAATGAGCGGGAGCGCATTGTCAGTGAAACGGTCATGGCACTGGAGCGATACTTTCCGGCGTCATGGGGCCCCCGGCTCGAACGCATTTTGACCTACACGATTCACACCGTCTTGCACGCGCTCCCCCACCCGACCCTGGCCGACGTGGAACGCATGTTGACCAGCGACGACTTTCGCGCCCAGGTCATACTGAAAACGAAAAACGCCAGGCTGAAGCAGTTCTGGACCGAGCAGTTCATTCACTTTCCCAAAAACGCCGTCGACCCAGTCCTCAACAAGCTCAGTGTGTTTCTGATGAACCGCACGGTACGAAACATCATTTGTCAACCGACGTCAAGTATTGACTTCGACCACATTCTCAACAACGGCAAGATATTCTTGGCGAACCTTAGCTCGGGGCTCTTGACTGAAAAGGTAGCCAATACTCTGGGAAGTTTTTTGGTCACCAAGGTCGTGAATGCAGCCATGCGACGCGCTGATCGTCCTGAACACACCCGACGCCCGTGGTATCTCTACGTCGATGAATTTCAGAGTTTCATGAACGTCAGCGTGGGGTTTGATCGCATCTTGACGGAGAGTCGAAAGTACAAACTTGTGTTAGCCGGTCTGGCCAACCAGTACGTTGCTCAGTTGGACAACCGCGTTCGCGCCGCCATTTTTGGCAACGTCGGGGTGCTGGCGACCTTCCGGCTCGGAGTCGACGACGCCAACCTGCTTTCTCGGGAGATGGGCGCATTTGAGGCCGAGGAAATCATGAACTTGGAACTAGGTGAGGCCATCGCTCGCGTCGAGGTTTCCAAGAAATCCTTTAACATTATGACCTATCCCCCGCCGGACTTGCCCAAGCATGATCCGAGCGAGCAGGTCATTGAGAAAACTCGTCAACACTATTCTCGGCCACGCAAAGTTGTCGAACAGGAGATCAACGCATCTGTCCGTCCTTTTCAAGCTCCCCGGCGGGATCCCCCGCCGCACTCCACCAAGGACGCCGCGGACTCTACTAACCACCCCGACGAAGATGGTCGCGAAGCGGCTGAAGCAAAGCCGCGGGGGCCGCAACCGATGACCCGTCGAAAGCGCCGTCGAAAGCGAGGCGGCACCGAGAAGCGTCCCGACACACCTCGAAACAGAGCGACTGACAAGCCTCCTTCAACTCCAAGGAAGCCCAAGCCGAAACCGACCGATCCCGTTGATCCGTCGGAGGACGACTTGATCCAGTAGTCGAAGTTTGTTGAAGCAACCGACTCCAAGTAACCGAAAGTATCAATGTTCCGCATTGATGCCGCGCGCCTCGCGGCGCATTGGCGGTTGTTCGGCTCCTCCGTCGCCTTCCCCGCCAAAGCTTGCTCGGCGTTCCTGCCTGCTGACTTCGTCCGCCTCTTCTTGAACTAGAGCGCAGCGGAAGCCAAGACTGTGGGACCGGACGCCAGGCTCGAACGCATAGCGGCAAGCCGACCGCACGCTCCGCGCGCTGAGGTGCCAGCCACCGCCGCGAACCGCCCGATGCACGTTATCTTCCTCTGGTCCCACAGGGTCCGCGGCCGAGCCGGATGTATACGTTCGCATACCGTCTCGGCACCACTCCCAGACGTTCCCCAACATATCATGAAGCCCCCAATCGTTTGGCTTCTTTTTGCCAACCCTTCTTGTGCCCGCTTTGTCGTGTTCGAACTGCTTCTCGGGCCAGTCTGATGAATCCCAACTGACTTCCAAATCGTAGTTCACGCCCGAATTGCCGCCATACCAGGCAATGTCATGTAGTACGGGTGCGTCGCGCTCGCCCAGAATTGTGATCGGGCCCGCATGCGTTGCCGAGGTCGTTCCTGCGCGGCAGGCGTATTCCCACTGCGCTTCAGTTGGCAGAAAAACCCGAAATCCGGAAAGGTAATCGGACAGCCGCTTCAAGAACCCTTGGCAGTCGTTCCAACTCACGCATTCGACCGGACGCGAGTCATCGACAAAGTGGCTCGCGTTTTCTTCCATGAGTGCATTCCACAGTTGCTGCGTGGCCGGCGTGTCGAACAGCCAAAATCCATGCGTGAGGCGTACTTCATGCTGCGGGCCTTCGTCGGGGTCTCGCCCTGGTTCATCGTCGGGTGAGCCCATCAGAAAAGCGCCGGGCGGAATCCAGCGCAGGCGTTGGGATGCCGGTGCGGGCGAAGAAGTCAGCGAAAACTCGATGAAGATCCCAAAGCGGTCTTGCCCCCACGCGGTCGCCCAAGCCGGCGGGCATCCTTGGGCAAGCGGATGTTGGATGGAAATGGTGGACACAGCCGCGCCTACTTCTGAAAGGTCGACCAGCCGGCGGGTGTTCGCGGCGGCATCCGCCTGCCGCTACTAGCGCGCCGGTGGCCGTTTTGTTTTTGCCGGCGACGAGCGCCGGACAGGATGGTCGATTGTTCAAGTTGCGACATCCATCGCATCGTGAGCTAAGAGCGCAGCGGAAGCCAAGATTGTTGTTCCGGTCGTCAGGCTCGTTCGCATTGCGGTAAGCCGACCGCACGTTCCGCGCGTTGTTGTTCCAGCTACCGCCGCGAACCGCCCGATTCACGCCTTACACCGACCACCCAAGCCTCACGAGTCTATCAAGCCTGTTCGCACGTTGCTAGACTGGGCGTCCTAGCCAACTCAGCCCGACGCCAAGCAGCGCTGTCGCAGTGGAGCAACATACCGACCGTGGCGGCGTAACCTCGTTGTAGTTGCTGGGCCGAGATTCTCCCGGCAGCAAATTGTCTCTCCCATTTTTTCCGACAGGCCATGTACAGTTTCCGACGCCTAGCCGTCAGCCGGATCGAATGCTGATGGATGCGAAAACCACACATGGTCGCGCCTCGTTCCGAACGATTAACTTGTACTGCGGTGTGGATTTGCAGTCGTAGTTCTTTATGCAAAAACTCACGCACCGCATGCACCATTCCGAGCGCGTCCCGCTTCGAGGAACACCAAAATGTGGTGTTGTCCATATAGCGTACGACTCCCCGCACTTCGGGACACCCCAACAAGAATCGGTCCGCGGTGCCCAGGTAGTAATTGGCGAAGTGTTGAGAGGTCAATGCGCCAATGGGGAGCCCGTAACCGGGCTGATGTTGGTGCGCCCTGACAATCCGCCAAATCAACTGCCGCAACGGCGCATTCTTTAGTTTGGCCTGAATCAAGCCTAACAAGGTCTCGTGATGGATGCTGGGAAAGAACTGGCGAATGTCAATCTGCGCGTACCAAGGAAAACGCCGAATGTGATGCTGAGCGCGTTTCACCGCAGCTAGGGCTCCCTTGCCGACGCGGCAGGCATAAGTGTCGTTTACCAGCGACCTGTCGAGAACGGGTCCTAGTGCCGCAACTCGCAATTGTTAGCCCACGACAGCCAAAGTTTCGCTATTGTCTCGTCGGTTTGCCCAGCTTTCCTTCCAGGTGGCGGGGCGTTTGACGGTTTCAGCCGTGGTGGGACGCCCG
>JAJDEH010000251.1 GCA_029259935.1 Planctomycetota bacterium
AAGGCGACCGCCGAGGCGGTACATCGGGCGATGCGCACTTTTGAGACCTTGCGGTCCGTGGATGTCGGTTACGAGGTGGCTCCGGCGCTCATGTTCAACGCGGCTCCCAACGAACGGCCCCAGCGCGTTACTCACCAGCGCAGTGTCTCTCCGATCGAATCGGCGGCCGCGCGCAAGCCGGCCACCGACGAGGACCTGGCCTTCTTGCCGATTACGGAACTGGCCGCGCTTCTTCGTAGCCGTAAAGTAACCTCCATACAATTGACGAAGCTATATCTCGAGCGCTTGCGTCAGTACGACGCCGTCTTGCACTGCGTGGTTTCATTAACGGAAGACGTCGCACTGGCACAAGCCGAACGGGCGGATCGCGAGATTTCGGCGGGCCGTTATCGCGGACCGCTGCACGGAATTCCATGGGGAGCCAAGGATCTGATCTCTTATCCCGGTTACAAGACCGGCTGGGGAGCCGAACCGTTTAAGGATCAGATGCTGGAGACAAAGGCGACCGTGGCCCAGCGGCTGGAGGACGCGGGCGCGGTGCTAATCGCCAAGCTCTCCTTGGGCGCATTGGCGATGGGCGACCGTTGGTATGGCGGCATGACTCGTAATCCCTGGAACCCCAAACAAGGGTCTAGCGGTTCGTCGGCGGGATCGGCTTCGGCGACCGCCGCCGGATTGACCGCCTTCGCGCTCGGCAGCGAAACACTGGGCAGCATCGTCTCGCCCTGCCGGCGCTGCGGCACGACGGGACTGCGTCCGACGTTTGGCCGCGTCAGCCGTTATGGTTGCATGTCGTTGGCCTGGAGCATGGATAAGGTGGGGCCGATCACCCGTTCGGTGGAAGACTGCGCGCTGATCTTCGCCGCCATTCATGGTTACGACGGACAGGATGGCACGGCCGTCGATCGTCCATTCCACTGGCCGCCGCGGCGCGAAGTAAGCACCATGCGCGTGGGCTACTTCGACGGTGAGCCCGCGGAAAAACGTCCGGAACTGGATGTTTTGCGCGGCTTGGGCGTGGAACTGGTGCCGGTCAAGCTGCCTGAAAATTATCCCGTCTGGCCGTTGGCCATCATACTCAACACGGAAGCCGCTGCCGTTTTTGATCCGTTGACCCGCGCCGGAGTCACCGAAGGAATCGGCCGCTGGCCCAACACGTTTCGACAAGGGCAATTCGTGCCGGCCGTCGAGTATCTGCGGGCCAACCGCATTCGCACTCTGCTGATGCAAGAGATGGAAGAAGTGATGTCGGGAATCGATGCCTACGTCGGTGGCAACGACTTGGCCCTGACCAATTTGACTGGCCATCCCACGGTCGTCATGCCTAATGGATTTCAAGAACGAGACGGTGTGACGACTCCCACCTCGATTACTTTTACGGGCCGACTATTCGGCGAATCGGATCTACTGGCGCTGGCCCACGCCTATCAACAAAAAACCGATTTCCATTTGCGGCGGCCCGATATGAACCGGCTGATGGAGAGCAAGGAAGAAGATTGACCCGCCAGTACGTCACTCCACGAAAGCCGGTTTCAAACGCGGATCGGCCAAGTCCAGCCGGTACATGATCTGGTTGTAATCGTACCAGGGCGTGGGGACCTTTGTTTTGCTGAACATCTTGGTGTAGGTTCCCTCGAAATAAATGAGCCGTCCGCCTTCTTGATCGAAGAAATCGTGGTGGGCGGGGTTGTAGAAAGAGTACCGTTCATGGGTGACGATTTTGACGGCTTTGGCGAAGGGCCCTTCCGGGTGCCGCGCTTCGGTGTACCACACTTCTCCTAGAAACGATGACGAACCGCCCGACTGGTTGGCGATCATGATCCATCGCTTGCGAACAGCGTTCCAGTGGATCGAACCCCGGTGCAGCGAAATCTCCTTTCCCGTCGCGGCGTCGACGGTGCGGAAGAGATTTTCATCTTCTTCGATTACTCCCTGCCGGACCCACTGGGCAAGCTGTCTGGCTTCGACCGGCGCGGTGTCTTTCTTCCAGGCAAAGTTCAAGCGGCCGTCGGCGGTGCGATCCAGGTTACCGGGATCAGCCCGCGAGCTACCCGGCTTCAATGGCGTGAAGGCTTCGTACTTGGCGGAGTCGATCACAAAGTCATAAAGCCTGAAAACTCGAACCATGGGGTAGGGATCGGCAAAGTAAACGTAGTCATTTTCTGGCGCGCGGAAGGAATGACCGCGCGGGAATAAACTCTGGTCTTTGTCGAATTCGACTAGGGGAGGTTTCAGTTGTTGCTTTTCCGTATCCAGAATTGCCAGCCCATGGGATAGCTGCTTTGCCAAACTCTTCCTGCGAGAATAGTGGACGACGACTCTCGGTTTGCCTCCTGGCACACTCATGGCGAACGCACCATCCACCCAAATTAACACACCGTTTTCGCGTTTGAACATAGGCCGGCTGAAGCCCGCCTGGTCGGTGACGTACCGAAGATTGATGCCGAGGTCCGGCTGAAGTCCGCCGCCGCTTGGCAGCTTGGAAACCGCGCCCGACGTGTTGAACTGTCCCAGCGGATATCCCAATCGGTTGGTGTCTCCCCAAAACCAATAAACTTGATCCAACAGCCGCACCGCTTGGACCGAATCCTGGCCGGTGACTCGACCGTTCAACAACGGCTGTTCGATCGGCACCTGTTTTTTCAGTTTGACGCTGTCGCGATAGATCCCGGCACCGGTGATGCGATACAACCGCTGAGCGATATTGATGCGTTTGATCTTGATCGTCGCTTGCTGGCCGGGTTCAACTTGCAGGGCCACGCCCCGAAATCCGAACGCATCTTTCGGAAATTCATACCCATGGCTCGTGACATGAAAGAAGACCTTCTGGCCGAGCAACGTCGGATCATCGATGGCGACATACCCTTGGCTATCGGTCAAATAGGTTTGATTCGGCACGGTCCGCAGTTCGACAAGCGGCACGCCCCGGTCTGTTTCTTCGTCAACGAGATGAATCGCAAACGGCTCGCCGGCAACGAGGCTGCCCGCGCATCCTAGACACAAACTTACAGCGACCGTTCCGATGGTCGGCCACGATTGCCTGCCTAGTTTCACAATGAACCTCCATCATCCCCACAGGTATTTACCGGGAGACAAACCCAACGGGGAAGCCCCATCCGGTTCTTATACGCTTGAAAAGCGGGGCAGTCGCAAGTTTGTAACATACGAGTGGGTGGAATCATGCCCCATTTGCCCTCTCTACATTTATTTTACTCGACTGCGGCGGTTAGGGCTACTTATTGCCTTGACGCCTCGCCGTGCATAATATCCTGCGATGAGCGATATCAAAGGCGACCGTTTGTATGTAAATCTCAGCGCCTCGAAAGCCAGGCGCAGGCTTAAGGGGTTTGGGCACGGAGTTCGGAAAATCCATAGCGCCGGCAGAAACCAAGCGGTCATCATTCACACAGCGACGGGCCGTCATCTGGCGGAGCTTGAAGCAGTCTTCGCCGACGTTTCGCATTCCACGTCGGAAGTGCCGCTTGATATTCCCATCGAGAACCTCCGCAACCTTGGCCCCACCAGCGCGGCATGGCTGCGAGAGATAGGCATCCACACCCGAGCCGACCTGCAACGCTTCGGCCCGGTTCTTGCCTTCCAGCTTGTCAGGCAGCGGCAACCCGCCAGCCTGAATTTGTTATGGGCGATGACCGCCGCTCTGGCCGAAAGAGACTGTCGAGATCTTTCCCAATCGGAGAAAGACCAGTTGTTGGAGCAGCTCGAAGAGTAGGGCAGGCCTCCATCAATTGAGCAGATCTTGAATGCTTGGTTGGGCGGTTGCCATTCGGCGTTCCACTTCAATCTTTACCAGCGAGGAAAATCGTGGTTTCGCTCTACGCGAGGGATTTTCCTGGTTTCACCGTTGATATCCTTGCCCTTCACATGGACAGTGAGATTTTCCTCGGCCAGCTCTGACAGCGGAAATCTCTTGGTCCCCAGTCACCGGCTTCGCAAGAATTCGACGATCGCCCACGGAATTGACACTCCAATCTTCACGTTGAACTCTGCAGCCACGGGAGTTCTTGGGACAAGTTGGAAACTGAGAACATCACGCTGAGTAGCGGCTAGGCGTGTATTCGCCCGAGGCTTTCGCGCGACGGAACGCAGAGGTATAGCAGGATACCCCACCGCAACAAATTGATAAAAAGTCTCTGATGTGTTAGGATTTTCCTCTAGATTTTCGTTGTGAGCGACAAATAATTTTCACGTACCACAACGAGCCCGGGCGGCATCTGGCATTCGCGACTCATCAACATCTCCGGGCGAAGTCGGGTTATTCGAGAGACCTCTATCAAGGGGATCTCTAGCTCACTTGCTATAGCCATGATGGCATTTAATGCCAGGAAGATGCGCCATGCGAACCGTATTCTCCGATTCTGCTGAACGCGATCTCGATCACACTCAGAAGGAACGAATTCGTAGAGTGCTGCGGCGGATGCGCAGGTTCAGCGCTCGTGGCAAGGTAGAACCGACCTGGGACCATAAGCAACCAGCGGTCGAAGTTCTGGTCAAACGGGTGCTGATGGATGGCAACACCGAATGCATTGTCCTGGAGATCGAGTTTTCCCAAGGCGATGAGCCCAGGCTCAAAATCGCCAAGATCGGGCCACAGGATCAAATCAAGAACGAAATCGAAGGCTGGGAGGTCATTAAATCGCCGAATGTCTTTTTCGCGCCGATCCAAGGGGCCACCAGTGCCGTTATCGACCCCGGCAAACGAGCTGGCCGCTACGAGGGTGTGATATATGACCACGTTTGCGAATTCACCGGCCGGCGAAAAGAAAAACTGGAAACGCTGTCGGATCGCGTTCGCCGAGCGATCCAGGACGGCGGCGAGCATCTCGACATTGCGGTTAAGACGATCGAAAAGACGCTCGACGGCATCACGTCGAAGCTCTACAGCTACCACAAGGATACGTCCGAGAAAATCGCGCTGTTCAGTAGCGAGAAGGATCGGCTGGGGCCGGACGCGGTCGTTGAAATTAACGGCTTCGACTTGGCAAATGGGCTCTTACGGTGGGACGATGAGAGCCCTGTCGAAGCTCATGAAGTGATGCCCGAAGAACTAGTCAGTATTTCTTTGGGTGATGAGGCGGAGGGCGCGCCATCCGTTGGATCGATTATCGAATTGAAGCCAGTGACTCTCGATTTCTGGAGCAATCGGCTGTTTGCCCGCGGGCCTGGCCAAGCGTATGTTCAGCTCGACTGCGATCAAACCAAGATGGAAGAACTGAAGGCGCAGAGTCGAGAGGAGCAGGAGTTTGTTCTGCGAGGCCGATTGAAGCAGCTTAGAATCCCCTCCTTTCGCGAACGTTTTCTCCAGGCCGTTCCGGGCATCATCAAGGGAGATGGCTGGTTTCAACTTGATGGAATCAGCGTGCCAGATCCGTTTCGATTTCTGGAACGCTTTTTACTTCGAAGAGTGCGCAGCCGGCGCGTCTTTTCCAAGGCACACGGCGACCTGCACGGCGGCAACATTTTGTGCGTCGGCGACGATGCTTGCGTGATCGACTACGGATGCACGACCAATGACGCGCCAATTTTTGCCGACTTCGCGCGATTGGAAGGCTCGCTGGTACGAAGTCTGTTGGCGGACAAACTCACGTGGGCTCAGCATGTTCGAATGCAGCGGTTCCTAGTCGTGGCCACGCTGGCGGGCGCGGTGGAGGTGCAACAAAACCTTCGCCACCAATTGGCGACTGAAAGTTTGTCCGCAGCCAACGCGTTCGACATCTGTTGCGCGATCCGACAACATGCTCATCGAGTCTATCCTCGCGACTATCAATCCCCCGAGTTCCGCTCGCGATTCCTGGGCGCGTATCTTGAGCAATTGTTCTTATTTGCTCACCAGTCCTTCAAGTGGCCGGACATGGACAATCACAAGTGGGCCTGCATGACCGCAATGGCCGGCGTGGTGGCCACTGCCCTGGATGACGCTCATCTGGTGTGGACCGACGCCGATTGCAAGGCGGACGGTGCCATCATCGCGAGCCAACTGGAGTATAACCCGGTTGGATCGGTAGGGCTGCAGTCTCGCCTTGTACGCGGATCCGACAAACTCAATGAACAAGGCTACGAATGCGAGGACATGGAACAAGCGCTGGACGATGCTCGAGAAGCGCTGGCTCGCGCCGAGTTTCGCGGAGCGGCGGATGACCGCATCAACCTGAAGGACGAACATGATACCTTCATGCAGCGTACGGCCAGGCTCAACGGGGACCCGGTTTCCGAGTCGCGCGATGTCTTTGAAATCATGGCCGACAACCCACGGGTCATTCTCGAAGGCGTGTTCCACGAAGGACGCTCCGCGATTTCCAGAGAGTGGAGATATCGGCTGGCTTGCCAATTGCAAAACGGGCAAGTTCAGAGTTTGCCGCAACGGATTCCCTGCGTCATTTCCGCCGCCGATCTCGACGATCGCTTGGCTCGCATGGAGCCAGACGCTCGACAAGAATTCCCTCGCGTGATTGACGATCAGCTCGATCATTACGTGATGTCAACCGGCGCAGTCCACTTGACAATCAACGCCTGCGAGCCGATTGGAAACGAAGCCAGCCAACGAATTGTCCGCTTCCTGGAATCGATTCAAGGGCATTTTCCGCGGACTCCCATTTGCGTGCTGCAAACGCAGGCTCAGGATCGGCTCAAGTTGGACTATCCGATCGCCACGCTCGATCCGATACAGGAAGACGTTGGAAAGTCCTATATCCAAAGGTATTTCGGCAAGCATGCTTCCAAGTGTGGCCTCACTCAACTTCAGGCCGACAGTCTGGCGAACCGCCTGATCGCGACGATGTTCCCGGAGGGACCCGTCGAGAAGGAGGATAGCGCCCTCTGGCAGCTTTTGCGAGGACATCCCTTTTATCTTCACCTCAGTTCTCGGCATACGATGAAATATGGGGATCCACCGAACCGAGCGGGCGACATGCTGGAACCGTACGCCATGTCGAAACTTTTTTGGACGGATTCGCACGATCATCAGAAGGATCTCGACTGCTACCATGCTCGGAAAGATCTGTTGGGCGAATTGGCGATGCGCTGCATCCATCGTGACGGCCATCGATTGCCTAACGGGGAATTGCAATCACTGTTAAATGGCGACGATGACAAAAAGCGGGTCTACGCCGAGATTGTCAGCCGATCGTCCTTGCTGCAAATCGAACCGGACTACGTTCAATTCCGCCGCCCGATCCTCGCACACTACTTCGCGGGGTGCCGCAATTCCTCTCTCAGCGATCAAGACATCCGCGATTCGTTCACGGAAGCCGCCGCCGGCTCGAGAAGCAAGATTCCCGAACTGCTTCGAATGTTCATGATGCAGGTCGAGCTTGCTCGAACGCCGACCGAGGTCATCAAGTTGATTGTTGAACAAATGATCGAATACGACCCTCGGCTGGCCGCGCGGTGTCTGGCCAAGCTGAGCAACGACGCACCCAGCGCCAACGAACTGTGCCAGCACTTTATTAAAAGCCAGACGGAGACGGTCTACGATTCGGATGCCGGTGCAAGCGCGACCCAAATGGCCATCGACGCTCTGGTGGATTATGGACGCCAGCCTGCCTGGCAAGCGCTGTACGACGTTGCCCGGGCGATCAGTGGAGAAGTTACCACCCGCTGCCAGGCGATCGAAGCATTGACCAGTATCTTGGCCAGATATCGGTCCCAGAGAATCGAAGCCACCATCCTGGGTGAACTGAGCAGTCTCTTGAAGGAAGCTTTTGAGGATGAGGAGTGTCCGCCCGAAGTGATTTGTACGGCGATTCGGCAAGTTGGCCAGGCGGGCTGCCGCGATCTTACCGCCTACGTCTGCAAATACTTGGAAAGCAATGACAAGAACTTGGCCCAAGCGGCCCGCGAAACATGTGAGCAGCTTGAGGTCTCACTCCCGTCAGAACAGTTTTGGATTCGACCCTCTAGCAGCCGCCGCAGAAGCAAGAGCAAGCGGACGGAGTAAGTAGCCGGTTCCGTCATTAATCTTCACCCGTCAGAAATTTCTTGGCTTCGTCCGCCAGCGAGTCCATCGTCTTTTTGTTCAGATCTCCCGGTTTGAAACTATGGCGCGCTTTGATCTGCTTTCGATCCATGAAAAAAACGATCAAGTCGCTGCCGTTCGCGCCGTCGGCCAGTTTGAATTTGCGGCTGGTAGATGTTCTTGGCACGGCGACGTAACACTTTGAAAGCAAGTTGGCTTTGGCTTGCGCCGCCACGCTTTCTTTGTCGGGGTCGTCGAACAAGATCAGAAACATGCGTTGCTTTGAATCTTTCGTGAGCGTTTTCTCAACGGCGGCGGCCAGGTCGAAAGCTTCTTTGCCGGCGCTTCGCGACCAAATTTCCACGCCTCGCGTGCGGCTGTTGCTGATCATGACCGAGGGGCAGCCGCATCCGGAATCTTTCGCCCCGGCCACGAAGTCGACGACATGAAAAGGCATGGTGTCGCCAACCTGAAAGCCATATTGCTGCTTGATAGCAATGGGCTGGTTCGCTTGCAGCAGCCCGCCAAGAGGGCCGGCATCAAAGGTTACTTGGACGATGAGCGTTTTGATGGTGGTAGTCGCGGGCACTCGGACCGAGGCCGTGCAAAACGTGCCTCAGGCGAAACCCGATCGCGCGGCTGCAACTTGGCCGGCTGGCTGCCGAAGCTCGACAAGCGCCGAACATCCGCCGGCCTGCCAGGATTGAAGTTCGCCATGCGTGCAACTGTTCAGAGAAAGGCCGGTGGCCGAGTAGAGTCGTGGAGCGGCCGAAACCGACTCGCCCGGCCGATAGGCTGCATGGCGATGTTTGATTCCCACATGTAACTTCAAGCCGGTTAGCGGCTGGATCTCACAGCGCTGGTTCTGTTCGACCTCAATCCAACCGTTGTCTCCGCCACGGTCGCCGAACGTGAAATTCCATGTTGATTCACGGTTGAGATCTTTCGTATCGCCATTCGTCGTGGTGTCATCAAAAGTCACCGCAAGATTCGCCACGCGATAGCGGCCCACGGGGACCTCCACCGCGCCATCCTGCTTGCTAATCGCAACGGCGGTCTGATCCTGGCCGACCAACAGCGCGCGATAGTCTCTCGCGCCGTTCCCGTTTTGATCCACCAATTGAAAAGCGACCGTGCCCGTCCCGGTCAATTTGCTTAACGAAAACTGCTGGCCATTCGTGTCACCGACCAATGAGAAACGTCGCCCGGCCACTCGCACGACGGGACGACTGGGAAACTGTTCCTGAAAACGGTCCCAATTGCCGTCGCCATCCAAGTCGATCCACAGCCGGTCGTCCGTGTCGCCAAAGCGGCCGTTGACATTGACGTCGACCATGCGAGATGCAACCTGCTTGCCGTCCAGTTCAAGCGGCCCTTCAAGATAGCCCGCCGTTGCCATGCTGACCGTCTTCCCCGATCGATGCAGCCGAATCGTGACCGTTCGCGCGACGTGCCGCGCAGGCTCGGGCAATGGCATCGTTCGCTCATAAGGCAAGGAAACCTGCCACTTAGGCCCTGGGCCGTCGATGAAGTCTTTTTCGTCCAGCTTCCGATCGCGGTTCGCGTCGACGTACAGTTTCGGCGGGCCTTCGCCGGTCACCACCAGCATCGCGACCCGAACAGAATCCAGGCTGCCATACCGCACCTGCGTGAAACGAGCTTCGGCAGCCTTCACTTCGACAGACACCTCTACATCAGGCGGCTGGTTGTCATTCAACCGATAACCACGAGCGAGCGGAGAGCCAAAGGGGCTCGGGTGGTCAGGGACAACGTAAGACCATGGCTGTTCGGCGAGCAGGGCCCGCGCGTTGCACGCCGCGCAAACAAGAGTGATCGTCAAGAAAATTCGAAGATACATGCCGATTACTCCTGGTCCGGGAACCATAACGCGGACTTGCCGGCCAAACTTTGCACGAATTGTTCCGACGATGACGTCAGCGTTTCGATCGTTTTCGTCAATGCTCCTTGACCGAGCCTTCCCGTCGGGCCGTCAAGTTGCCGTCGGATTTCCTGTTCAAACAACTTTTTCGCCATCTCGGGATCAATGATCGACCAGGCCATCAACCAATCGTCGCGATCAAGCGATGCGTAGCCACCTTCGCCGAGCAGATCCGGTCGCTGGCGGATCGGTTCCAGCAGCCAGCGCGCGGTGTCGCGATCGACAACGGCCAAAATCATTGCCATGTGGATGACGGACCTGAGGCGGCTGAGTTCGGAACGCGCCCGCATGTCGGTGCGCCGGCAGGCCAACACGCGCGCAACTACGCTAGGCATGTTGTCGTAACCGACCTGCCGTGCCAACACGGCGGCGTGGGCGGCGACCGGTGCCTCCCAGCCGAAGTTCACCCACGAATCGAAGCCCTTTGGGAACTCCAGGCAAATTGCCAAGCTCTCGTCAATCAAACGAAACGCGTCCCGGGGCCGATCGCGATAGACCGCCTGGGCCAGCCAGCCCAAGCCTTCCGCGCGATTTCGCTCGGCATGGGTCCCTGGCAGATCGCGCAATAGTTCCTCGGCCTTGGCCAGATCTACCGGGGCAATCCCGTACGCGATTCTCAGCGACACATTGGGGTGGGTTCCTTTCGCCAGTTCCAGCGCGCGGTCGCGGTCGCGCGGGCTAATCGCGACCGCGACATTCCCCATGTGCCGCAGGATCGCTCGCGAATCTTGCAGCGGCTTGATCAGCGCGAAAGCCCGGTCCGGATCTAGCGGCGCGATTTGCTCGGCCGTGAACCCGCGGACAAACGCCCCGCGGCCCGTGCCAGCCAAACCACTCGCGGCCTTGAACGCTTCGTCCAGCAATCGATGGCCCGCCTCAAATTCTCCCAGTTCGACGAGCAGACGTCCGGTCTGGGCCAGACAGTAGACTTGATTGGGCGGCTCGACCTGACGAGCGCGAAACACCAGATCCTCCGCCAGCCGCGATGCCGCCTCGGGGTTCTTCTTGACGAGACGGCTGGCAATTTGATGCACGCGATCAAAATATCTCGACCCTTCCGCCCGCGCGATGAAGGCCAGCGCTTCGTCGGGATCGTCATCAATCAGCGACTCGGCAATCGTCAGCAACACGTCGGCTCGCCGCGGATTCGCGGACTTCTCCAGCCACTCGAGGGCCCGGTCGGGATCGATGCGAGCCATATAACGGAGGATCAAAAAGTTGATCTCGCCACGTTGTCCGGCAGGTACTTGATGCAAACGCTCGAGCATCCAGCGGGCCAGTTCTTTTCTTTCCTTGGCCGACATTGGCGTTCCGCGGTCGGGAGCCGAGTCGACAGTTCCGGTCAAGCGGATGACCAGATCGTGCGTACCCGTTGTGGTCCGCGCGCCGGCAAGACGAAACCCTGGCGTTTGGACAAAGACCGCCACGGGTCCTTCGCGAAAACCGGATAGACGAAAGCGGCCTTCCGCGTCGGATCTGGTTTGCAGACGGGTTCGCGCGTCACCCGAATTGAAGACCAAGGCATCGGGAATCACGTTGTCCTCGCCATCGACCACTTGACCGGCAACGATGCCTTGCGTGCTGGTCAGGGTGATCTTGCCGAGATCGTGAGTTTGGCCCGCCTCGCCTCGAATGGAAACGGTTTGGCGCACCTCCGTCCCATCCGCCGAGATTTTTAGCCGATAGCGGTCTCCCGGCCACAGCGGCCCACTGGTGAACCGCCCCTTGGAATCCGTGTGGTAGTTCGCCAAGTTCATTCCCACGCCCCCGCCGGGATGTCGACGGCTGGCGTAAAAACTATTCCACTGGAGTGCGATTTGGGCATCCCGCACGGCGGTTCCTCGGCTGTCGATCACTACTCCCGACAGTCGAAAGGCAAACTTCGGCGAGACCACAACGCGGACGGGCTGCTTGACTTTTCCAACGTCGACAACGAGCGCGCCATCGCTGGTACGGTCACCCGCTCGGGCGCGAATGGGCAGCGTATCCAACGGGTCGACACTCTTCAAGGTGTAGCGGCCCTGCTCGTCCGCCCGCAACATTTGAGTTCCGCCGGATTCAAACGGTGCAACAATGCGGATCTCGGCCTGGGGGACGGCGTCGCCTTTC
>JAJDEH010000252.1 GCA_029259935.1 Planctomycetota bacterium
GCAAAGCGGGGCACTTCGCCGCGTGTAACATACGCGCGACAGCCAGTCTGATGTCGATTGGTTCCTCATGGTACTGCCCCAAAAAAAGACTCACAAAGGAGTTACCTCAACGCCGCGCTCATCCGATCGTGACGAATCAGAAACAAATATGATTGCAAAACTGCAAGCGTTTCCAACTGAGTCGGCGCATACGTTTCGCGCCATCGCAAGCAGAGTGTTCCAAATCAAACAGTACTCCAGAACGTCCGCCACTTGCGCACTATTTTCCGGCATGTGAATCGCGGCACGCGCTTTGGAAGCCACACCCAAGTCACGGGTGTGGAAACCGTTCCCATCGCCGCCCTCGCCCCACAGAGCCAAGGCCAGCATGAGAGCATGAGCCTGCCGAAGTCATTCTTGCCCCATCCCCAATAACTGGTGATCCCAGTGAGATGGCGATCACATGCCCTTTCCTACATTCTACAAAATCCCACTCAACCGGTACACCATTATCTTGACGCATGGCTGGCCCTCTTTGCCATCCTCTTTGCCCTCGAAGGAATCGAGAGACCGCGCGACTACTTGCTGACCGATCGCCGTGATGATGCCCTGAAGCAATTCTGTCGCCAATTGCTGGACTTTTCGCTGGGCCGCGAGGCGCAACTCTCGGACGAGCCGCTGCTAGGAGAAATGCAGCATCGGCACCGTCATTCCCGCGCAGGCGGGAACCCAACGGAGGCGTAGAAAGAAGGAAGGCTTGAAGAGTGCCACCCCTTCGCTTCGCTTCCGCCGGGCTTGTCCCGGCGCGAGCGCCAACTGATCAGCTACCCACAGACCGCCAAGAACTACCGCTCTCCGCCGGGCTTGTCCCGGCGGAAGGTACGATTAGTTTGCTTCCCAGAGGCGCGAGCGCAGCGATGCACACACTCCTGAGTCGTGGCTTCCGCCGGAGCAAGCCCGTCGGAGAGCGTCATTGGATTGTGTCACGTTGGTAGCTCGGCAGTTGTGTTCCCGCCGGGACAAGCACGACGGAAACTGCCGCGGCGAGTACGACGGCCTCGGAGTGCCGTCGTAAAAAACGCGAGCCGCGGATGAAAAGGCCTATCCACTTATTCCGGAAGATCGGAAGATCATTCTGCCCGCCGTCATTCCTGCGCAGGCGAGAATCCATCCCATCGTCGTTTTCCGGGTGCGTGCCATCGCTGGACGGAAGACGCCGCGGAAGTGCTGACGGCAATACGGGCCTCCATGCAGAACGGCTGGCCAGTCAAGCTGATGGTCCAAGTCCGTGTAATAAACATAAATGATGGATGCCCCAACCGGACTCATCCGGTATTCTGGTGGGACCACGAGCTGGCTCAAGCAGGGCAGGTGGCAGATAATTCCTGGGGAGATCGACAAATCGAAAATGTGAACATCCTTGAGAAGATACGAATAGGAATGACAAGAGAAGAGGTGGTTGCGTGCATCGGCGAACCTGACGACGTTGGCGGAACATCTCGCAAATATCGTACGCCTTCAATCTACAAATACGGGGAGATCGAGTTGTTCTTCGAACAATCACGAGACGGAAGGCTGACCATGGCCTATACGGAAGATCAAGCCGGTAACGGCAAAGTGCTGCTCGAATGACGGAATCATCCGACGAAACTGTTGGCAGAGTAGTTGGCGCTCGGGGTTTGCTAATTCGCGTGGAATTGGACGAGGGCGAGCAGTTGCTCGTCCGGAGCTGGAGGCAATTGCATCGTCGATTCGGCTACTATGTGTTGCCTCTAAACCTACGAGTCAAGCTCAGCCATAGGCGGAAACATGGGCGGCGTCCCCTGATCATTGGCGTCATCAAGGATAGGTAGGTTGTTCGATGGTCCGCACCAAACCAGATGACGATCACGACCGCAAACTTCTGGCAGACGTTAACAGCCACGGCTGGCACTTGGTCATGGTCACGGATGTGCCCGACGTTCCGGAGTATGTCTTCTCGGTGGGGATCTACCATACGCTCGGACTACCCGAAGTTTGCATCTTTGGATTGAGCAACACGGATTTGATGGGAGGCATCCTCAACGGCATCGGCGACTTAATGAAGTCAGGCCAGGTGTTCGAAGATTGGCACGAAAGCAACGAGGTTCTTGACGGTTTCTCATGCTTCTTTCGTCGAGTCGACCGCCAGCACTATCGCGAGTTTTTTGGGTATGCTCGCTGGTTCTATGAAGGCGATGAGTTTCCGCTGCTGCAATGTGTTTGGCCAGACCCGTCCAATTGCTTTCCTTGGGATTCGAACTTCGACGCTCAATTAGTGGCTGCCCAACCCGTGCTTGCCGAAGCATCCGCCTGGCCGTTCCTGGAAGGAAAGAATCTTGGCGTGTTCACCACCAGTCGTGTCGTCGATGAGGGCTATCCCGTACTGCTGGTGACGCACGACCAAGACGGCGATTGGCAATTCTTGTGCAATACCACCAACGATACCGATGACGCACGTGTTGTTAGCCTACAAAGCATCGTGGAAAGCCATCCATCCGTTGCCGAGTTGGCGGATTTGCCGATGGGCTGGCAAGCCGTTCGTGATGGTCCGGATGAGCCTTGGCGAAGATCTGAAAATGCTTGACGGTGACGCTACCTCCGTCGTCTAATCATTTAAGGGGTCCGCGAACCTGAAGCATGTCCGCGTTTCCGAGTAGGTTCGCGATTTTGATAAACCCATACGTTCTTTGACAATTCGACAACGTCTTGATTTTCGTGTGATCCATCAACTTGTCGGTTGAAGAGGTTCGCGGAATCAGCCTACTAGGTCGTTTGACTGTCAGCATTTAGAGTGGAGGCGTGGCGGCCCCCAACGCACGCGGGGGGTGAAAAACGACAAAGGGTAGCAGGGATAAAACCGCCAAGACACGGAGC
>JAJDEH010000253.1 GCA_029259935.1 Planctomycetota bacterium
GGTTCTCCCCCTTGCCAAGGGGGAGCTAGAGGGGGTCGCCCGCCAGTGTCCGTAAGCTTAAAAAACATCCAACAAGATCATCCGGCGGGACTGGGCAATCATGCACGAACCAGCACGACATGTTTTGACCTGGCCCGAACAGGGCGTGAGCATGGCCTTTCGCTGCATTCCAGCGGGAACGTTCCTGATGGGCAGCCGCGGATACTATACCCGTGAGGAGCCGATTCATAGCGTGACGCTAAGCGAATTTTGGCTGGCCGAGACGCCGGTGACCCAGGCCCAATTTGCCTTGTGGACCGAGGCCGAAAAAATTGATCACAAAAATCACTTCGAGGGACGTCCGGATCATCCGGCGGAAAACATGGATTGGCATCAAGCCGAAAACTTCTGCGATTGGCTGACGAAGACCAAGTCCGCCGAGTTTCCAGCAGCGGATTGGACGGCCGCGTTGCCCACCGAAGCGCAATGGGAATATGCCTGCCGGGCCAAAACCGTGACGGAATATCACAGCGGTGACGGCGAGGCAGCTTTGGCGACCGCCGGGTGGTATGGTCGAAATTCGGATTCGACCAAGCCGGTGGCTGGTAAGCAAGCCAATGATTTTGGGCTCTACGATATGCACGGAAATGTTTTGGAGTGGTGTCGGGATCATTTTGCTGGAAACGCTTATCGAAGGCGTATTCAGGGAGTATGCGATCCGTTCGTGGATGACGGCGTGTATCGGGCGGTTCGCGGCGGTAGCTGGTTCGTCAGCGCGCGGCTCGTGCGGTCGGCTTACCGCTATGCGGTCGGGCCTGACGACCGGAGCATCTATCTTGGCTTCCGCTGCGCTCTAGTTCATAGGCCAGCAGCAAGCCGCGGAGCGGAGGAGGAGCGTGAGCCAGGGAGACGCAGCGACCGAGGGACGAGGGAGTGAAGTCGACCGGCGAATGCTCCGCCGTAGCGGAGCGCGCGAAAATTTTTTCGACACAGGAAATGAACACCATGGCCGAGGCAGAGCTATTAGCAGGCGTCGTTGATGAAACAGAGCGGTCGCCCGTCTGGGACGAATATGGCACCAACGTGCAAAAAATCGTGCTCGGCAATTCACCAACCGGCCGGAATCGCGATGATCCGAAACTGCTCGCATTGGCCGAGTTGCCCGCCCGGTTTCCGCAGCTGACGGATCTTTATCTATGGCAAATTAGCGAATTGAGTCATCTGCCCGAGTTGCCGCCGGGGTTACTGCGCCTGGAAGCGCGCGACTGCCCCGATCTCGCGAGTGTCGCCAACCTGCCCGCCGGCCTGGAAACGCTGGTCATCGAAAACTGCCCCCGGCTCGACGATCTGCCAATCCAACAACAGACCTTCGAAGAACTGCTCGACTTGAGTGTTGCCGGGCTGCCACTGGCCGGCGACCGGATCAATCAACTGCTGGCCGCCTGCCCCAACCTGACGCGTTTCGACGCTTCTTCTTGCCAAAACTTACCGCAGATCAACGCCTGGCCCGCGACGCTGGACCGCATCGACCTGAACCGCTGCCGGAACTTGACTGGCTTGCCGGCGAAATGGCCCCGCCGGCTGCGAAGGTTGGGGCTCCGCGGATGTACCCGCTTGGGCGGCTTCGACCCCGAGGCCGATTTTCCCGAAACGATCGATTATTTCGACTTGGCCTACGCCGAAAACTTCACCGAACTTCCCCGGCAACGGCGAACGCCGCGGACGTTGTTCTTGTTTCAATCGGGCATCCTGATGCCGCCCGGATCGGAACATGGCCGCGCCGACGACGAAAATGTTGCCCAGCGGACACAGGCTTACTTTAATGATGTGCGGTCGTTCGGCCAGGGGGAAGTGCGGCGCTGCAAGCTGCTGATCCTGGGCAATGGCGAAGCGGGCAAGACCTGTTTGGCCGGATCGCTGGTCACCGATCAGCCGCAGCAACACCAGCCCGACAGCACGCACGGCGTGCAATTCTGGGACTGGTACTGCTATTCGACGGTAGGCACGGCGGTGCGGCCGATTCATCTGCACCTGTGGGATTTCGGCGGCCAAGAGATTTATCACAACACGCACCGCTTGTTCATGAGCCAAGGCGCGGTGTTCGTGGTGGTTTGGAAACCCGAACAAGACGGCAAACTGGCGCCCGAGTCCAATTCCAAATTCGGGTACCAAGACGAATGGCGGCCGCTGAAATACTGGCTAGACACGATCCACCTGGTCTGCCCGCACAAACCGCGCGTGGCGATCGTCTGCTCGCACCACGCGACCGGCAGCGACGAACTGCGGGCCCGGCTGCGCGCGGAAATCGGCGACGAGTATTTTTGCTCCGAGAACATTCCCTGCTACTTTCACGATTCGTATCAGAATCAAGGCGAAAAAGGGAAGCTTGTCGATTGGATCAAGGGCGAAGTAGGCGAAGTCGTCCGCACGCAAGGAACGGCGGTTCCGGCGCACTGGGAAATCGCCCAATCGATGGTCAGTTCGTGGCTGCCCGAGTCGGAATTCGGCTCGCACCAGCTCAAGCAGCCGCGCTACAACCGCTTGCCCCGTGAGCGGTTTGGCGAACTGCTGCACGATTGCATCATCGATCACACGGCCGTCGATCGGGAAGGAAAATTTGCGCGGCTGGCCGAGGCGCTGAACGAAGGACGCTTTGAACTGACCGAGGATCGCCTGACCCGCACCTTGGAATTCCTGACCCACAGCGGCTGGGTCTACTGGAACAAGGATCTCTTCGAGGGCCAAGTGATTATCGGCCAGCGATGGGCTTTGAACGCCATCTATACGGTACTCGACCGCCGCCAGGGCAGTACGATTTATGAGGCACTGTGCAACAGCCATGGGCAGTTCACCCGTCAGGATCTGGCGAACTGGGTGTGGGGCGACGACTACGACCAGAAGGAACAACAGTTGCTGATCTCGTTCATGGAGTCGGTCGGCGTTGTGTTTCGCTTGGTGTCCCGCGAAGAGTCGTACTGGGGCGAAGCGGTTTACAAAAGTTTCGAGCATCTGCCGAAATCCGAGGATCTGAATTTCCAGCGGCACTTCGACTCCCTGCCGGACAGTGCCAAGCACCGCGATACGATCCAGTCCGACAAGCTGCACCAAGGCGATTGGCACGCGCTGCTGAAGAACCTGGGTGAAAGCTACGGCACCGACGCCCAATACGCCGTCGACGGGTTCTATCTGCACAACAGCAAGGACGAACATACCTACTGGATCCAAGTCGAAATGGCGGAAAACAAGCTGGGCGGCCGGATCGAGATTTCCGTTGCCGGCCCCGCCGCCCGGGAGCGCTGCGCTACGTTGGCGGAACATGTTACCTCGTTCGTTCCCGACCGCCGCGGCGAACCGATACGGGGCGGGCGTTCCACGGCGCTAGCGGCCGGCGAGCCGCCCAAGAAAACGCAAGTCTTCTTTTCCTATTCTTGGGATCCGAAGGCCAGCGCCATTCCGCCCGGTTATGAAGAACCGGTCGATAGGTTATTCAACGCGCTGCAAGCCGACCCCACAATCGTCGCGATACGCGATAAGCAAGCAATGGCTGCGGGCGACAGCATCACGCGGTTCATGCAACGAATCAAAGTGGCCGACAAGGTGTTGGTGATCCACAGCGATAAGTATTGGAAGTCGGCATTTTGCATGCATGAATTCTCAATGGCGGTCGACGCGGCGTTGAACGGCCGTAAGTCGCTGCACGACATCCTGATCATGGTCAGCCACCTACACAGCGGCATCGAAAGGTCGTCGGAAGCCTATCAGACGCATTGGGAGACGCTCGGCGACGAAAAGTTTCACAACATGCTGAACGACGTCACCTCGCCGGACAAGTTAAAGAAGGCGGCCGCGGACATGTTCGCGAATAAGATCCCTCAAATTCTGGGCCACTTGGACATCAATCGAAAGTGGACCGATGAAACCGCCGAACAGATCATCGACTGGGTGAAAACTCGTTGTGGTTGATCAATCCGAAATCCGAATCTCGAAATCCGAAACAAATTCAAAATCTGAATATCAAATGTTCAAAACGTGGAGCCAGCCGATTCTGTCATTGGAGCATTTGAAATTCGTGTTTGTTTCGGATTTCGAGATTCGGATTTCGGATTTTCTTATTGGTTGCCTCTCCGCCGCTCCAGGGCCGGTCAGCCTTTAAGTAGACCCTTTGGCGGGAACCGAGTAAAATGAAGCTAAGATGGGATTGGGCACACGGGGTTTGAGTACTCACACGGAGTTGAGTACACATCGTGCTGAGTACACGAGGCTAAATCCACACCGTGCCGGGCAGCCCGTTGTAAGAAGCTGCGATTCGTCATTCGAAGCGTCAGGGCGTCACGCATTTCTTGAGATGTCGGCGATCCGATTTTTCTTTGCAAACATTTCGAGTGCGAATTTAAACGAGCTGCTTAAAAACAAGGGAAATGAGTGAAGGGCCATATGTTACACCAGCGTGAGTGCCCCGCTTCGACCCGTCTTGTTGATCTTTGACAATTTAGAATGTTTCAAGAGGTTCGTGGCCGGTTGCGATAAGGCAAACGACCCCCTCTAACTCCCCCTTGGCAAGGGGGAGAACCGGCGGGGCCGCCGCCTTTTTCGTTGACAGGGTGTCGGGTAGGATTGACGCGCGGCGTGGTCACCGCCGTGTCGGTTTTTCCAATTGTGGTGCAGCCGTCTCGGCTGCAGTCTGCAGGCGGGACGCCCGCACCACAACTTGCCACCGCGGCTTTGCGCCTTGTGCCTTACTTTTTTCGCGAGTCCCCACGATGAATGCCGATCTTTTTCGCGCCAACATTTTAGAACTGATCCGCCGCACCAGCGCTTTTTTGCCAGCGGATATCGAGCACGTCATCTCGTTAAACCGATCGCTGGAAGAGGCCGGTTCCAAGGCCGAATTCGCTTTGGAATTGGTCAAGCAAAACATCGGCATTGCCAAATCGCGTTCGCTGCCGATTTGCCAAGATACGGGCACGATCAACTTCTATTTCGAAACGCCCAAAGACGTCGATCAAGTTCAACTCGCGGAACTGACTCGCGAGGCGGTGGTCGAAGCGACCGAGCGCGGCTACCTACGTCAGAACTCGGTCGACAGCCTGACCGGCAAGAATACCGGCAACAACTTGGGCGCGGGCAGCCCGGTGTTTCACTGGGAGCAGACCCGTGAGTCGCATATCGACGTGCGTTTGATTCTGAAGGGTGGCGGCTGCGAAAACATGAGTACGCAGTACAGCCTGCCGATGGAAATCCAAGGCAGCCGCGCCGATCGAACTTTGGAAGGCGTGCGAGCTTGTATTTTGGACGCCGTGTGGAAGGCTCAAGGCAAAGGCTGCGGACCGGGCTTTCTGGGCGTTTGTGTCGGCGGCGATCGGGCCAGCGGGTACGAATTCGCCAAGCGGCAACTGCTGCGAACGCCGGATGACACGAATTCCGATCCCAGCCTGGCGGAACTGGAGAACACCATCATGCAACAGGCCAACACGCTCGATATCGGCCCCATGGGATTCAGCGGAAAGTATACGGTCGGCGGTTGCAAGGTCGGCGCGATCAATCGGTTGCCCGCGTCTTATTATGTGACCATCGCCTATATGTGCTGGGCCTATCGGCGGCGGGGCGTATTGCTAGACACTGAAGGCCAGGTTCAGGATTGGCTTTATCAGCGAGAAGGAGAATTCGACGAAGAAGCGCCTCAGGTTGAACTAAACATACCGGCGGGCGAAGTGGTGCAATTGACCACTCCGCTCAGTGAAGAAGATGTGCGGGGACTGAAAGCGGGCGATGTGGTGTTGCTAAGCGGTGTCGTCAACACGGCGCGAGACGCGGTTCATAAATATTTGTTTGACGGCGGCGAACTGGACAGCATTCAAGACGGCGTGATCTATCACTGCGGCCCCGTGGTGATCAAGGAAGGCGGCGAGCATCGCGTGGTCGCGGCCGGCCCGACGACCTCCATTCGCGAAGAACCGTACCAGGCCGATATTATCAAACGGTTCGGCATCAAGGCCGTGATGGGCAAAGGCGGCATGGGCGAAAAGACGCGGCAAGCCTGTCAGGAAAACGGCTGCGTCTACTTGCACGGCATCGGCGGGGCGGCCCAAGTTTACGCCCAGTGCGTGGAAAAAGTGCTCAGCGTCCAGCTAGAAGAGTTCGGCAGCCCGGAAGCCGTGTGGGAACTCAAGGTAAATAACCTGCCCGCGGTCGTGACCATCGACGCGCACGGGCGCAGTCTGCATCAAGAAGTTTCCGATCACTCCAAGGAACTGCTCGGCGCGATTCTTTGAGAGTGCCTCCGGGAACCTCAATCGGCGGCTTGCGGTTTGAGTAGTTTTTCAAGATCCGCAGTCAAATCGCCGACCTTGTGAGTGACGGCGACAATGTTGCCCTTTTGATCGACCAGCATCATGGTCGGAATGCCACGAACTCCATATTTCTCGGCGAGTTGTTTGGTACCGTCGCCCGCCAAGTTTTCCCAGGGGATTTCGTTCTCGTCGATGTACTTGGCCAGCGCTTCGAGGTCTTTGTCCAAGCTGACCCCAACCACTTCGAAACCGGCTTCCTTGTGCTTCTTGTAAAGCTCCTTGACGTGCGGCATTTCACGGCGGCAGGGGCCGCACCAAGTGGCCCAAAAGTCGACCAACACGACCTTGCCGCGATACGCTTTCCAGTTGAACTCGGCACCCAGGGCCGTGACGCCTTCCAGCTCAAGCGGCTTGCCGACCAA
The DNA here is from genome assembly GCA_029259935.1 of Planctomycetota bacterium. The sequence goes on from JAJDEH010000253.1 coordinate 6,692, forward strand.
ATCGGAACTGCTCGCCTTCGGAGCCTTGGCCAGCTTCTTGCCGTAACTGGCCAGTTCCTTGTTCTTGCTTCTTGCAAACAGCTTGCCAAAGTCGCCGAAATGTTTTTCACGCAGATCGCCGTACTTTTCCTTTTCGGCTTCGTCGGCGCTGTCCAGCCGATTGATGGCGTGCACCGTACTCGACGCCAAACGCAAGTGCTTTTCGCCCAGCTTCTCGGCCTCGAAGAACGTTTTCAGTTCGGCAAGCAATTCGGTTACTTGCGCTAACGTTAATTCGTCCACGTTGAGAACACGGCGTTCCAGTTGCAGGAACTTGACTTCCTTGGCGATCTGTTTGTCTGTTTCACCCGCGATCTCTTCGACGAATTTTTCCAGTTGCTGGTCCGCCTTTTCGTTGCCCAGCGAAGCCCGTTTGTGAAGGATCGAGATCTTCGACAAGGCGGCAAGGCGGCGGTAGCTGGCCTTGGCGTCTTCCGCCAACACGCGGTCGGCGGCATCGACAATGGCATCGGCGAAACCGTCGCGCTTCTTGATGCTGCGAGGTTTCTCTTCCATGTCGAGGATAAAATCGACGAGCTTGTCGACCGAAAGTCCGGCCGGAGCCAGGTAGGGATTTACTTTTTCCTCGGCATCGTCTTCCTCTGCATCCTCTTCGGCAATGGCGCCGACCAAGGAAACAAAGAACGTCTGGCTTGGCTGTGTGGAATCCGATTTGAATCGCGGCCGTTCGATCGCGCCCGATTTGTTAGTACCCGGTCGCTGAGCGGCTCGCGCCGGCGGAGTGCCGTTGGGAGAACCGGGGCCGGTGGTCAGCTTTCCAGGGCCAAGCAGGCGTGTCAGTTCCTTTTCCAACCGTGGCCCGCGCACGTGTATTCCTTCGACGATGCCCTGCTTGTTAATCAGCACGCCGAGAAAGGGTGCTCCTTCGATTCCGCAAGCCACGGCCATTGGACTCTTATCAACGCCACGACTGGCGGCGTCGGCCGCAACCACGGTCGGCCAAGAAAGCTGCTGGGCCCCGAAGAAGCTCTTCAGCCGTTCTGGATCTTCATTCAAATTGATGCCGACAACCTCGAATCCTTTTTCTCGAAAGGCTTTCAAGTTGTTTCGCAAATTGGAAATCTCGGCCATCGACTGCGGCGACCAAGTGGTCCAGAAGTCGACCAAAACGACGCGGCCTTGATAGGGGGACCAATTGAAAGGCTGTCCATCCAACGTCACGCCGCTTACTTCAAATGGCCGCCCGATCAGAGCGAGACGCCGCATTCCGTTGGTCGCTCGACGGCGCGCGGTTTGAGCCAGTTCTTGATCGCGATGATTGGCATAGGTTTGAATGACAAGTTGGTAGATCTGCTGAGCGGCCGGCAAATTGCCGCCGACTTCCATGTTTTGTCCTGCCGAAATGGCGATCTCCATTTGAGCCAAATCGGGCTCGGGACCGAACAACTGTTGAACCGCCTGCAGCAGGACCGTGTCGGAACCAGGTTGCTTCGTGCGGGCGGCTTCGATCTTCTTGGGGAAATCCAAGGCCAGCATTTTCGATTGCACAATCATGCTGCTGGCGAAGTTGGCGATCTGTTCATTCTCGTTGTTCTTCAGCGCGCCGCCGAACATCGCCATCACTTCACCCGCTTGGGTTTGAAATCCCGCCTCGAACAGGCTCGTGGATACTTGATCGGCGAAATCGATGAAGGCCGAATGTCCTTCCTTGTCGGTCAACAGGTCGGCCAACGATTGCTTGAGCGAAGCGTAGTCGTCATTCTGTCCCTGAACAAAATCTCGAACATTGAACAGAATGGTCCGCATCTTTCCAACCCGAGCGATACTGGGGTCCGAATCGGTGGACAAAGTTTTGCAAAACCGGATCAGTCTGGTTTCGTGAGGTCCGGCAGCGATCGCCGCCGAGTTCTGGCCCGCCGCTTGTTCAATCGCCATCCGTTCATTGTGGGCGAGTGTACTCAATACATAGATTTTGGTGTCGGCGGCTTGGGCGCGGAGTTCCGCGATGGTCGCGATCGACAACAGCCGGTCACAGCCGTCGCTGATCGCGGTGATGATCTTGAGTTGCTCTTCCGCGCTTTGCGGTTCGATATTGCCAACTTGTTTGACGAACTCAAAGATTTCCTCGGGGGTGCCGTCGGGAACTTCGTAAGACTGTCGAGGAGTGTCGGCTCCCAAGGCTTGACTTGAAATGACGGGCGGCTTGGTGACGGGACCCGAAGATCCAGTGCCTGACCCCGGCGAGTCATCGGTGGATTGAGTGGAAGCCTGGCCGCCGGACGAACCGTTCTGGCCACCTCCTGAATTCGAGACGTTTTGTGTCGATTCGCCAGAGCCGCAGCCGGGTGCCATCACCACGGTGAAGGCGAAAAGCATGCCTGCTAGCGAAGCCGCCGCGAGATTTCGTTGGGTGAGAATTTGAGTGTGGGACATGAGATGTAACCTCGTCAAACTTGGATGAAAAGGGTCGCTGCGGGAATGTTGCGGCGAGCTTATAGGGGCGGCATTGTAGGAGAATCGATAAAACCGGGCATCCCCGATTCTCACGGCCCAGACAAGGTATTTTGTACCGCCTGGGACCATGGTTCACCAAACAAAATCCCCGAATTACCGAGGAATACTGCCCGGCGGTCAGAAACGAATGGACGACCGCGCGCCAGGGCGAATTACGGCACCCTTAACAATCGGGCCCGCGGCGAGCCGAATGCGGGCCGATTTTGGAAATCTTGCGAAACCCGCCGAGCGTGCTGGTGTTTATTATTCTGAACGAGCAAGCTCAATTCACGTCACATTCCATCACTCGACTCATTCGTTTCAGAACAGGGAATCGATCCATGAAGTTTATGCAGGTTGCTATCGCCGCGCTGTTGATGGCCGTCACGATTTCACCCACCTTTGGAGAAGAACCAGGAGATCGAAAGGCCAAGGCGAAAAGAGCGGGCCAAGCCGGCGCCGGCCAGCGCGGCGCACGCTTTCGCGAACTGAAAAAGAAGTTTGACAAAGACGGCGACGGCAAACTAAGCGACGCCGAGAAAGCCGAACTTCGCAAGCATATACAAGCCAATGGTGGTGGGAATGGTGGCCGTCCGAACCGTGCCGAACTGATCAAAAAGTTCGACAAGGACGGCGACGGCAAATTGAATGAACAAGAGCGCAAGGCAGCCATGGCGTCGCGGGGCAAGCGGCCGGGAAACGGCGGCGACCGGCCGAATCGGGCAGAGATTTTGAAGAAGTTCGACAAGGATGGCGATGGCAAACTGAATGAACAGGAACGCCAAGCGGCCATGGCCGCCGGCCGCGCCGCGATGGAAAAGAGATTCGACAAAGACGGCGACGGCAAGCTGAACGAAGAAGAACGAGCGGCGATGCGCAAGGCAATGGAAGAACGCCGCAAGAACGGCGGAGCCGCTGGCCGGCCCACCGATTCCGCCGCCGCCCCGGCTCGCAAGAATCGGCTCAGCGACGAGGTACTCAAGAAGTTCGACAAAGACGGCGACGGCGAACTAAACGCCGAAGAGCGAAAAGCGGCCCGCGCTTCAAAACGGCCCAAAGACGCTGAATAGCCCCGCGTAAAAAACAACGAGCGACCCCCATCGGACAGCCCGGTGCGACTTCGAGTCAAAGACTCAAAGCACCGGGCGTCTTTTTTTTGCGCCAGTGCCTTGGAAAGAGGCTCGCGTCCATCTTCGACCGCACCCCGGACGACGTGCATGGACTGCACTGTCTTGCCCTGCCCCAAACTAATAGTCGTGCCCCGTTGGGATGTCGGAGGTGTTTTGACCCTTTCCGGGACGCTTCGCTCGGCACTGGAACGACTTGAAGTGTTGGTTCGAAAAGCCTTCCCGCAGGAGATCGTCTCCAGTCCGACGTGGTTGTTCACGAATGCTGAAAGTGGCGTAACGCCGTTGATAACGGAAGCGTTTTGGCTTAGGCTCGCGGTTGGTGGCCGTTCGATGTCGCGGGTGTCGTGTCGCGAATTCACGGGCAGGCCTTCATGCGTTGGGAAGGCAGCAGTGTGACGCTGAACAATCGTTGCCTTGACCGCGCAAAACGTGGCAAAGCTCACGTGGCATCCCTTTACTTCAGGCCATTCCAGTCAATGCGAGGAGAACGCAATGCAATTTGCAAAGTGGTCAGCAATGTGGTTCGCCATCTTCATGTCGCCCGTGTTCGCGCATGCCCAAGGAGGAATTCCGGCAGCGACCTTGACGAAGCTTAAAGCGGCAACCGTGTTTATCAAGGTTGAATCACTCAATCGGTCGCAAACGGGGTCTGGTTTTGTCATCGAAAGAGAGGGAACGGAGGGTGTCGTTGTCACGAATGCGCACGTCGTTCGCACGCGACAAAACGCCACTTCAAAGATCAACTGCATGTTCAACAGTGGAAGTTCCGACGAATTTGGGGCGCGGGCAACGATTGTCGGAATCGACGATGCGAATGATTTGGCAGTCTTGAAAGTAAGCCACGAGCGGCTACCAGAGCCGCTCGATATCGTTTCGGAAGTCGAGGTTCGAGAAACTCTTCCCGTTCTGATACTGGGTTTTCCGTTTGGCCGGTTCCTGGCGACCAGCAGCCGCAGTCCGTCCATCACGATCTCCAAGGGCACGGTCTCCAGTATCCGGACGGACGATGCCGGCAGAACGGCATTCCTGCAAATTGACGGGGACATCAATCCGGGGAATTCCGGCGGCCCTATCGTGACCGAGTCCGGCGCGCTCGTTGGGATTTCGGTCGCCACGTTAACAGGTACTCAGATTGGCCTTGCCATACCAAAGCAGCAACTCAAGGAAATGTTGCTAGGACGTGTTGCGGCAGTAACCTGGGCGTTCGATCGGCGTGTAGGAAAGAAGGCCGAATTCAACACGTCGGTGGCGTTGATAGATCCAAAGCAAAACCTTGATGAAGTGTCGATTCTGACGGTGAATCAGCACGGTGTCTCGGCCAAGGCAACGCCAGACGAGGATACCCGGTGGAAGGCCGTCGCCGAAAACATGGTCGTCACTCCGCTGAAAATGAAGGGTTCCGTCGCTCACGGGAAGGTGGCGTTGGAAATCGCAAAGGAGAGTTCAAAGTACTTATTCCAATTGCGTTTCACGCGCAGCGATGGGCGGGTTTTTCTGACTGCCCCCGCAGAATTTGATGCAGCTTCAGGTTCGATCCCCAAGCCGAACAGCGTCGTCAAACATTCCCCTCGAGGCAATGCAACAACCTCGGAACCCAAGAGTTTATCGGAGCGCGAAGACGTACTCCGGGTCCTTGAATTGCCCGGAACGGTCACCAGCGTCGTTGCAGGCGGTGGAGGCCGATTCCTCATGCTGCAGATTGATTTGGAAGAGCAAATTGTGGTCTTCGATGTTCGTGAGAAAAAGATCGTTCTAACGATCCCAGCGCCATCGGACGCTCTTTGCGCGGCCTGCCAAGAGGAGGCATTCGTCGTTACACCCTTCGACAATCAAATCACTCGTTGGTCATTGAAAACGATGGAAAAGGTGTCGACAAAACCGCTGCCAATCGATGGTAGCGTAAAAGCGGTCGCGATGGGGAGTGCATCCACGGGTCCGATGCTGATTCACTGGGCAGAAGGAAGCGGGGCGCTGGATGCAGCCCACTTCAGCCTGATGAACATCGACACGTATCAAATAGAGCGAATCAATCGTGCGCGGTATTCACGAGATGAAACGGAGAAAGAGGCGACGAAAAGAGTCCATTTTCGCAACGGAACCTCTGTCCGGGAAACTGTCTATATCCGTGCATCGGCGAACGGGGAAGCCTTTGGATTCTGGAGTACTTCTGGTTCACCAAGAGGAATGCAAACGCTGGTCCTTGGCTCAAAACCAAGGACTTTTTACGAGCACGACACAGTCGGCCACATAGCTCCGACAGCCGATGGCAAGAAGATCTGTACCGCCCGAGGACTTTACGGCGTCGACCTGGTAAGGAATTTCAGAACTACGCCTTGTGTTCCGACTTACGATGCAAAATACCACATTGCGGTGACGGAAAACGACATGCAGGTGAAAGATTCCTCCAACGGACAAACGGTCGTTTCAATTCCGAACGTGGACAAAAAGCTCACTGATTCGCGTGAGATGATGTACGGGCGGCATGGGTCACGATTGTCATTTGACCAACGAATTCACTGTGTCCCCGACGAAGGTGTTTTGGTTTCCATATTGTCGGGTGACAGTACTCTAGTCGTGCAAGATGTTCCGCTAAAGACTTCGCCCAGACCTAATCAACCTCAAGGCGACAAGCAGCCGGCTGAGGAAGAGAACGAAGTTCGCCAGTGGAAAGATGAGACCGGACAGTTCGCAATCACGGCTCGTTTGACCGCTGTGGAGGGAAGCAAAGTCAGGCTGACTACTCCTGATGGTCGCGAGCTTTCCGTCGCGATCAATACTCTAAGTAACGGCGATGTCGAATACGTCATATCGCACCGGAAGAACGATCGTTAATTGGCTGGGCCGCCCGCTACCCAATGTTTACGGTGTGACTTCCGGGGCATCGTCCGCGGATTTTTCTGATTTGGTGCGTGAACATGAGCGTTACCAATGGGGGACACTGATCCATGGGTAATCAAAACCGATGACCTTCGAACTGAAGTTGAATGACGATGAGCTTCACGCTTTGCGACGCGTGATCATTGAAAGCAAGTTCGCGGAGGATCCCAGTGATACGGATATCGCGGGAAGTCCCCTAGTAGCGGACATCGCAAATCGCGTGTTTTCCGTAGCACTTTTCGGACAGCGGGCGCACAAACTGCACTTAGTCGACTATCATCGGATATCGGCCATAGCGCGCAAACGTGTAACGGAGTGCGCGGCAGCAGGACTTTGGCGCACCATGACAGAGGATCAGCAGTTTGAGTACATTTGCGCGGTTTGCGCGCCGTACGAGATTGACACCGAAGCACTTGATGAAATTCGGCGTCTTGCTGAATCCGTGAAAGTCGTCGAGCGGCGTGAAATCCACGACGAGGTTTCTCGTGGCTTGGATCTTTGGATGCAGGAAGTTCAATATCAACCAATGACCCGAGATCTAAACGTCTACGTCGGCGATACCCCAATGGGGGCACCGGTCCGGAAAATCGCGTTTCGCTCAGTGGCAGATTTTCGTAGTGAAGAAAAAGGCTGCAGAACGGCGAACGGCCCTGACTTTGACGGGATTGATGTTCACGACTACGGAGTTACGGTTCGGTACCGGTTTTGTGCGCATGATTGCGTCATCAGCTTCGCCGCGGACGGCGAGTATGAAGTTGTTGAACTGTGACGGGCGCATCGTAGTACAATGGGCATGAGGCCGAGGGACGAGGCTTGAAGCCGGGGCGGATTGTGATGGTGGCGGCCGGCGAGGCACGCGATTCGCCGACTGTTTCTTCCGCTTAGACAAACAGATCTTCAATCGGCTTGCCGTCCGCCAAGCGATGGGGACGACCGGTCTTGTCGTGTATTTCGGACTGCGGGTTGAGGCCGAATCGCCAATAGATTGTTGCCGCCAGATCTGCCGGAGTGACCGCGTCGCTGGCAGGATACGCACCCAGGTGATCGCTCGCGCCGAAGGTCATGCCGCCGCGAACACCGCCGCCCGCTAAAGTGATGCTGTAGCAATCCGGCCAATGGTCGCGGCCAGCGTTCTTGTTGATTTTTGGCGTGCGCCCGAACTCGCCGAGTGCCACCACCAATGTCGATTCCAGCAAACCTCGGTCGTGCAAATCCTCGATCAACGCCGAGTACGCTCGGTCGGCCGGCGGCAGCAAGCGATCCTTGTGTTCGCCAAAGTTGTTGGAATGCGAATCCCAGTTTTGGCCCTGCTGTCGGAAGTCATAAACATTCACGAAAGGTATGCCAGCCTCGACCAATCGCCGGGCGAGCAGCACATTCTGGCCGCGCAACTGATGGCCGTGAACTTCGCGCACGCCTGGGGGCGGCTTGTCTGGATACAATCCGTAACGCTCGCGCATCGCCGGGGGTTCTTCTTCGATTCGCAAGGCCCGCGCGAGGGCTTCCGACTGCATCAATTCAAGGGCTTTCTCGTGCAACGCCTTGACCTGTCGGGATTGCGGCAAGTCGTTCAACGCCGAACCGGTTGCCAACTGCTCTGTCAGCGCTTTCCGCTGCATCAGCCGCTGAATCGAAAGTTCCGACGGCCGCGACAACACCTCCGCGCGAAAACTGACGTTGGCCGGGTCGCCATTGATGGAAAACGGATCGTAGGCCGAGCCTAGGAATCCGCCGCCCTGACAGGGCGTATCCACGACGTTATGGAAAACCCAAGGCAGCGCGGCGTGCGGCACGTCGATGTCGAGGCCGCGACGCATGTAGCTCACGCTCGCGCCATGACAGGGATAGAATTGCGGAGTCGGGGCGAATTCTTCACGATCGCCTTGGGGAGATTGCCTTCCGGTCAGCGTTTCCGTCGATGCCGAGTCGTGCAAACGATTCGTGTGGTGCATGCCGCGAACGACTCCCACGTGGTGCATGACTTTGGCGGTGTGTGGCAAGTGTTCGCTGATTTGCAAGCCGGGTACGGAAGTTGAAATCGGATTGAATTCACCGCGTACTTCACTTGGCGCGTTCGGCTTCATATCGAACGTATCAAGGTGGCTCGGGCCGCCGTAGTAAAAAATCACGATACACGATCGGATTTTCGCCTTGGCGGTGACCGAGCCGGCATTCGCTCCGTGGACCGAGCGGGCGCGAAGCAATCCCCCAAGATTCAAGGCTACACAGCCCGCACTTCCAAGCCGCAAGGCTTGCCGGCGATTAAGACTTTGTTGTGAGTTAGGCACGAAGGGCCTTGTGGGTTGGACGCGAAAGGCATGGGGGAAGCTGATCCCGTCAAGGATGCTGGATTATAGCGTTGATGGATCACAACGAAAAGAAAAACTATTCGATAATGGCCGCGCGAACCATTACTTGCGGATTGTAATAGTATGTACCGTTTTGATCTGTTGGGTCGACCGCCGGGCAACTCCACACCGTCTTGTCGTGATGACGAAGGCGCAAAGCAGCGTTGGTGAATCGGGCCGCGGCAAAATGCCAGCGGTAGCCGTCGTCCGCCTTCCGAGCCTCGATCAGTAGAATCAACTCAGGGTCGGTGGCCATCACCAAAGTGAAAAGGCCGCCATCGAGTACATCCAAGTCATCGCCGCCGTACCGATACAAGGGCCTCGCCAGCAACCGCAGTTGTCGCTTTTGCTCGTCGATGCTCTCGCCGACGAATTCGCGCGCGAGCCTTCGCAATTGAAGCAGTCGGCGTTCGGGCGACTCCGCCACCGGAACGGCATCTGGCACCATCATGAATTTCAGCCCCGCCGCGCGCGTATGCCAAACGCCCTTACCATGATGGCTCGAAGCGACGGGGTCCGTCGACAGCGAATGAAACTCGGTTGCGATTCTGCGACGGCTAGCATCCGGAAGCTGCTTCGACCAAAGCGTTCCTACCACTTGAGGCCGGCCAGCGCGCGTCCACAAAAACAAAGCGCCGTGCTGCTGTCGCTGGCGGACGGGATTGGTGTATTTCAACAACGGAGCGGCGTGAAAGTGCAATTCCTGCCGGCCTTCGCTCTCAACGGTTAGTTTATGTTCCCCGGCGATTTCGGCGTACAGATTCGCCCAACGCTCGATCTGCCGTTTTTCGACTTCGTTCGGTTCAGGGTCGGCAGCTTGTACCGACTGGCAGAACGCCACGACCAACAGTACGATCCGCGATCTTGATTTCATCGAATTCCTCCCAAGGCACTTCAGCCCTTCCCGCGACATTGCTTCCGCGGAAAAACAGCGGGCGCAAACAAAACTCAGTCCGCATTATAGACATTCTGTCTTTGGTTTGCACGCCCTGCCCGCGTGTGGTCCGATTCGCGACGGCAGACTACTCGCCGGTTGGATCCGACAACCGCGCCGTGCGACTGCGCAGGCAGTGATCGGCCAGCACGCAAGCCATCATTGCCTCTCCCATGGGGACGAATCGCGGCAACAGGCAGGGATCATGGCGGCCTTTGGTGCGGATTGAAGTGGGCTCGCCGCCGGTGGTCACGGTGGGCTGTTCTTGAGACAGACTGCTCGTCGGTTTAATCGCGCATCGCATTACGATCGGCATGCCGGAAGAGATTCCGCCCAACATGCCTCCGTGACGGTTGGTCTGGGTGAGGATCTGATTGTCTCGCGATACGAACACGTCGTTGTTTTGACTGCCGCGTGCCGACGCGACTGCGAAACCGGCTCCGTACTCGACGCCCAGCACGGCAGGTAAACTGAACATGGCCTTCCCTAGATCGGCTTTGAGCTTGTCGAAGACCGGCTCGCCCCAACCGGCCGGCACACCAGTGGCGACCAACTCGGCGATGCCTCCGATCGAATCTTGCTCTTGCCGCATCTGGTCGATCAAGTCGATCATTTGATTGGCAGTCGTCGCGTCGGGACAACGCACTATGTTGGCTTCCACCTGATCCAGGGTTACCGCGGCCGGATCGGGAATCTCGGCCACGACGTCGCCAATTTGCTTCACGTAGCCCACGACCTGGATGCCGTGCAGCGTTGTCAACAGTTTCTTGGCAACTGCTCCGGCGGCAACGCGAACCGTGGTTTCCCGAGCACTAGATCGGCCCCCGCCGCGATAATCACGAAAGCCAAAACGGGCATCGAACGTATAATCCGCGTGTCCGGGCCGGTACTTTTCCTTGATTTCCGAGTAATCCTTGGATCTTTGATCCTGATTGCGAATCAAAATAGCGATCGATGTTCCGGTCGTCTTTCCTTCGAAGACGCCAGACAGAATCTCAGGCTCGTCACTCTCCTTGCGTTGCGTGGTGACCTTGGATTGTCCCGGACGTCGCCGATCCAAATCCGGTTGCAGATCCTGCTCGGCCAGCGGCAATCCGGCGGGAACCCCGTCAATAATGACGACATTAGCCGGCCCGTGGCTCTCGCCTGCCGTGGTAATTCGAAACGAATGTCCAAAGGTGTTACCGGCCACGCGGAATTCGCCAGTTGACGGATTTAAAGTGGTTGTAGCTGTCTTTCATTGTATTAAGCCGATTCTACTTGCCGATTTCCTGGGCGACAATGCGAGCCTATCTCGGCGAGCGGCTGGTTATCGCGCGGCTTGAGCCATCCAATCCGAAAATTCCGAGCTAACGCACCGCGAGTTGCTCGCGCAGGGTGCCTGTCGCCGTACAAAAAGCTATGTTTTTTTAGCGGCCAACCAAGAACGGGGAAATCAGCGAACCGAGACTCGGCAGTGAGTCGGTTTCGCAGACATCTTTTGCAAATGTCACAGCAACGTCTTGAACAACGTCAAGTGCTTCGCAGTCAGCGGCTCGATCAGGACCCGCTGCAGAGTGAAGAAGATCCGCTCAAATCGGATGGCGAAATCTATTGCACCAGCGCCGAGAGCAACATTCAGGCGAGCATCTACCGGCTTGTCGATGGCGACTTGTGTACGACGGAGTGCGAATTACAGGATCTCTCCGCCACGGGTGCCCGACTTCGAGCATCGCAGCAAGTTTGTGTTGGCGAAGCGGTTGGCTTGAGAATTGTTGCTCCACGAGGTGGAATCGACCATACGTCGGCAGGCGTCATTTGTGGAGTTCATGAACACGAGGACGAAGATTGGACGTTGGAAGGTTCTTTCGCCTCGGAGTTGCCCGAAGAAGTCCTCCAAGAACTCGTTACCGCGGGGCTTCTCGAGCGGCGGGAATCCGATCGACAGAAGTTGCAAGTCGACGCCCGCATCCTCTGCCCCGAACGATTTGATGCGGCGGTCGATGTCCATATCGAAAACTATTCTCAGGGCGGCTTTTGCATGTACACGCCCGAGCCGCTGGAATTGGGCGACGAAATCGTATTGGAATTGGTGCATCCGGACGGATCGGTGGCCCAGTTGGACGCGGAAGTCCGTTGGCAGGATACCTGCGTGATCGGATTCGTTGTCGGCTGTCGCTATCGAAATCTGGAGGAGGCAGCGTCGCTGCGGGATCACTTCCCCGCGAACCTGGCCGCTGGTGGCCGGCAAGCCGCGGCGAAAAAAAAGAAGACCATTGCAACTTACTGGCTGTGGTTCGTGGTCATGGTGGCCGGTCTATGCGCAATAATTCGCTGGCTGTAGTCTCGCGCGAGTGTTCAAAACAGACCGCGTCGCCTTACTTCGAATCGGCATTCCGCCCCGCCGCCGGAATTTCATAGTCGTAAGCGCGATAGGTCTTCGTCCGCTTCGCGCCCCCTCGTTCCAAAGAAGCCCGCGATAGATGATTGCTCTCCGCGACCCACGAGAATTCAACTTCTTTCATACCCATTGCGAGCCCGTCCGGTAAGATTCGCGACAACAGCAACAGGCCCAGGCCCCACCGCTGGTATTCCGGGATCACTTCGGTGGCCACCATGCGAACCCGCTTGATCGAACGACGGTTCCACAGCAGTCTCATGAAACCAAAGGGATACAATCGGCCGTCGATCTTTTTGATTCGAGGGTTGTAGTCCAACAGGCCAAACGCCGCGCCGACCGGACGGCCTTCGATTTCGGCGACCGAGGTCATTTCTGGACAGATCAAGTGCCGCAGCGAGTCGGCGGCATGGTCGACTTCAGCCTCGGACATCGGCGAAAAACACCAGACGCCGGTACTCGATTCGTTATACAGCCGCAGGAACAGCCGCACTTCCTCGCCGAATCGCGACCGGTCCATGGGCCGCAGATTGACTTTGAACCTGCGCGTCGCCTCCGCGACGATAAATTCCAATTTCTTATCCAGCTTTTCCAGCATGTCGACGTGGCCCCAATAAGCGTAGAGATTTTGCGCGTTTTGGAACCCGTATCCCTCGATTAACGATTCGTAGTAAGGATGGTTGTAAGTCATCATGAACGTTGGCAACGAGTCAAATCCGTCGACCAGTAGTCCGATTTCATAGTTGATCGAAGGGTTCAGCGGGCCGCGAACGGCGGTCATTCCTTTGTCAGCCGCCCACTGCACGGTCGCGTCCAAGAGTTGGTTCGCCACTTCCTGGTCGTCGACCGACTCGAAAAATCCGAAGAACCCTCGCTGCTCGTGATGCTGCCGATTGTGTGCGTGATTGACGATCGCGGCAATGCGCCCACACGGCTGGCCGTCTTGCAATGCCAGAAACGTCTGCATGTCGGCATTGTCGTGAAACGGATGCGGCTTGAATCCGAGCAGTTCCTTTTGGCCTTGGCGAAGCGGCGGAACCCAGTTGGGATCTCCCTGGTAAAGCTTCCAGGGCAAGTCAAAGAACTGCTTTTGCTCGCGTTTGGTTTCGACCGGTTTGACTTCGATTAGGGCCATTCGGCGTTTGTCCTTTCAAGGGTGTCACTTACTCTAGAAGCCAGCAACGCAGGCGGTCAAGCCGCGTGCGACTTACTTTCATCCCGAATCACTCACGTGCAGTTCGCAATAGGGGACGGGCTCCGAGCAGGGTTCTTTTTGGCAGCGGAATTGAAGGCGAAGTCTCGGTGCCTGTCCCATTTTGCGAGTGGCCCATTCGGTGAGTCGTCAATGATGGGAGATCAATCCCCAATTCGTCTCCGAAATTATCGGGCGCGCAACTATAATAGGATAGATCTTGAACCAACGTATCCGGTGGTAGGAGTCTCTGGAATGCGGACGCTGGTGACCGGTGCGACCGGACTAGTCGGAAATAACGTAGTTCGATTGCTGCTTGAGCAGGGGCAAGCGGTGCGTGTGCTGATGCGTTCCACAAGCGATCGACGGCCGCTGGCGGATCTTGATATCGAAGTCGTTCATGGCGATCTTCGCGAGCCAGACGCGATACGCCGGGCCTGCCAGGGCGTGGAGGGCGTGATCCATTCGGCCGCCTTCATTCAAATCGGCTGGACCGGACTCGAAATCTCACGGGCGATCAATGTCGAGGGTTCGAGAGCCGTGGCCCTGGCCGCTCGTGAGGCGGGAGCTAAACTGGTCCATGTTTCCACGGTCGACACTTTGAGCCCCGGCTCTCCAGATTCTTCCGCCAATGAAGATTCGGTGGGCGAAAAGACACCTTGTGCCTATGTCGTAAGCAAACGCGAGGCCGAACAGGCGGTACTGGACGAGGTCGATCGAGGGCTGGATGCGGTGATTGTCCATCCGGGATTTATGTTAGGTCCCTGGGACTGGAAGCCGTCGTCAGGCAGAATGTTAATTGAGGTCGCCCGCCGCTTCACACCCGCGGCACCCGTGGGAGGGATGAGCGTTTGCGACGTACGAGATGTTGCCGCTGGCATCCTTGCCGCCCTCGAAAACGGAGCCAGTGGTCGGCGCTACATCCTGGCTGGATACAATATGACTTATTTTGACTGTTGGAAACTGTTCGCCGAAGTGGCCGGCGGCCGGGGTCCGCTATTCAGAATGGGCCCCCTGTTCCGGAACCTATGCGGATGGAGCGGCGACCTTGCAGCGAAATTGACCGGCAACGAGGGCAGTGTCAATTCGGCAGCCATCAAGATGTCGAGCTTGTTTCACTATTACAACAGCGGCCGGGCCCAGTCCGAGCTGGGATATCAAAGCCGACATCCGGAAGAATCCGTACACGAGGCGTGGCGGTGGTTTAGTGACTACGGCTATGTTTGAGTGAAAGAAGCACGTTGACTATCTTGAGAACGTCGGCTCACGTCGTTCGGCCCAGCCACCCAACAGGCATGAATCAGGAATGAACCATGATCGATAATTCAACGACGCTCGACGGCAGCCAAATTGCCGAATCGGTGTTGCGCCATGTGCAGGCCGTCGCCAAGGAACGGGCCAAAGAACTCACCCTCGATACGAATGTCGTCGAATTGGGACTCGATTCGCTCGAGCGGATGGATATCATCGCCCGCTTGGAAAAAGAATTCGACGTTCGCTTCCCGGAAGACGTCTTGTTGGATATTGAAACCGGCAACGAGATTACCGCCGCGATCGAGGATTGCCTCAAAACAAAAGAGTCTCAACCAGCCGACGAGATCCCCGAAGAGGACTACAACCTGGAAGTTCTGCCCGAGTGGGTACAGCTCAAGTCGATGCTCTCCGCCGCGGAATCGGCGGGTGAAACCAATCCGTTCTTCGGCGTGCATCAATCGGTGAGCACGAATCGGACGGTCGTCGACGGCCGCGAGATGATTAACTTTTCGGGCTACAACTACTTGGGCATGTCGGGCGATCCGGCCGTTTCCCAAGCCGCCAAGGACGCCATCGACAATTACGGCACGAGCGTTTCCGCCAGCCGATTGGTGGCCGGCACGCGCCCTCTGCATACCGAGTTGGAACGGTCGCTCGCCGAATTCACCGGCAATGAAGACGCGATTACCTTCGTCAGCGGCTACTTAACCAACAACGTCGTCATCGGCCATCTGATGAATCCGGGCGACTTGGTGATTCAGGATGAATTCGTTCACAACAGCATCATCGTCGGCACTCAGACTTCCGGCGCCGACCGGCGGACTTTTCCGCACAACGATTGGCAGGCCTTGGATCGCCTGTTGAAAGAAGTTCGCACGCAATATCGTAAAGTGCTGGTCACCATCGAAGGCGTGTACAGCATGGACGGAGACTTTCCCGATTTGCCGCATTTCGTGGAAGTCAAGCGCCGTCATAAGGCGTTGTTGATGGTCGACGAGGCGCATTCGATCGGAACCATGGGAGCAACCGGCCGCGGCATGGCCGAGTACTTTGGCGTGAACCCCAAGGATGTGGATGTCTGGATGGGCACGCTGGGCAAAGCCTTCGGTGCTTGTGGCGGGTTCATCGCCGGAAAGACGCAGTTCATTCAATACATGAAGCACACTTGCCCGGGAATGGTGTTCAGCATTGGGCTGTCGCCCCACAGCGCCGGCGCGGCGCTCAAGTCCTTGCAGATTCTGCGCGAAGAGCCCCAGCGAGTGAAAACGCTGCAAGCCCGCGCAGCGCATTTCCTATCCTTGGCCAAGCAACATGGACTGAACACGGGAGCCAGCGGCCAGACCCCCATCGTACCGGTGATCCTCGGCAATTCACTTCAGTCCCTCACCGCTTCGCGTTTGATGCGCGAACGCGGCATCAGCGTCCAACCCATTCTGCATCCAGCCGTCGCGGAGGAAGGAGCGCGGCTGCGGTTCTTCATCAACTCGCTACACACGGAAGAGCAACTGGCGACAACCGCCTCGACCCTGGCCGAAGTGCTGCAAAGCATCGATCCAAAGCACGTGCAGCACGGCTAATCATCGGCTGAAAAACCACTGCGCCGATCAAATGTTGGCATGCCCCTACTGGCTGGCCCAGTGGGTTAGTTAGTGTTGGTGGCAATCCAGGCAACTCTGCCAGCACTGCTGGCGAACATGGAATTCGACGATATTCGCCTCTTGCGAGCGGCTTGAAATATCGATCTTTTCCCGTCGCCCCAACATGGATTACAACATTGGCTTACCCAGTCACGAAAATGATTTCGTGAGTCACATCCAAGGAGGGATCTTATGTACCGCGCAAGGCTTGCGTTTCTTATCGTTTTGTTGTCGTGTTCGCCGTTGTCGGCCGCCGGTTTGGCCTTCAACGAAAACTTCTCGGTCCTCACGCCCGACCAGACCTCGCGTCAGCAGGCGCAGGAATTGGCCGAACAGGTCTTAGCCCAGGCTGATGAATTTCGCCATTCGCTTGCCGTCCAATGGCTGGGTGAACCGCTCGACCCGGGCAGCGGGCGGACAGTCATTACCGTTGCTATTTCCAACGACGACAGGGCGATTACGTGGCCCATCGATAATCCGAAGCGGTCTCTGCACAGGATTTACTTGAGAACTTCAGTGCATCAAGCCTTGGGCAGCGCCCTGAAACACGAAATTGTGCACACCATCATGGCGACAAAGTTTGAAGGCGGACTGCCCGCCTGGTTGGAAGAGGGAATTGCCAGCCGGTACGACGACCCACGGCGCATCGCGAAACGACGCTCCGTAATCGACCACTTCGCGCAAACCGAACAGTGGCCCCAGATCGCGCGCGTGGTTACGCGAAAGCAAATCCCCACCAGCGACATTGCGGCCTATTCCATCGCATCGTCGGTAACGGACTTCCTTCTGTCCCGCGGTGACAAACGGCAACTAGTCAAATTTGGAGTCGCCGTTGGCAACGGCGACTCCGAGCAATCGCTGCACGAATTCTACGGCTTTAAAACGGTCGGCGAGTTGCAGACCGCTTGGCAGCAATGGGTCCGGCGAAGCCGGCCGCTGTAACAACGGGCCGTCAAAATTGAATTCAATCAAGCCTACCAAGGCGAGTAGATCGGACGATTCACGTAGACTTGGTCGACCGGCGTCGAGTAATACACCGTGTTGCTTTGACGCGGCACGATGTCGATCGACTGCTTGTAGTGAGGAGCGCCGATCAGCCAAGTCTTGATGCTCTCGCCAGGAAGTTTTGTGGCAATCGTGCCAGGTTGAACTGGGACGGTTAGGATTCCACCCGCTTCGACGCGATACTCCGTCCTATTGAGCTTAATATACTGGGCGGTTGCCATCTTGTTTCGTACTACAAACTGGCCCGTCCTGGAACCAATCGACTGGTCGATCGCGTCGGCAAACTCGCGCTGGAAATTCTCATTCTGCATTTGCCCACGCAGATTCAACGTGTATTGACCACCGGACTGTGTCAGAATCTGACCTTGCGCGACTTGCAAATCGGCCAGCAAATCATTCAACTGCTCGACCGTGCCCTCCAGTTTCGTAATACGCTCTTCGTGGTTCCCCAGTGCTTGGTTGGTCAGTTCTTGCGCCTCGGTCAGCGACTGGATGCCCTGCTCGTTTTTTGTGATTCGGGCCGAGTTCTTGTTGATCTTCTTGGCCAGTTTCTTGAGGTCGGCCAGCGCGGCGTCGACACGATCAAGTCTGCCCATCACCGATTTCGCATCGACCGTGGCTTCACCGGAAGCGGCATTGTCAGTGGGCACGGCGGTGGATGGTTCTTGAGCCAGGGCACAAGTGGAGCCCACCAGCAAAAGACAAGTAATGATTCGAATTAGCATGGGAACAACTCCAGAAGAAAGGTGAAAGCTATCAACCCTCCGTGCCATCCGCAGCGCACATCCGTTGCTCCCTTGGTACGGTCGTGCCTGTCGTTCGCTTGGAGTGAAGGCACTGCTTGGCTAGTTTAATTGGCGCGATCGTCACATGAAAGCGGGGAGCGAAAGGAAAAAATCATATCGTCGCCGGCTTCTTACCTAGTCACTGCCAAATGCCGATTTTCACACAAAGAGGAGCCCGTCTGCGAAGTTCTTGCCATTGGCAATGCTAGACGTCGAACTTGATGCCTTGTGCCAATGGCAGTTCATTGGAATAGTTGATCGTATTGGTCGCGCGTCGCATGTAGGCTTTCCAACTGTCGGATCCCGATTCGCGGCCGCCGCCGGTTTCCTTTTCGCCGCCGAAAGCGCCGCCGATTTCCGCTCCGCTGGTGCCGATATTCACGTTGACAATGCCGCAGTCTGAACCGGCCGCCGAGCAGAATTGCTCGGCCTCGCGAACATCGCTGGTAAAGATGGCGGACGCCAGCCCTTGCGGAACGTCGTTGTGGATCGCGATGGCTTCGTCCAACGACTTATAACGAAGGACGTACAAGATCGGTGCGAACGTTTCGTGCTGGGTGATTTCCGCGCTGCGTGAGATTTCGACGATGGCGGGCCGCACGTAGACACCGTTCTCGGGAACGCCTTCGCTGACGCGCCCGCCACCAAACACCTGTCCACCTTGTGACGTGGCGGCGGCCAGGGCTTGTTCCATCTGTTGGCCAGCGTCTTCATCAATTAGCGGACCGACCAGCGTGCCCTCTTCGGCTGGATGTCCAATCGGTAGCGAGCTGTAAATCCCCTTCAACCGGTCGATCAACTTATCCGCCACGCTGTCGTGGACAATCAATCGCCGCAACGACGTACAGCGCTGGCCGCAAGTTCCGACGGCGGAAAACACGATGGCTCGTACCGCCAGTTCTAGATCGGCGGACGGAGTCACAATCATGCCATTGTTTCCCCCGAGCTCCAGCAGCGACCGGCCAAGCCGCGCGGCGACGGTCTGGGCGACGGCGCGGCCCATCGGAACGGAACCGGTGGCGGAAACAAGCGGTATATGAGGACTCGCCGCGATCGCCTGCCCTACATCCCGTCCGCAAATCACGACATTCGATACGCCCACGGGAACTTCCGGCATTTCGCGGGCGACCTGATTGACGATCGCCTGGCAGCCGAGCGCGCACAGGGGCGTCTTCCCCGACGGCTTCCAGATGAGCGTGTCTCCGCAGACGAGCGCCAGCATCGCATTCCATGCCCACACCGCGACGGGAAAGTTAAACGCCGAGATCACGCCGACCGGTCCCAACGGATGCCATTGCTCGGTTAGGCGATGCTGGGGCCGTTCGCTGGCGATCGTCAATCCGTAAAGCTGACGGCTCAAGCCAACCGCGAAATCACACACGTCGATCATTTCCTGGACTTCTCCAAGCGACTCTTGCGTGATCTTGCCCGCTTCCCAAGTGACCAATGTGGCCAGGTCTTCTTTATGCTCCCTCAGTTTTTCACCGATGCGACGCACAAATTCGCCTCGCTGAGGGGCGGGCATGACTCGCCATTGCAGGAACGCTTCATCAGCCGTGGCGATGACCTGTTCCAAGTCGGCGGGCGAGGCCATCGTGAATTCCGCCAGTAGAGAGCCATCGATTGGCGAACGCTTGGCTAGTGGTTGGCCCGTGCCGGTCTGCCAGCGGTCGCCGATGCCGACCGCCGCTAGGTCCGAGGGAACGCCAAGTCGGCGAAGAGCGTCGTGAAGGTCATTCATTGGCTTGGTCCGTTCGTTGGCTGTTTATGGATGCAAAAGATATAATTCAGGCAATTGGCGACAGCATGCGTACTTTGATGCCGTCTAATTTTACGAATAATTCCAACCGAGCAAATCGTAATTCTCGCCACCACGGAACCCAATCATGACCGATGCAACTTCCCTCGTGGAAGACTTTCAATGGAAGCCACAACCTGCAGCGGCCAATTTCGTTCAAATCCTGATTCAAGATGCGTGTCAACGTTGCGATCAACTGCGGCGGTTGTCTGAACAAATGTCATCCCAAACGGGCACGCGATTGATCGACTGGGTCGACCACATCGCTTTGCATCCATCGGCCGTCTCGGCAGATCAAATGCTAGATTTGGGATTCCAGACGGACGACGCGGACGACCGTCATGCTTGGCGGCATCCGGGCGGCATCTTTCCCGTGCTATTGCCCGACGACGGGGCCGAGATGCAAGTGGCGATCAAGGTGGACTCCGTCTCGGACTTCATGGTGGCTCAAAAAGTGGCCGGCGCGGAAATCGAAGGGGCACCGCATTCGCCTTTGCGGCGGGGCCAAGTCGCGATGGAAAACGGTGTCGAGCTGTGGGCAATCGAACGTCATGGACGTCGTGGCTTTGACATCGAAGACGTAAGGCCAGAGCAGATCCTCCATGCACTTCACTATCTGGAAGTGTTTTCGCTTCGCGATCGAGATTTCGGAAGCGAATCGGACATTTTTGACTACACGATGGAATTACTCGAAGCCGCTTGTCGGGATCTGGACGTCGACTGGGTTTGCGATTTGTTCTTTCAGGCCGAGCGGCGATTTTGGCAGAGCCGAAACCGGGCCGCCCAAATACAAAAGCGGCGTCAAGACGCCCTGGGATTAGGCTGGGCCAACCATGATCACCATACTTATCGGTCAAGCCGCGAACACTTCACCAAACTGATCGCCGCGTTAGAGCAGTTGGGCTTTGAGTGCCGCGAGCGCTTTTACGGTGGCCGCGAAGCGGGCTGGGGTGCCCAGGTGTTGGAGCAACCAGCCTGTGGAATCGTCATTTTTGCCGATGTTGATTTGACGGCGGAGGAAGTCAGCGGCGACTTCGCCCACGAAGGCCTGGAGGCGCGGCCCGAACTGGGAACCGTGGGGCTCTGGTGCAAACTTCACGGCGAAGCCTTCCTGCAAGCCGGCATGCACCACTTGGAATGCCAATTCGACTTCGACGAAGCCCGCCGGCAGCTCGCCGAAGGAGGCATTGAGACAATGGCACCGTTTACCGACTTCGCTTATCTGCGGCAGGCGTTCACCGAAGGAGAAACCTGGCCGGTCGCGGAGGCCCGCATCGAGGCGGCACGAGAGGGTGGTTTCATTAGCAACGAACACGCCAACCGATTCCGCCAAGCGGGCAGCATTGGATCGCATCTGGAGATCTTGGAGCGAAACGAGGGATACAAAGGTTTCAATCAAACGGGGGTCAGCGAAATTATTCGCGAGACGGATCCCAGACGACAAACGTCAATCTGAACATCACGAAACCATTGCGGTCCGCCTTCCCTGGCTCAGGGAGAGTGAGGCAACTCGGCGTCGGCCGGCTGCATCCCGTATCGCCGGCGCAGCAGAGGCTCAAGGGGCAAGAAGAACAGCGCCACCAAGATGGCGTTGAAATGAAAGCCATAGTCAACAAACGTCCCCAACACGCCGACATAAAATCCCAACAGCCCCAGTCCAACCAGTAAACGCAAACGTCTATCGAAAATTGCCAGTATCGAAACCGTCTCAAAGACTAGCGCCGCCGTCTGAAAAATCGTCGCGATCGTACGGCTGTTGACCATCATCCAGCGAAACGGCGATGACGGCCAGCCCCACAGGTGGACCCAAAGCTGCAACGATAACCCGTCGCCCCAGTCCAATCCGCTGTAGGCGATCTTGGAGATTCCGGCCAGCGAATGAAAGAATCCCATGTGGAAAATACAAAGCAAAAACACCCATCGTGGATAGAGCGGAGTTTTCCAATAACGGTTTTCCGCCAGACTGGCGCGAATCGGATGCCGATAAAAATGAAACCACGCGGCGTGCACGATCAGCAGCATGTTCGTGACGTTGAAAATGTGAGCAGCATGGTAGGTGTTCTCCATGCGCAGCGCCCACAGGGCTGTAAAGCTGATCACGGTGGTCCAGCACGAGATTGGAATCCACCACCGCGCCATCCACAGCAACGCACTGATCACCAGCACGACGCGGATAACGTGATAAAGCGTCGTTGACGACAGAAGGCTACCCGGCAGAAACGACAGAATCGTGGCGGGGCCGATCCGCTCACCTTCGAGGTACTCGACGCGAATGAAGGCCAGCACCACGGCGAACACCAGCAGCACCCAGGTTGCAAGTTGGCCGAAGTGCGGGCGGCTTAAGCTAAATAAGGGGTCGGCGAACTTCACTGCGGGTCCACCTCGCGATCAACTCGCCATCGATTTTCTCGCGCAGCCAACCCGCCTTCTCCATCGCTTTCGACGATCTCTTGGACAATTTCAACATAGTCGAGATCGGGGTGCTTTGCTAACTGTGTCCGAACGTGCGTTTCCACCGTCTCGCGGTCCGGCACGTCGCCGAAAGTTCGTTCCAACACGGGAGGCGGCTGGATACCGACGCCAAGGCCGGTTGGATTGCCGTCGTAAATTCGCTGCAATGATAACCGTTCAGCCGGTATCTCCTTGCCATCCGGCGCGAATGCATAATGGTTGCAGTAGCGCCGTGGCTGGTCGCGAAACATCGGCGCACTGGTGAATGGATAGAGATCAGCCACCACAACCGGCATCACCAGATTGACGATGACGAAGGCGGCAACGAAAGCCAACTGCCATCCGTGACTCGTCGTTTTAATCGTATCTTCTTCGTGGGACGGAATACTCACGATAGGGTCCGTTGGTAAGGTCTCGCGGATCTCGGAAGTGAGTATTGTACGAAACGTGTTTTTAGATAAAACGCCCCTCATTTCCCTTCCCATGGACTTGCTTCCTCTATTGGCCGCGATACGATGCAATCGCTCGGCCAAATCGGCGAAAGAATGGCTCCACGCGAATTCGCCGTTATTTCTCTGCGACAATTTGCCACCGCGAAAACATCAATCCACTCGGGCGAATCATGAATTCAACCTTCATCCAACTACCAAGATTCGGGCGACAATCAAATCTGGCATGGCTCCTTTTGCTGATCAGCCCGCTGGTTCAACCGGCTTGGTCCGCGCCCACGGTGCGGCGAGTCACGGCCGACGGCAGCCAGCCGATCCCGGCCGCGGTCGTCGTTGAGGACTGCGAACTGATCCATACGACGCAATTGCTGCCGATCAGCACGGACGCCGAAGTCGTTGGTCCAGCCGCCAACGGTCAACTAAACTCTCTGCTGAATCAACTTGACAAACTGTTGTCCGACTGCGGTGCGGCTCGCGATGATGTTGTGAAACTGAACGTCTACGTAAAAGATGCCGCCGTCCGTGACACCGCGCTCGACCGGCTCGTGAAGTGGTTCGACGAAGGGAACCTGCCGGCGGTTTCTTGGGTCGGAACGAAGCTACCGGTTGCTCAGGCACATGTTGCACTGGACGCCGTGATTGCCCGCGCCAAATCGGCCAACAACAGCCTGCCTTCGCTGCGAGTTCTGGGAGCCAATTCCAGGCGAGCGGATTATTGTGTCCTGCCGCGCGGCGATGTGGTCTACGTGTCCGGTCAAGCCGAAGCCGGGGATCTGGCCAAGGCAACGCGATCCACGCTCGGTTCGTTGGAACGCACACTGCACGATCAGCAACTCGACCGGCGGCACATCGTTTCACTGAAGTGCTTCCTCTCGCCGATGAGCGACGTGGCGTTGGTCAACCGAGAAATCGAGGCGTTCTTTGCCGACAGCCGAATTCCGCCCGTCTCGCACGTTGAATGGATCAGCGGCTCACGGCCCATCGAGATTGAGTTGATCGCCTACGCCCCGTCGGTTGCCACCCGAGAAACGGTCAGTTTCCATACGCCGCCGTGGATGAAGTCGTCACCGGTATTCAGCCGCGTGGCAAGGATTCATGGCGACCGCAGGATTTACATTTCCGGATTGTATTCATCCAGCGGCGGAAGTGCCGAGTCGCAAGTTGCCGATATATTTCGATCCTTGACAGGCGTCCTCGCTCAAGCGGGATCGGATGTCCGTCACTTGGCTAAGGCGACATATTACGTAGCCGACAGTGACTCAAGTAGCCAACTCAACGCGATTCGTCCATCGATCTATGATCCCCAGCGGCCGCCCGCCGCATCCAAGGCGATGGTCAATAGTGTCGCCGCCGAGCAACGCGGCATTACGCTCGACATGATCGCCGCTCCGTCGCCGTCCTACGACGAAAAACCACTGTCCGAATCTCAAGGCCGACGCGGAATGGTCGTCAGCGTCAGTCCGCCAGCCACGCGTATCGGCGTCGAGATTCTCAAAATCGGCGGCAACGCCGTCGACGCGGCGATTGCCGTCGAGTTCGCGCTGGCGGTTACTTGGCCGGAAGCGGGTAACATCGGCGGCGGAGGTTTCATGATGGTTCATCCCGCTACGGGCGGAAAGGTCGTGTGCATTGACTATCGCGAGGTCGCTCCGGCCGCGGCGACGGAAACCATGTTCAAGCCTGGGGACGGTCGGCACACACACAAGATCGTGGGTGTTCCCGGTACCGTGCGCGGCATGGCCACCGCTCATGAACGATTCGGCAAGCTGGAATGGAAACAACTGGTGATGCCGGCGGTTAGGTTGGCGGAAAAAGGATTCGAAGTCGATGCCGCGTTGGCCAGATCGTTGAATGGCGTGCTGAACAACAAGAGCGTCCAGAATGGTGAACATCACCAGGAACTGATTCGCGTGTATGGAAAGCCCGCGGGCCGGTGGACAGGAGGCGATCGCTTGGTACAGCCGGATCTGGCACGCACCTTACGGCGCATCGCGGACCAAGGCGCGAAGGGATTTTACGAAGGCGACACGGCCGATCTGCTGGCCGCCGAAATGCAGCGCGGCGATGGCTTGATCACGACCAAGGATCTGGCCGGATACCGTTCGAAGGTGCGTCCGGCGATTCACGGAAAATTCCGCGGCTACGACGTCCACGGCCCGCCGCCGCCCAGTTCGGGAGGCATCTGCCTCGTCCAAATGCTGAACGTGCTGGAGCAGTTCGACCTGCGAGAACACGGGCGATTTTCGCCACGCACTCTGCACCTGATCGCGGAGACCATGAAACGCGCCTTTCGCGACCGGGCACTCTATCTGGGAGATGCCGACTTCGTTGAAATACCGGAACATCTAACACAAAAGCCGTACGCCCAGCGACTAGCCGCCAGCATGGATCCGCAAAAGGCCACGCCCAGCGACGAGCTCGCGCCTGAAATTAAAATCCGTGACGAGTCGCCGTCGACAACGCATTTTTCGGTGATCGACTCCGAGGGGCTCGCCGTATCCAATACGACCACGTTGGAAGGCAGTTGGGGCGCGCGGATCGTCGTGCGGGGCGCGGGCTTCGTCCTCAACAACGAAATGGGCGACTTTAACTGGTTCCCTGGCCATACCGACCGCGTCGGCCGCATCGGGACCAAAGCCAACCGCGTTCAGCCGGGCAAACGCATGCTCAGTTCTCAATCTCCCACGATCATCGCCAAAGATGGCCGCGCGGTTTTGGTCACCGGCAGTCCGGGCGGGCGGACGATCATCAACACATCACTGCAAATGGTATTGAATGTGATCGAGTTCGAGATGGACCTGCCGGCCGCGATGCGTGCAGCGCGAGTCCATCACCAATGGCTGCCTGATCAACTGACCTATGAGACTCACGATGGAAAGATCACGAATGCAACCGCCGGGCAACTCCGAAGAATGGGGCATCGATTGAAGGCTCGGCCGACGACGAGCCACCAGGGCGACGCCCACTCGATTTTCGTCAACCCAAAGTCTGGCCTTTATCACGGAGTGGCCGACTGGCGTCGAAATGGATTCGCCCTTGGCTATTAGTGAGCCCAACGGGTCGCGCGCAAGAAAATCGACGAGGTGGTATGGCCATCGGGATGGGACATCGTGGAGGCACTGGCAACGTGAAAATAGCCCCTCACGTGTCAGCGCGACACGATGTCCCAACGCTCGGTCCGATTGACCATCGCGGCTCCGTGGCGGAGTCCCAATGCATGGCAATATTGTAAATCGGCTCAGCCGTTTCGAAATCGACAGTCAATCACCGCGTACAGGGTAATCCTGTGGCCGGCCTTGAGATCCCGTTCGCCTCGATGGAGCCGCACCGTCCACCCTGCTCCTACCGAGGATCGAGTGCCATTTGATGGGCGATTTCCGCGACCGTTAATGCCATGGATACAGCAAGGATTACCCTTTGCGAACGAACCCTTCCCCTTTGTTTCTTCGCCCCTAGCATGAGTCCTCACCTCTCGATAATTGGCGCAACTCATTTAACACCCTGGGTTTCGCTACTCCGCTCCTGGCATCAAGAAATCCACCGCCTCAATTCGGCCACTTCGCCTAGGCCAAACGAGGCAGTTGACAGATTTGTGGTTGTATCTATGCTTGTCGATTGAAAATGGGGCTTTCCCCTACCGTGCCCGTCCTCAGGCGGGTGTGCGGGTGGAGTGATTTTGAGCCCTGTGGCAGATCAAGATGGGCTTGGATATCCGTTTGAAGTAGAAATTGGCGGAGGGGGAGTTCGGCAGAACCACTTTTTCATAGACCAAGGGACCGGTTCTGAAGGGGGCGTACATGTCGAAAGAAAAGCGTTGGACGCGAGAACAACGGCCTGGAGACATCCCATATTTGGGGACGGAAGATACTCTGCGCTTGATTCAGGCGGCCGTTGATCACTCTCAGGAAAGCGTCCTCATTACGGATGCGGCCAGCGACTTGCCAAGTTCGACGATCTTGTACGTCAACCCAGCCTTTACCCAAATGACCGGCTATGCAGCCGACGAAGTAATTGGCAAGACTCCGCGAATGTTGCAAGACTCCGCGACCGGAGGAGCCGCCCTTGATCGCCTCCGCTCCTGCATGCAAACGGGAACGGACTTCAACGGCGAGTCGCTTAACTATCGAAAAGACGGGTCCCAGTTCAAGACCAAATGCCACATCGTACCGGTCCGCGACGCCAATCAGCAGATCACAAGCTGGGTCGCCGTCCAGCGGCAGTTGACGGAGCGTCCGGCGTCGGAGGGGCAGGCCACTCTACTGTCCGAACTCGTAGGCCTTTCCAATGAAGCCATGATTGTTCACGGAACAGGAGGCGAGATTCTCTGTTGGAACCGTGGCGCGGAGGCCCTGTATGGTTATTCCAGCGAAGAGATGGTTGGTAGATCCGTGTCGCGGCTTACTTCAGTTGACCGCCAGCAAGAGTGGGGCAACCTGCTAGAACGGGTCCAAGCGGGAGAAGAAATCAAACATTTCAAGACCTGTCGACTGCGAAAAGACGGCACTTCAGTTGAAATTTCCGTGTCATTAGCGGCCCTGGAATTCGCCGGCGACAGGGCCGTCCTGTCTTGCGATACTGAGATCTCAGTATTCCAAAAAACTGATCCTGCATTGCATGCCAACGACGCCAGCCATCAGACGGTCCTTGACGCGCTTGCGGAAGGCGTCATTGTGATCGGTCGGAACTGGGAGATTTTGTCACTGAACTCTGCCGCCCGACATCTGCTAAGCAAGATCCCAGGGCCGATCTCGGGCAACTCGATCCGCCAGTTACTCGCCGGTTCCTTGCAAGCCGATAGCAGGCCGTACGCCGACGGATTGGACCCGGTGTCGATAGCACTTCAATCCGGCACGGCTCAGCGAAATGTCATAATGGGATTGTCGGGAATTGACGACGAACGCCGGTGGTTTTCCGTCAATTTGCAACCCCAGCGAAGTACGGACGAGTCAGATAATTTTTCGATGGTCGTGACGTTTCGCGATATTACGGACAGGCGAAAGGCCGAACGGCTCGTCGAAGAGCAGCAAGGAATTCTGGCGCACCTCAATCGGGTCACGACGATGGGCGAGATGGCGGCGGCGATTGCCCACGAACTGAGCCAACCGTTGTTCGCGCTGAATAACTACGTGGAGAATTGCATTGCCACCATGCCGGTGGAAACGCCGGAATCCGTCCAACAGGATTTGAATGAAATCGCTAAGCTCTCTCACCGTACCTCACGGCTTCTCACGCGAATGCGGAGATATATCACCAAGAGCGCGCCGCTTCGATCGACCGTCAATTCCCAGCAAGTACTTGCCGAGGCGATCGATCTAGTACAGCACGAAGCACTGCAATATGAGATCAATATTGAATTAAGCGTGGCGGAGCCGCACGTTGAGGTGCAAGCGGACGCGGTCTTGTTACGTCAGGTCGCCGTAAATGTATTGCGAAACTCTATTGAAGCTGTTAGGAATATGTCCGGTCAGCGTGCCATCATCGTGGGGTGCCGCGCGGAGGGCCACAACTTGGAGATTCGAGTCGAGGACACGGGACCGGGTCTGGAGGCAGAAAACATCGAACATGTGTTCGATCCATTCTATACGTCAAAGGACGGAGGACTGGGAATGGGGCTGGCGATCGCGCGTTCGGTCGTTCAATCCCATGCCGGTAGTATTTCCTTTGAAAACCGAATTGGCGGGGGGGCAATATGTCGCATTTTGATTCCAATCTAGCCACGGCGAATTTCACCACGCCGACTGGTGCCAAGTTACCGACGGTGTTCGTGCTGGAAGATGACGAAGATGCACGTCAGTCCGTGGTAAGAACGTTGGAAAGCATCGGCCTTCACGTTCGCGCGTTCGACACCCCCAGCGAATTGGTCGCGGCCTACGACGGCGAGTCGCCGGGCTGTCTGGTCTTGGACCTGTGTCTGCCGCAAAAGAGCGGATTGCAGTTGTTTGAGGAAATCGTCGAGCAATTCGGCTGGGTGGCGACCATCTTCATCTCGGGGTTCGCCGAAATCGATTGCGCCGTCGAGGCGATGCAGTACGGCGCGATCAATTTTCTGGAGAAACCGGTAAGCCGCAATCGGTTGCTAGAGCAGGTCAATCGGGCCATCGAGTTGGACCGCTTGATGCGGTCGCGACGTAACGAGCGGGCTGGCATCGAGGCGAAAATTCAATCGCTGTCGTCACGCGAACAGCAAGTCCTGAATTTGGTCATGATTGGCCAATCGACCAAGGAGATTGCCAAGACGCTTTCCATCAACCAAAAGACGGTGGAAGGGCATCGAGCCAATCTGTTCCGCAAAATGGACGTGCGCTCGCTGCCCCAATTGAGTCTCCTGATGGTCAAGCTGGAAAAGCTTCGTGGCGTGTCTGGTGCCTTGTGTTGGCAAGGCGGTGTTGCCCGCTTGACGACCTGGAGTGAAAGCGCGCTAGGTGCCTTGAATTCCGGCCCGGTGCAGTTTCGTCCCGGAGCTGACTTGCCCAACAACGCCGGCTAGTTTCATCACCAGCACCTCGCTGGCGGCGGACATCGCGCGCGACATCCTCATTACGATTTCAGCCACTGCGATCCGTGCGGGAATTCGAAGGCGTCCAAGGAGTCGGGCTTCATGGTGGCACTGTATCCCGGCGCGGTGGGCGGAATATAACGGCCATCGCGCATGACAAGCGGATCGACAAAGTGCTCGTGAAGATGGTCCGAGTATTCCGTGATGCGGTCTTCCAGGCTGGCGCTCACGCACACGTAATCGAACACCGCCAGATGCTGCACGTATTCACAAAGGCCGACGCCGCCCGCGTGAGGACAAACAGGGATGCCAAACTTTCGCGCCATCAGCAGCACGGCCAAGATCTCGTTAACTCCGCCCAGCCGGCAACTATCGATCTGACAGACTTGCAATCCGCCGGCCTGCATGAACTGTTTGAACATCACTCGGTTGTGGCACATCTCGCCCGTGGCCACTTTGATGGGGGCAATGGCCTTAGCAATGGCGGCATGGCCCAGCACGTCGTCGGGCGATGTCGGTTCCTCGATAAACCACGGTTTGAATTCGGCCAGCGCCTGCATGTGCTCGATTGCCTGCCCGACGTCCCACACTTGATTGGCGTCCATCATCAGACGGCGGTCCCAACCGATCTCCTCGCGAAT
This sequence comes from Planctomycetota bacterium, assembly GCA_029259935.1. The sequence continues at coordinate 36,559 of JAJDEH010000253.1, forward strand.
GATCCGGCAACGGCGGATGTCGTCTTCCAGATCGCGGCCCACTTTGATCTTGAAATGCGACCAGCCGCGAGTCATCAAATCGCGGCATTGCGTGCGTAACTTTTCATCGGAATAGCCGAGCCAGCCGGCCGACGTTGTATACGACGGGTAGCCGTCCCGCTGCATTTCGCCAACACGATCCGCGCGAGTTTCAAGGTTCGCTTGCAAGATGGCGGTGGCTTCGTCCGGGGTCAGCGCATCGGTGATATAGCGAAAGTCGATACACGCAACGAGTTGCTCGGGCGTCATATCGCACAGCAACTGCCACAGCGGTTTGGCTTCCGCCTTGGCGTACAAGTCCCACACCGCGTTGACCACGGCGGCGGTCGCCAAATGGATCACGCCCTTTTCCGGACCGACCCATCGCAACTGACTGTCACCCGTAATGTGACGCCAAAACTGGCCCATGTTGGCGGTGAACGATTCGAGCGTCTTGCCGCGCAGCAGCGGCCCCAGTGATTCGATCGCCGCGACGCACAGTTCATTGCCCCGTCCGATCGTAAACGTCAGGCCGTTGCCTTCCAGTCCGTCGGCATCGGTGTGCAGCGTAACATAGGCCGCCGAATAATCCGGATCGGGATTCATCGCATCCGACCCGTCCAGATTGCGAGACGTCGGAAAGCGAATGTCGCGTGCGGTAAGGTCCGTAATCGTGATGGGCAAAGTTCTGTCCTATATTCTTTCGTTTGAAGATTCGCCTGACGCCCTATTCGCCCTTCAAGACGGGGCGTAACACAATGTTGCGATATTTCACCGACGTGTGATCGCCTTGCAAGAGAATCGGCCCCGGCCGGGTATCGTCGGCCGAGATGCCGCCGCCGGTACAGCCGATGATCGGCCGGTTGTCGATGACGGTCTGGCCATTCAACACCACGGTGATATGTCGATTGACCAACGTAAGCTCATAGCGGTTCCATTGGCCGCCGGCGCGGCCCGCGTTCTCGGCAGGCTTGATGCGGCCAAAGATCGCACCAGGACCTTGGATTCCTTGCATCGGGCTGTCGCGGTCGACGACCTGCGCTTCGTACATGCCGCGCAGATAGATGCCGCTGTTTCCCTTGGCGGAAACGTTGTATTCGATCGTTAATTGAAAATCCTCGAACTCACGATCGGTGCGCAGATTTCCAAAATCGCCATACGCCCCAAAATCCTTCTTGGGCGTTTCGTTGATCAGCACTCCATCCTCGACCCGCCATCCATTTTTCTTCTTGGGATTCGACAGACGCCAGCCGCTCAAATCCTTGCCGTTCAACAGTGCGATCGGCTTGCCAAAATCCATGCGGGTCAAATCGGGTCGAGGCGGCAGGGTTGGCATCCGTTTGCCTGACAAGGTCAGCGTTTCCGACGATCCGTCCGCCGAGGATTGGATCACCGTCAGCACAAGCCGATTGTTTCGCAGGCGAGCGACCATCGGTTGCGTGATCGCTTTTTGATTATTGGCATCGCCGAAGGGTTTCCAACGAATCTTTCGCTGGAACGAGAGCGTCTGATTTTCAAATGCCAGGTTGTTGACCGGCCGAGCACTGCCGACGCTCCACAGCAATTCGGCTTTGGGATCTTCCGAATTGCCGAGAACGCGCAACCAGGCGGGATTCCCGTCGGGCAATTCGAAGGCCCAGCTTCCGAGGTACGGCTCGAAATCCTGAGCCTGACAAAAGCCGGCGTTCACCAAAAACAGAAGTAGAACGGAGTGTATCGAGATTCGAATTGCGCTCATGAATTTTCTCGTAAAGTGCGTCGCTGGACTGCCACGGTTTGCAATGGGAAATTATATCATCGAAAATGGGACTCCAAGGTGCTCTGGTCGGCCGCCACCCGTTCGTTCAAGCGCCGACGCTCTCGTCCCCCAGCAAAGCGGGGCACTTCGCCGCGTGTAACATACGCGCGACAGCCAGTCTGATGTCGATTGGTTCCTCATGGTACTGCCCCAAAAAAAGACTCACAAAGGAGTTACCTCAACGCCGCGCTCATCCGATCGTGACGAATCAGA
>JAJDEH010000254.1 GCA_029259935.1 Planctomycetota bacterium
CCCAACGATGGAAAGTGCTGGGTGCACTTCCTCCTTGGCGAGCATGCGCTATCAAAATGGCGCGAATACTGTTCCACCCACCCGAGTATCAGTTACGTGGAAACGGTCCGCGGCACCCATCAAGAACCGACGTTCCTTACTTCGCGATGTGGGTTGGAACGGCGGAGTTTTTGGAAGAAGTCCAGCCGTAGGATTTGCGGCCTGCCCCCAATTCCCGCCCCGGCTCGCCGTGGGAATTCTGCTCTTTCGTCGAATCGTTTACATCTGTAAACTGTTTACACCTGTAAACGATGGAGCGTTGGCGGATGCAGATTTCGGATGCGGAATGGGTTGTGATGAACCTGATTTGGGAATCGCAGCCCGTCGATGCGCGGTTGGTCATGGATGAACTGGGCGGGGCCAATGGATGGTCCGATGCCACGGTCAAGACCATGCTGCATCGGTTGGTCAAGAAAGGCGCGCTGACCCACAAGGCCGACGGGAAACGGTATCTCTATCGGGCCAAGGTCCGGCGTGGCGATTGCGTGCGCAAGGCGAGCCGCTCGTTCTTGGATCGCGTGTTCGGCGGGCAGGCCGCTCCGGCGCTGCTTCACTTAGTTAAAACGGCCCAGCTCTCGGCGGAGGAAGTCGCCGAAATTCGGGCTCTTCTCGATGAAAAGGATCAAGGATGATGAATTTTCCTATCGACGATTTGCTGCTGGGCAGTATCGAATGGGTTTTGCAGGGAACGTGGCGCGCGTTGCCGCTGGTGGGCATCGTGCTGGTGATCGATCTGCTGTTTCGGCGAAGAATCGCGGCCCGGTTTCACTGTCTGTTGTGGATGGTTGTCGCGGCGCGGATGATGTTCCCGGTCTGCGTGGAATCGTCCTTCAGCATGGACGGGTGGCTGCAAGCGGTTTACCAAGCCGCCGATAGCGCCTTCTCGAGCCCATCGCCCGTTACGCCAGGATACAACGTCGTAAATTCGCAGCCGCCTAGTGACCTTTGGCGCGACACGGACACGCCGCCCGACCAGTGGCAACCGCAACCCGCCACGCTGGGCGGCGTCGCTGGAGACTTAATGGACCAACCGGTGGCGGCAACCAGCGAAGTTCATGCACTGAACGCTCAAGGTGCCACGGTCGAGCCCGGATTTGACTGGGTGACGTGGGGAATTGTCGGAACCTGGTTCGTCGTCGCGTGCGGTTTTCTCTTGCGTGGCCTTGTGCAGTCGGCTCGGTTTGCGTTGCGGTTGCGCCGCTGTGCGGCCGTGACCGAGCAAGCGGTTGTCGATCAGGTTCTGCGCGCGTGCGATGCGTTAGGCCTGGGGCGGCGGCCGATGCTCAAGGAGGTCGACGGCCTGACGGTTCCCGCCGTGTTCGGAATTTGGCGGCCCACCATCTGCTTGCCGACGGGCTCGGTCGCGGATTTATCTTCGGACGAACTGCGTTTGGTCCTGCTCCATGAAGTCGCGCACGTGAAACGACGCGACGGATTGGTGTTATCGCTGGCCATGTGCGTGCGTGCGGTGCATTGGTTCAATCCGCTGGCCTGGCTGGCCGTTTCACGCATTCGTCACTACATGGAACAAGCCGCCGACGATGCGGCGCTTCGACGAACGCCGGCACGAACGGACTATTGTCATCTGCTATTGAAATTTGCCGCGCAAGAATCCGGCCGTGGAATTCCGGCGGCGATCGGCTTGTTGCTCACATCGCCTGGCCGCACTCTCAAGCAGCGCATCAAAATGCTGGACCACAATCCACGTCGCAACCATTGGCTGGCGCGTATTCTCGCCGGCAGTGGTGTGATGCTATTCGCGGTTGGCGCGCTCACGGACGCGAGTACCCATGAGCCGGAACCGCCACGACAGATTAACATCCCTCAAGTGGCAGTGTCGTTTCGACCGTCGCGGGATCCCGCAGCGGAGCCGGAAGTCCGCGAAGCCACCTACGACATTACCAAAGCACTGGAAAAAGTGCGCGAGATGGAACCGGATGCCGACGGCACTTTCATCAGCAGCATGTTCGCTGTTTCCGATAATTTGCGAATGGAAGGCAACCAATTGCATGTTGTCGACACCGAGGAACAACACGAACACGTGCGTGGCGTGTTGCAAGCGGTCGAAGAAAGCGGCTTCTGGCAGATCACTTACAGTGTTCGGTTCATCGAAGTGGGGCTCGACGTGTTGTCGCGTGTTGACATTGACTGGAAGACAGAGGCGGTGGTGCCGAACAGTCGGCAGGCGAATCCGGTCACTCTGAGCGGTGATACGGAGAGTCAACTGGAAGGCGATGAGTTGTCCATTGGCTTGTTGGAAACGACATCTTCGTTACGCCCGTTGTTGGGCGTGAAGATCACCGAAACGCAGGTGAGGCGATTATTCCAGCATTTCCAGAGCGACACGCGATCGAATATTTTCATGGCACCCAAGGTCACCTTGTTTAATGGTGCGTCCTGTTGGATTTCCGACGAGACACAGCGGCCGTTCGTGACAGGCGTGAACCGGCGTCGCGAGGACGGATCAATGGAACCGTTCGTCGACGTGATACCCGAGGGTATTCGAATACGACTTCACGGCGCGGTAACTCAAGACGGCCGGCTGGCGATGAAGTGCGGGCTGATGCTCTCCGACATCGACGACGTGGAACTGGCGAATTTGCCATTTGGTCGGCGGGAAGAGGGCCCGCGGGCCCCGGTGACGGTTCAAGTTCCCCAGGCGAGGACCATTTCCGTTCGCGCCGACGGCATTCTGAAACGCGACGAATCACTGCTGATCGTGTGTCCCAACGCCTTCGCCGCCGATCAGGCGACTGGATACGACACGGCGACGTGTTTTCTAGTCACACCGAATTGGTTTCAGGAGTATTAGCCCTGGGGTCTTTTGTATCGCCGCACGCTACTCGGCATGGCTGATTAGCGTGCGCGCGACCTTAGCATGGGCCGCTTGGCCACAAGACGCGGCCAAACCGGCTGACTGACTAATTCCATTGGAGGAGTGTGATCCCTGTGGGGTCAGTTTTTTGGCGTTTTTGGCCGTTCAGGTTGCTGGAATGTAGGCGGAGTTTGGAAGTGGTATTTGAGAAAGAGGCATCCTTCGCGAGATTGGAGTTATCACAGTTCCAGTTCGCGTGG
>JAJDEH010000255.1 GCA_029259935.1 Planctomycetota bacterium
TCTGATTCGTCACGATCGGATGAGCGCGGCGTTGAGGTAACTCCTTTGTGAGTCTTTTTTTGGGGCAGTACCATGAGGAACCAATCGACATCAGACTGGCTGTCGCGCGTATGTTACACGCGGCGAAGTGCCCCGCTTTGCCGGGAGAGCGAGAGCGTCGTCTTTTGGATGACGAGACGGGCGAAAGCCTCGACGCCAGAGTGGGCCCGTTGTCACTCGGCGCGGTTCTCAGGTCGCCGTTCTCAATTCTCGATAATTCAGTCGAGGCTTGTATTTTTTGACGAGGCAACTCTGCCAGGCCAGCATTTCGGCGGGTGTCGTTTCGGTCAGATGAATTTGAAACGCCAGCGACTCCCAGGTTTCCGTCCACAGTTTGCGTTGCTGTTTTCCGAATTGCTCTTTGAAACGGCGCTTCAAATCGAGCGCTTCGCCAACATAAACGTGGTCACTTCCCTGCGAAGTCAAGACGTACACGCCCGGCGCGGCGGGAATGTCATGCTGAGGCAACTCGACCACCGGCACCTTCTTGCCCAATCGGGACGGCGCCGCCAGCACGGCTCCGCGCGTGCGGGCCGTTTTGGCTTGCTTGCGAAGTTTGAGCGCCGCCCAGCGGTACTGCCGCGGAGCGAAGCCCGGAGCGTACTGTGCGGCCAGCGCGTCGAACTGCCGCGCCAGACGCGGGTCGCAGAGGATCTCGTCCAAGCTTTCCGCTTGATCGGCGTCGAGCATGGTTTGCAAAGCGATTTCACTAGCGTACAGGTACTCGTCGCAATCTTGCCAAGAGACACTCGTCAACTGAGTTGTGGCCATGTCCGCCAGCTTGCCCGCTTTTCTCAAGCGGAACAGCAGGATGTTCCAAGTGCGAGCATCGCCGGCCAGTCCCAGCTTGCGACACGCTTGCACAAACTCTTCGTTCAACTCGGGATCCGTCACGACCCGATCGGCGGAACACCCGTCGCGAGCCAAGCGAAACGCTTCGATCACGCCTCGGAGCGTAAGTTCCAACTGAATCTCGCTATATCGCTGTTCCTTTTCTTGGACGGCTTTGGCTTTGTCGCTCTTGGCATTGTCGGCCCGTTTTGCGGCGGCACCTTTCTTGGCATACCGTGGCTGACCGGACTTTGGCGCGCTGACCAACGGTTCGGGCGAACCGTCAGGCGGATCGCCGACTCGGATCGACGCCAACCGCGCCAAGCCATGTTGCACATAATCCTTGGAGAGATCGAAGCCCAGATAACGCCGTCCCAGTTTCTTGGCCACGGCCAGCGTTGTGGCGCTGCCCGAAAACGGATCCAGCACCAGATCGCCTTCGTGAGAACACATGCGGATGATGCGCGCCAGCAACTGTTCGGGCATCTGGCAACCATGAAAACCGGCCCGCTCTTTAAAGGTGCCGGCCACTCGGGGAAAGTACCACGTATCTTCTTCAGCGTTGAAGCAGCGGTCCAAGTCTTGGGGGCGGAGGGCGAATGTCTGCTCCTGATCGGCCGGGGCATTCAGACCGGTGGGCGACCAACTGCCCTGGTCGTCCATCAATTCGCCGACGACATCAGCCGGTCGCAGAATCCAAGTATCGTCGGGCAAGCGGCCTTTCGAATTAGCTCGTTTGTCGTTGTAGACCAATTGCCGTGCCGAAGGGACGCGGACGAAATCGAGTTTACCGTCCGGGCCGGGCAGCCCGTCGTTAAACGTGAAGTCATTCGGGTCCTTCACGAAGTGAAACAGATGCGCGTGCGAACGGCTGAACTTGCGCGAACAATTGACGCCAAACGTGTAATACCAAATCACCCAACTGCGCGAGTGGAATCCGAGTCGCTGGCTTTCGACTTTGAGTTCGGCGGCGTATTCGTCACCAATCGCCAGCCAAAAAGTTCCGTTGGGTTTGAGCACGCGGTGAACGGCGGAGATCCAATCGCGCGACCAGCCAACGTATTGTTCGCACTCCAGGCGATCATCGTAAACATCGTAGTCATAGCCGATGTTAAACGGAGGGTCGGCGAACGCCAGATCGACGGACGCCTCGGGAAGAGCGGCCAATTCGGCGAGACAATCACCTTCACGAATGGTGTTAGCAAGGTCGTCCATGGTAGAGCCTCCAGTGCGGTAAGCCGAGATTCTACCACCCGAGCCGCCCTCGCGCAAGCTGGCGGATTACCGTGGCGGCCGTGGGCAAAGCTTCAAGCCGCGAACGCAGCGAACCGTGATGGCACGCGCCGATACCCCTCGATTCCAACGAGAAGTGCGTGCAAGCGCGCCTTTCCGCAAGTCACGTCGGTCATCGATGCATGGTCCGGCGAGCCTGACCTAGCCGTCGTTCGAGACGCAGTACAGAAATCGATCGCTACGAATAAACAAGCTGCCGTTGGAGACGATCGGACTTGCGTTAAACGTGCTCCGGTCTTCAAACTTGTTGTGGGCAAGCTCTTGGAACTCGGGGTCGGCAGCCAGGACGTAGGTCCCGCCGCGGCGCGTGACAATGTAGACCTTGCCATCCGCCAGCATGGCCGAGGCATAAGGTTGGTCGCGGAATCGGCGCGTTTGCACGACTTCGCCATCGCTGAGCCGCACACAGTAGGCGACCTTGGTGCGGTCGCTAACCCAATACATGTGGCCGTCGTGAATCACGGGCGATGCCACGTTCGCGCCCGCTTTCGCCTCCCACAGACGGTGCGTGTCGGTCACGTCGCCACGGCCTCCGGCGCGGACGGCGATCGCGCGCGATTGTCGTCCACCAATTGCATAGACCACTCCGGCATCGGAAATCACGCTCGGGCAGACGTAATCTTGAATGCCGTCGCAATTCCACAACGATTCGCCCGTGGCCGGGTCGAATCCCAAGATGCTCCCCTGCACGCTGACCACAAGTTCGTGCTTGCCGTCGGGCAACTCGACAAGGTGCGGCGTGTTCCACGACGACTTCATTCCCTCGGCGCGCCACACCTCTTCGCCCGATTCTTTGTCGATGGCGACCAGCGAACGGCTTTCGACACTGGCGTTGACGATCACCAGGTTTTTATAGAGCACGGGCGAAGTGCCGCAGCCCCATCCGTGAGTTCTCGATCCCACGCTGGTCTGCCAAATCTTCTCTCCCTTGAGGTTCAGTTTCATGACTCCGGTCTTGCCAAAAAATACATACAGGTACTCGCCGTCCGTGGTGGGCGTGGGACCGGCATAGCCGTGATCTCGAACGCGATCCGACTCCGGCTGCTCGGGATCGAACTCCTGATCCCAGACGATATCGCCGCTCTTCTGGTTCACGCAAACGACGTGCAAGCGCAGATCCTCCAGCGTGCCCTCCGAAGTGCCAATTCCATGCCCGCTGTAACAGGTCAAATAGACATGGTTGTTCAAGGTGATCGGGCTGGATGCGCCCGCGCCTGGCAGTTCGGTCTTCCAGGTGAGGTTTTCGGTGTCACTCCATTCCACTGGCAGGCCCTTCTCTTGCGAGACGCCAAGGCCGCCGCTGCCGCGGAACTGGGTCCAGTCGGCCGCGTCGACCGGAAGTGAGCAACAACTAATGGAAAACACTACTAAGAGAATTCGAGCGGTTTGCATTGGGATACTTGGGGCAGGTGTTTGGTGGTGGGGAATCAGCGAGCGATCGTTCATGATAGCCAACCGAGGCGGCGACTTCCACGTGCGGAACCGCAATTCGCGGCACACGGAATACGACGCGGCCACGGCAGTCGGATTGAGGTTGAACAGGCCGGCGCATATCGTGCATAAGTCCATTTACCGGCAATTTCGACCTAGTTTAATCTCGGTAAATTTTAGCAAAAGTTATTTGAAACAAGCTGGACATGGCCCCCTAAATAGGGAGAATAAGGGCAGTTCGTCTCACTTTGTTCTATTTCTGAACGGGCCACGAGTTGCGACGAAGGCGTTTATACTAGGTACAGCAGATAGTTGCGCCATCGTTCGTCGTGATTTGAATTTTGACATGCCAGTAGTTCAAGCAACCGATGACTTTCTCACCGTCTTGAGGAAGAGTGAAATCATCGACGCAGACGAGTTGAGCCTCGCCATTAGCCAATACGGCTTGTCAGCGAAGTCGTATGCGGGCGAAGTCGCCGACACGCTCGTCAACAAGAACTTTCTTACGCGGTTCCAAGCCGATCGCATGCTGCAGGGCGAGTATCGCGATTTGGTGATCGATAACTACAAGGTTCTCTACATGCTCGGTTCGGGCGGCATGGGTTACGTCTATGCCGCGCAAGAGCCCGACTCAAGCTGGAAGGTGGCGCTGAAAGTCCTTTCCGAGAACTTGCAAAACGACCGAGGGGCGGTCGCGCGATTTCAACTTGAAGCGCAGGCCGGGTTGCGAATCAACCACCCCAACATCGTCCGCACAATCGGCATCAAGAAGGTCGACAACATCTACGGTTCCATTCACTATGTTGTCATGGAACTTGTCCAAGGCGTGAGCTTGGTGGAGCTGCTTGAGATTCGCCGGCCCATTTCCTATCAGCGGGCGGCCGACATCATTTGCCAGGTCGCGGAAGGGCTCGACCATTCTCACAACCAAGGGCTGATCCATCGCGACATCAAGCCTGAAAATCTGCTCATTCGCAGTAACGGCTCGGTGAAGATTCTTGACTTCGGCTTGGCCATGCTGGACGAAAATGGCGAAGAGTTTTCGATGGCCATGATCCACGGCCAAAACTGCGTGGGCACTGCGGACTTCATTGCTCCAGAGCAGTCGGTCGACAGTTATCGCATTGATCAGCGCGCCGACATTTACAGTTTGGGCTGCACGTTCTATTCCGCGCTGACATGCAAAGTGCCGTTCCCCACCAAGTCGGTGGCGGAGAAGCTTGAGGCACATCGCACAAAGCATCCCAAGCCTGTTCAAGAACTGCGCCCCGACGTTCCCGATCGCCTGGCCAAGATCTTGCGTAAGATGATGGCGAAGAGACCCGAAGACCGTTTTTCGAACTGTGCCGAAGTGGTCGAATATCTCAAGCCGTTCGCCAAGCGCAAGGAGATCGAATTCGATTTCGATAAGGTCCTGGAAAAACGTTCCAGACGCGCCGAGCGCCGCCGTTTGAAACGACTCTTGGAACAACAATCAGGCGTGACCTCCGGATCGTCGATCACCGGTTCGGCCATCGCCGACAAGCTGCGCCAGTCGGGCATTGAAACGGTCGTTTCCAAGGACACGCGCCGGTTGGACCGAGAAGACCAAACCGACGCTCCGCCAGCCAAGAACGATCTCGACACCTGATCGACACTGCGCGGATGGTGCCTTGGGTCGCTTCGGCGAAGGTCGGTTAGCCGAAAGTTACTGCGAGATGCCACCCCTTCCACCAAGTAACGTGTTTCAATCTTCGTCTTCGCTGTGGCCGGCAAATACTAGAGATTCGTATTGCCATGACTGAACGACCTTCTGACGACCCGTCGCTTGATGAGTTCTTAACCAGTACGTCTCGCGATGATTCTTCGGTGGACGTCGGTAAGATCGGCGATGAAGAAGTGGGTACACCGAATGTCATGGATAAATTGAATAGGCGGCGGCGACGTTACGATTGGGCCGTCTCCGTACCGCTGTTTCTGATCGGCGGGTACTTCGCGATGCGATTCTTGGTGGGGGCTGTGTTTTCAGCCAGACCAAACGCCGAACTCTACAACCTCTGCATTGCTCTTTTTGTGCTGGTGATTGCCTTCCTTGTTCACGTTAAATACAAACAACGGGAGTCCGAAGGGTAAGCCACCTGAAGCCGATTGCACTGTTAGTTGCCGCCCTAGTTCCCAGGTCGTTGTGGCCGGGCCCAGCGTTCAGCTTCAATCGGCCACGCCGCCAGTGGACCTCTTTGCCATCCCTTTTCACCTGCTGAATGTAGCCCAAACCGTGTAGGCAAACGCCTCGCGGTTTCGCGCGTCGAAAAACGAATCCGAGTCCGCGAGCCGAAGAAACAGTTCTTGCATCAAGTCTTCGGCGACATCTTCGCGCAGAGTTAGACGCAAGAGCAGAGCATGCAATTTCGCGCCGCTCCGTTTCAGCAATCCGAGCAATTCGCTTCTTTGATCGCTCAACCGGCCTCCTTTCGCGTTCTTCTACCTATTAGACGCGTTCACCGCCAAAGCGCAACCTGCTGAAATGAGATTTCTCGCTCGAGTCCCGCAATTCCTGGAAAGGCCCGCCGGATTTCTCGCTTATTTCAAGAAGGCTAGCAGCCCACTGAAACAGTATTCCGAACCGTCGGACTACGTTGACTAATGACAGGCGACGTTGACGCGCGCGACCTCTCGGCGTTATTCTCGCCGCTTCTGGTTGCGAGTAATTTAGGGAGACGCACGGATGAACCCGTTTATCGCTGGAGTCGCGAGCGCGGCCTTGGAGACTTTTGACCTGCCCGAACCGATTTTAGAGGTAGGTTCGTATTTGGTCGAAGGCCAGGCGGAGATCGCGAATCTGCGCCAGCGGCTGCCTGGCAAGGACTATGTGGGCATCGATTTTCGGCCCGGTCCGGGAGTCGACTCCGTGGAGAACGTGGAGGCTTTGCCGCGAGAAGACAACTCGGTGGGAACGGTTTTGGCGTTCAACGTCTTCGAGCATGTAGAACGATTTTGGTTGGGCTTCGAAGAGGTCGCTCGCGTGTTGCGTCCCGACGGCCTGTTCATCGTTAGCTGTCCATTTCACTTTCGTGTTCACAACCATCCTTCCGACTTTTGGCGATTTACGCCCGTTGCGATGCAGTCGCTGTTGGCATCGTTTCCCACGAAGATCATCGGGTATCACGGTTCGGCCAAGCGTCCGATTCACGTGTGGGCAATCGCGGCCGGACCGGACTATCCCAAAGTCACCGCCCAGCAGCATCAAGCATTTCAAGGCCGCATTCAAAACCTGGCTCCACAGCCGATCGCGTGGAGCAAGCGGTTGCGCTTTCGAGCGGCCGCGATGTTGTGTGGACGCAGCTTTTTGGCTCCAAAGCTGGAAAGCAATCAGTTTCAATCCGAACTGATCCGGGCCGCCTGAGAACTTGATCGCCGAAACTTGTGAACGAGTGCTGATGTCAATTCGCACGAACTCACAAGCCGAATCTCTTGCCTCTCCTGGTTACTTTCCGCCGTGGCTTGGCTGGCTGGCCGTGTTGAGCGGCGAGGCCGGATCGAAGATCGCTTTGACTGCTGACGAACTGTCGTTCACAATGACGGCTCCGATCAACAACCATATTATTTGTCGGCTGGGTGGCAGGGCGTAGTGATACTCTGGGTGGGAATCATACCAATCCATAAAGAGCGCCGCCGACAAGGCACTCGGCTTCACATTTTCACGAACCTCCAAAAAGTGATCGCGATAATAGTTGTCATAAGACTGTTTGGCGTCCGACAATACCCTCCGCAAGACGCTTGAGTTGGGCAGGCCGGACGTGACGTGCTTGCGCATCACAACGCCGCCCACGCCGACCAGCTTGCGACCACCCGTGTCGTTCGCGCTCACGCCATCCTGCTGCTCATTCTCGCCGTTGGATTGGCTGTCGGTTCCGTCATCGGTCCGCGGCACGTTGTTGGAGGTGTGTTCCAACGGATCGACGTGCGCATCCTTCAAGGCTTGCTGTTTGATGGCTACGTCGACTGGGTCCACATGCGCATGCTTGTACGATTGAATTCTCTGAGCTTCTTCGACGTGGGCGTCCTTTGCTGCCTGACGATTGAAGGTCTCCTCCGCCACGTCCAGATGGGAGTCTTTCAACGACTGTGTTTTCTGTGCTTCCTCGAATGGAACGACGTCGGCGTCTTTCAATGCTTGCTGTTTCAGGGCTGCTTCGACCGGGTCCACGTGTGCGTCCTTCAGCGCTTGCCTTGCCATGGCTCCCACGACAGGGTCGACATGAGGATCCCCATTCGAGCTGCCATGAATTGCCGCATCGCAATCGAATCGACCCACCAAGTCCGATTCGACCAACTCGGCTTGCACCTGATCGACCGCCATCATGGGCTCCGCGACGTCAACGAAATCCGCGTCTCCGGCCATCATCCGGCGAGATTCTAGGCATTCGATACCGAGTTTTTTGGTGTGACGAGTTTCGGGCTGATGCCGACTGCTAGGTTGCCTTCTGTTCCAGAATCTCATTGCTTTGGGCCTTCCATCGGCGCGCGGAAGCGATCCGGTTGCCGTTCGAGGATGGGATTGTTTGCCGTGTCACTCGTATTACCGAGTCCGCAAGGCGATCCTGCGCGGGGCAAATAATTTTTTATTGCGCGAGATCGGTGGTGACGTATTTTGCCGCTCGTTCCAGGAGCGATTCTCGCCGCGCGGCGAAGTCAGCGCGCTATCCGCGGCTGGTGAATTCACGTAGAATTCCAGCGTCAGATCGCGTCGATGAACTGCCCCGTTCGGAGCGACCCTGGCTTGAATTGGGTCCCGGCGAACGAACATGGAAATCAAGAATTTTGGAGCGAATCTGACATTCCGGCCGGAGCGTTATTTTGCGCCGAGGAATAACGAAGAAGTGTTGGAAATTCTCGGTAACTGCCGAGGTCGCCGAATTCGAGTGATTGGCCGTCTCCATTCATGGAGTGACGCGCCGCGTGGGGAGGACGTGCTGCTCGATCTGAGGCACCTTGATGAGGTTCGAATCGAAGAACGCGAAGATGGCGTGTGGGCCACGGTGCAAGCCGGATGTCAAATCAAGAAGCTGATTGCCGAGTTGGATCGGCGCGCGGGC
>JAJDEH010000256.1 GCA_029259935.1 Planctomycetota bacterium
CGTCGTTTTGCCTTCACCCGCCGCGCCATACACGTTTCCTTTCACGTCCAAGCACATGCCGTCGATGCCGCGATCGGGCGAGAAATTGTACAGGATACCGTCCGGTTCCAATTCGCCGTCCGTCCGCACTCGGTAACGATGCAGTTTCTGCGTGCCCCGGTCCGAAACGTAAACGAAACGATTATCGGGTGTCATCACGATCCCGTTGGGACGTTGTAGGTTGTCGATGACTCGCACCACTTTTCCCGGCGCATCAATCCGGTAGACGCCGCTTGACGGTTGCGACTTCTCGGCGGGCGGACCGTAGTACGGATCGGTGAAATAGACCCGACCCTTGCGGTCAATACAGAGATCGTTCGGGGCGATAAACTTGTTACCGTCATAGTTCTCGGCCAGCACGGTTTCGCCGCCGTCTTTTTCCAAACGCGTTACTCGCCGTCCGCCGCCTTCACCCGACGACTGGCACATCAACAGCCGCCCTTCGTAATCCAGCAGCAAGCCATTGGCTCGGCCGCTGGGCTTACGAAAGACGGTCACTTCGCCCTCGGGTGAACGCTTCATGATGCGGTTATTTCTGCCATCGGAAAAGAACAGGTTTCCCTCAGCATCGACCGCCGGCCCTTCAGTAAACTTACAGTCCCCGGCCACTTTTTTCACGCCAAACGATGCGTCCATTATCTCGTCGGCCAGCAACCCTACGGCAGGACTTGAGAGAGCAAGAAAGACCGTGGCGACAGAGAGCAAGAGAGAACGGGTCATTGGGCGGCTTTTCATCGACATCCTCTGGGAATCGTGGCATCAAGTGTCAGCTTCGATTCTCTCAGAGAACTTCCTCCATATCAATGATCGTGCCGGGCGAGATTTACGAGCGCAACAAGCCCTGGGTTTCTTTCGCGGGCGCTGCTGGCGTCGAATTAGGCGATGGCGGGTGAATGCTGGTCTGCTTCGTCGCCGGACGTGGTCGGCTGGCCGTCCGCGGGTGTCAGCATCTGTCCGTCCGCACCGACCAGTTGCATCGTGCCACAGGCATATTCCACCAAGGCACAGCAGTTCTCGATCCAATCGCCCGCGTTGCAGTAAGTAACGCCATCCAACTGCAAAATCGACGGAGTATGAATATGCCCGCAAATGACACCGTCGCAGCCTAGTTCTTTCGCGTAGTTCGCGATCCGTGATTCAAAGTCATTGATCACGCGCAGCAGTTTCTTTGTTCCCGCCCGTACGATGGAATGATTCGATTTGGATCGAACACGGGGACGAACTCTCTTCAACAGTTGGCCGACTCGCGCGCACCAGTCATGGATGACAACGCCCGCTTTCGATAGCCAGGGGATACGTCTTTCGATCGCATCGAATTGGTCGCCGTGGATCACCAGGTACTGACGCCCGTCCGCTGCTTGGTGGATGAAGTTGTCCTGTACGGTGACAATTTTAAAGTCGTGCAAGAACGATCGCAAAAAGTCGTCGTGATTTCCAGGTGTGTAGTAGAGCCGCGTGCCCCGGGATTCCAGTTGGAATAAGCGACGAATTACCTGGCCGTAAATGCTTGGCCAGTGGCGGTTCTTTTTCAGACGCCAACCATCTATGAAGTCACCCACCAAATAGATATGTTCGGGCTCGTACTGCTGCAGGAAACCGTGAAATGCCTCGACATTTGCTTGTGCGAATCCTAGATGAACATCACTGATAAAAATAGCTCGGACGTCTCCGCGTGCCGGTGGTCGATCCATGAAGTGTCTTTCTAGCGCGAGTGCAAAGGAGCAGGCCGGATATCGGCGAGCAACATTCTAACGCCCTAGAGCCTACGAGGGGATCACACGTACGATAATAAGTTCCCGAGTGCAGTCAGTAGCGTGCCAGCAGCGAAACAGGCTATGCGGGTTGGGTGAGCTGATCCCTTTCCGGGGACTCTGCCGGGGGTCGATTCGCCTGTCCGAGCAACCAATCGGGACATCGCTCGTCGAATCCGAATTCGTCGAATACAAACTGCATTTCGCTCAGAACTTGCTCGGGCGTGAGAAAAAACTGGTCCAGCGTGTACTGGTGCTTGCTCTTGAAATGACGAGACTGATTGTGTTCGGCTTGCAGCCGAGTTGAATAAGTTGATGAAATCTTCAATTCGAGCCGCTTGTACAATCCCTCCATGACCTGGCGAGGATTCGACGTCAGGTCGCGGTAGTCCACGAACACGTACTGATCCATGGGCAGCTTGGGCAGGCATTCCGAGAGATTGCGGTACATGAACTTGATCACCGCCAACCACGCGTCGCGGAATTCTTCATCTCCGCGGCCGGTGTCAAACAATGCAGCGGTTTCGGCCATGAGGTTCATAAACGACGGGACGGTGTTGAAGGGACTACGAACCGTGCTAATGATCTGGCAATCCGGGAAAGCCTCTATCAGCGTTCCTACCATTGGGCTGAGCATCGGATTCTTCGACAAGAACCGTTTATCGCTCCCGCGAACATAAAGATGACGTCGGATGATGCCTTGGTAATATCGCATCAAAGCACGGCGATCGGCGTCGGGCGTTTCTTCATCAAAGTGCCCCAGGTACCCCGTCGCGTCTCGAAAAGGAAAAGGCACGAACAGCAGCAATGCCGCGAACATCGGCAGCAGCGTAATGTAATCTTCGTCCGGCTCGAAGAGTGACAGGCGATGAATGTCGCTGAATGGCCCAAAGACGCCTTGCTCGGCCACGTCCAGCAACGCCTTGCCGGGACCACCGAAAAAGCGATCCAGGTGGCCCAGCGAAAGGAGTGCCATCTTCTGGCAGATTGCTGGGGCAAACACGATTTCCCAAAGTGGAAACGTCGTAAATTGCTCGCTGTCCTTCGTGATCAGTTGTTGTAGAAAGGTCGTGCCGCTGCGCGGGACACCGGTAATGAACAGCGGCGCGATGATCTTCCTTCGCCGATAGGCCGGAAAAAATAGATCGTCAAGCAGCAGGCACACCCAGTGAAACAAGACCAGCGAAAATAGCAGGGGCAAGAAAAGCGCCATGACCACGAAGCGCTTTGGCGTGAGCCGGGCGAGTCGTTCGTTGCCTGGAAAATATGTCAGGCGGGCAAGCCGAAAGATGGCGAAAGGTCCAACCTTCATGCTGTTGCGGCTTCTGGTTGCTCGGTTGGTCTAGCAGCGACAGGAACTTCGCTGACGGCTTTTTGGAACTAGGCTGCTCACTCTAGATCGGAAACCTCCGCGCCTCGCGAGGCGAATTGCCCGGCTGAGCCGTCATGGATCGATACGATACAAATGGGTTTCCGTGCGCAAGATGAGCGATTTTCCGCTGACGGCCGGCGAGGCCATGAAACCCGATTCTAACTTGTTGACTGTCAGTTCATCGTACTTAGGCCCAGGACGAATCACGGTCGTCTTGCCTTCGCGGCTGAAGAGATAGATTTTGCCGTCGGCGAAGATGGGCGAGGCCGAGTACTTTCCCGCCGCCCGCTGCTGCCAAATTTGCTCGCCGGTTTTCGCTTCCAAGCAAGTCGCCACGCCGTCGTGAATCATGTAAATCGCGTCGTCGATCAGCAGTTGCGAGGGCATCGAAGGGACGCTTTTCTTCACGACCCATTCCACATGGGTATCGGTCACGTCCCCCTTTCCGTTGGGGCGGACCGCGTACAGTTGGGCCTTACCAAACCCAGTATTGATGAAGATCATTCCGTGTCCGAACAAGGGCCGGGCCGTGGCCGAATGTTCGTTGTAGCGAACTTTCCACAGTTGCTTGCCGGATCGAGGGTCGTAGGAAATGGTTGCCTTGGCGGCCGGGCTGATCAGTTGGTCGCGACCGTCGATGTTCACCAGAATCGGCGTGCAATACGCCTTCATGAGGTCGCCGTTATCCGTGCCGTAGTCGATGTCGCGGTCTTGCTTCCAAACGGTCTTCCCGGTCGCCTTGTCCAGCGCGGCGACATACTGATAGTCGAATCCGTCGTAGTGCATGATCAGCAAGTTTTCAAAGAAGATGGGCGACGAACCGGGACCGCGCCAGT
Source organism: Planctomycetota bacterium (assembly GCA_029259935.1). The sequence goes on from JAJDEH010000256.1 coordinate 3,999, forward strand.
GATTGCAAGGTAAATCGGTTCGAGACCACAGCACCTTCGCGCTTTTCGTATCTAGACAGGCCGTGCCGTAGCTGCCGAAGTGGATGTAGACTCGGCCCGCTTCGATGATTGGCGTGGGGGAGGCATAGCTGTTCAAAGCGTGACAGAATCGAGGTTCGTCGTTGTGAAACAGCTTGATGTCGTGCAGGATTTTTCCGGACTGTTTGTCCACGCAGATGGCAAACATATCCTTGCCATCCTCGGTCGCCGTTCCCATCCAGATTTGATCGCCCCACACCACCGGAGATGACCAACCACGACCGTGAATCGCCGTTTTCCAAGCCACGTTTTCCGTTTCGCTCCACTTGGTCGGCAGACCGGTTGAATCGCTGTGCCCGTCGCCGGTGGGACCGCGAAACTGAGGCCAATTCTCGCCCGCGAATGACGACAGGGCAAAAAGGAAAAGGAGAGTCATGGCGGGCAGTCGAACCTTCATATCGAATCCTGCTTTAAGAGCAAAAGGGGGACAGTAGGATCAGCGGGATGCTGATCGTAGCATGGTGGGGGGGTTTATCGAACGAAATGATCGACGAAATCGGCACCTAAACCGATCTCGCGAAAGTGTTGGCGGCAGAGTTCAATTTTCGTATGCACATCGTCATGGGCGACGGGCGTATCACCTTCATCATAATAGATTAATGCCCCGCGAACGTTGAACAGCGTGATCATCTCTTCCACGTCGTCGTCAACGACCAGCGTGTGGACTTCACCTGGCGGCTCGAAGACGTACATGCCTTCTTGGGCGACCCAGTCGTGTTCCAAATACCTCCACGAGCCTTTGATCACAAAGCCGTGGACCGGCGCGGGATGCCGATGACGGCTCAGTACCCCCGACCGGCGAACGCGCAGCAAGTTGACCCACTCACCGGCCGTGGCGTTGAGCAACAGCGGGCGAAACCACACATTTTCGGCTTGCGGAACCCACAACCGTTCGTCGTCCGGAATTGCCGTTGTCACCAGGTCGGCGACGGCGTGGCTGATGTCCAGAATGCTTGTCATATCGATTCTCGTATCGGTGATCGAGGTACTGAATCATTGTAGCTGGATCGAAGCGGACGTGCACGACAGCCGCTAGTTCGTGTGCGGCCCCGTTGTGGTGCGGCCGTCTCGGCTGCGGCAGGCGGGACGCCTGCACCACAAGGAAGCCTGCACCACAAGTTGGCGAATCGACCAAAATTTTTTCAATTATCCGGCGGTCCTATCGAATAAGGCCAAATGGAGACGTTCCCACCCGGAGATTTCCCGCGCTCCACCACTCCCGCCGAGTCGAAGCAAACACAACCAGCACTGATGGTGCATGGACATTCCACAGAGAGGACTTCAAGTGACGAGATACTACTTCCCATGTCTGGCTGTTTTGGCGGGATTGACGCTGCAAACTTCAACGGCTTTCTCGGAAGTCTTTGACAAAGAGTTGGCGGTTAACGAGACGCTGATCATTGGAAGCAAGCAATTGCCGAAAGGCTGGACGGTGGCGTCGGATCCCGAACTTGTCAAGTTTGGCAACAAGTGGTGGATGTTCTTCAACTCGATACAGCTCGATTTCAAGAAGGGATTGCCAATTCATGTTTTGTCCGCCAGCCTGCCGGCGGGCGAGCCACTGAGCGCCAGCCCGGACAATTGGACCGTGCATCCCTATCCGGCCATTTCACCGGGGCCGAAAGGCTCTTGGGATGACCGCACAATTGAGACCACGAAATATGTTTTCGGCTATGACCCGGCGGCCAAGAAGTTCGTGGGCCGATTGTACTATGCGGGCTGGCCAACGCAGACGAAGGGTCGGAAAAACTATCAGATTGGATTCGTTCAATGGGATGAGAAGAAGCGTCAGTGGATCAAACATGGCAAGCCCGTAGCCACCGGCACCGAACCCTGGGAACGAATGAATGGCACGAGTTTCATCGGCGACCAGTCAGTCTATTACGAAAACGGTCCTGGCCGGCACGGCATCGACGGGATGTGGCACATGTGGTATCAGGCAGTCAGCAAACCCAAGGACGGTGGGATCTCCATTGTCCACGTGACCAGTAAGGACGGGATCACCTGGGGCAACAAGAAACGACTGACGCACAAGGTGCCGTTCCCCAATCAATTCGTGAAAACCGGGCCCTTTTCTTTGGATGTGCTAGTCAAGGATGGTCAGTACTACTTCGCCGGATTTCTTTACAATCACGATGATCTTTACAAACAGGGGCTATGGATTACGCGATCCAGTACGCCGGATGGTAGCCGCGCTGGCGACTTCACCGACTGGCATCCCCTTATCTTTGAGAACAACGGCGTCAAGTGGCATGACTCGGGGCTGGAGAGTTCCAAGTGTCACGTGACGGGGTTGTTTGCTCCGACGTTGCGGGAAGAAAACGGAAGAGTGTGGATGTTCTACCACGGCTATTTCCGCACCGCCGACGTTGAAGACCCCTGCAACGACAAGTCGAAGAATAGCGGGGTGATTGGCCGAGCCGAGGTGAAGGGGTTTTCGAAACTTGCGAGGTAGCGGAGGCAGTAGGACGGCGCGCCGAAGAAACCCCCTCTAACTCCCCCTTGGTAAGGGGGAGAACCACGCGCTGCGCTTGTTTAGTTTAGAACTCAACTCCGAGCCGGGCTGTTAGGCCGACGAACTCGACGTAGCTGCGGTCGTTCCAAATATCTTCATTCCCGTCTTGAAGAAAGCGGCTGGTGTAGTTCGACCAACGCTGGTACTCGAATCCGATGCCGGTTTTGACGACGGTTCGGTTAATGGAAAAGCACTGTTCGACGCCGACCGAAGCTTCGATCATGGCGCGAGCACTGCGGCTTTGCCGATCGATAATCGGCGCGGCTCCGTTGGCCGCGTTCACTCGCAGCGCGCTGTCGAACAGAATCGCGCCGCGAGTACGGGCATACAATGATGTCCCGATCATCACCCAACGGCGAATCTCCAGCCCGGTTTCGGGGCCAAAGCCGTGGAAGCTGTGCAGCCGCATGTCGGGCGGCGCTCCGGCGTCACTGTCGAGAATCTCTTCGCTGAAAGAGTTGTAACGCACGCCCAGGCTGAGCTCGGCCAGCCAAGGCGAGCAGTTCTGAAATATCGTGAACCATTCGGCATCAATGTTGTAGGCTTCCACGTTGAACTGGCTGAGCGGATCGTTGTCTATCGGTTGCGTATCGTGATCGTACAGCCAGCCGCGAGCGCGAAACCCGCTATCGCCCATTTGGTACGCGATCGAAACACGCGGTGAAAACTCCATGTTCCAGTCGACGACCTCTCCGCCGCCCGCGCCGACTCGAACGCCGTCCTCGCGATTGTAGTCCAGCCACAGCAATTCGACATCGACCAGCCAATTGCTTGGTTCGGAAGTGTGGCCGTCGCGGCCACCTCCGTGGGAATTCCGATCCCAGTCTTCCTCGTATCCGCGTCCCAACCGTTCTTGCCCCGCGTTCAGATCTTTGGCCAAATCCAGATCCAGCGGCTCCCACTCCTCTTCGGCTTCCTCGCCAGCAATTTGGCCTAGCCGTCTGGCCCTAGCAACAAAGCGTTTGTAGGCGTTGCTGTCCGGGTCAGTTTTCCAGGACTCCAGCGGCCTCAGCGCGAACTTGACGGATGGATTCACGACGGTCGATGACTCAGCGTCGTTGTCCAATGTCAGTTGTTCTTCCGCTTTTTCGGCGTCGGTTCGCAGTAGCTTGGGTGTGCCAAGGTTCGACGGATCACGGAGCGGCTTTGATTCGATATGGGTTGCCAGCGCGACCGGATGGTCCTCGTTCGACAACAGCGAAAAGACTCGTCGCTGCGCTGATCCCGAATTGGCTTGCCCGGTTGATAATGCGGTTTTAGGCCTTGGTCTGTCGGTTGCGGTGGCGGGAGTACCATGCTTGGATTCCGGCAGCAAACGCAGAAGTGCTCGCGCTGGTTGACCATTCGAGAGACGCTTGGGAAGAAGTCGAGGGGCCGACGTATCGCTTGTTGCGCTGGCGGGAACGGAATCCGGCAGCAACGACGTCAAAACGCGATTGGATGGACGGACAGGCGACGCATCGGGACGCAAGTTGGCCTGCCTCAAAGGCGGCGATTGGCGAAGCACGGTTGCGCTGGAACGTGGCGCGGCCAGCGGACCAGACGGCGAATCCACAAACGTCGCCTTTGCGCCTTCCGGTTCGAAATCCGGCAGCAAAGTCATGACGTTGCTTTGCGACCAAGCGGCGGTTGCCGACATCATCCACGCCAGAAAAAAGACGAGCCGCCCGTCCAACAGCCTGCGAACCTTCATGGTTCCCCCTCCTAATCACGATAGCGCACCGATGCAACGGCGCATTACCAACTTCATCGGGCCGTTACGACCGTTACATCCAGAACGATCGTTAATATCGGAAAATTTGATGCAAACCACCCATCTTAACTTGAGGGGCGACTATGTATGGGATTGCATCGTTACTTGCCGGGTGCGCCAGCACCCAGAACGGACAGAAAGTCACGATAGGCCGCATCGAGACTGCTCGGCGCTTTATCTGTTTCTGCCCCGTGCAGCAGTACGCCGAATCGCAGTTTCATTGACTCACGGGGACGAATCACGACCCTACTCTTCTCATTGCCAGTAAATGCGTTGCGACCAAAAGGGTTACAGGCGACAAAGCCATAATCGCGGGCATGAAACCAACTACGGCGAAAGTGGTGGGGATCGGGCATAATCGTGATTCCTACCGGCTTTCCATCGACGGTGCCAGCATAGTCACACCATTCCGCCTGCTTGCCCCAAACTTGCCGTTCGTTCTTGAGCCCGTCGCTATTTGTGATGGCACCCCTGCCATCACGAACGGAAATCGGCGTCGCCACCCGCACGCCTAATCCCATTTCTTCTTGATCGCCAAAATAGAATTCGTCGTCGGCTGAAAACTCGCTCTCCCACAGAATCAAATCAATGGCCCGCTTAACTACTGGCTTCGAAGATTCGGCTTTCTAGTTCTTTTAGCAGGATGAGCCTTTTTTTTTGATCGGCTTTTCCGCATGATGGCATGTCGCTGTTGCGATGCGAGCTGGCTTGGCGGTGCCGTGG
>JAJDEH010000257.1 GCA_029259935.1 Planctomycetota bacterium
GGGCGCGGCGGTGATTTCGATCGTCGTCGTCACCACCAGATCCTTGCCGTCCTGTTTGAATCGAAGCTTCGGTTTTTTGCCGACCGTGGGTGGCTTGGCGAGCGGAGACTCGGCCCCCGCGTCGCTACAAACCAACAGCGCCGCCACAACAAGACCCACCATTAGAATTCGGAACCACATACCGGCACCTCGTGGAACAGAGTAAAAAACCCCGTGTGACGATTATATCAATTGCCACAAGCCATGGCGATTCTCGCAACGCGGGATTATGATGGAAGGTGAAGCTGGCATGTTGGTTTCCGGCTTTCTTTTCTCCAAAGCACGCTCGTCATGGAATCGGTTTTGGCCGAACAAATCGCTGAGCCGACGCATGCGACGGAACCGGTCGTCGCCGTGATCGTTCCCTGTTATGGGGTCCGCGATCACATACGAGCCGTGTTGGATGGCATCGGCCCCGAGGTTTCCCGAATCTACTGCGTCGAGGATGCCTGTCCGGAGAGCAGCGGCGAGATCATCGAGCAAGCGGCCGCCAAGGACGAACGGATCGTGCTGCTGCGGCACCAGGAGAATAAGGGCGTCGGCGGCGCGGTGGTGACCGGCTATCGACGCGCCATTGAGGATGGCGCGGAAGTCGTCGTGAAGCTGGATGGCGACGGCCAGATGGATGCCGGCAAGATTCGGCTGCTGATCGAACCGATCGCGGCGGGCGAGGCCGATTACGTGAAAGGCAATCGATTCTTTCGCATCGAAGGACTGCGTTCCATGCCGGCCCTCAGGATCGTGGGCAATGCGGGCTTGTCGTTCCTCACCAAACTATCGACCGGTTATTGGAATTTGTTCGATCCGACCAACGGATTTACCGCGATTCATGCCAACGTCGTGCGAGCCTTGCCGTTGAGCAAGCTGAGCGAGCGGTACTTCTTCGAATCAGACATCTTGTTTCGCTTGAATATCGTGCGAGCCGTGATTGTGGACGTGCCGATGGATGCTCGTTATGGCGACGAGAAAAGCAACCTGCGGCCGTTGAACGTGATGGGTGGCTTCGCCTGGGGACACGTTCGCAACTTTGGAAAGCGGTTGTTTTACAATTACTTTCTGCGCAACTTCAACATGGCGTCGCTGCACTTGGTACTGGGCGTCATCCTGTTGTTGTTTGGAACCTGCTTCGGCGTGGCTCAATGGATGCACAGCTTCGCGACGCAAGAAGCCGCTTCCTCGGGGACGGTCATGCTGGCCGCGCTGCCGGTGATCTTGGGAGTTCTGTTTCTGTTGAACTTTATCTCGTTTGATATGTCCAACATCCCTCGCGATCCGATCCACCGTCGCATTCGCGCTGAAGACTTCTAACGAGGCAGGGCCTTGAGCCAATTACGAGCTACCGCTCGAACGTTATAACCCGCTCCCAGAATAATTGTTGCCGATGAGCACCCCATTTTCGTGTCGCGGCTTTGTGCTTTCCGGAGGAAGAACGGGGACCTTGTGGCTGGTGCATGCCTTGTCCGAGCAGTTCGCGGACGTCGAGTTCGAGCACGAACCCTATCCGGCCCGCCGCGAACTGCTGCTGGGCAACATGCGAAATTACTGGGGCGTTGGCGAGCGGCTAGTACGGCGACAGTTTCTAGCGAACCGGCGACGGCGCTGGGATCGCCTGGCCAATGGCCAAGGCCATGTGGAAGTTAATTCAATGCTCTGCGCGAACATCGACCTGTTGGGCGAGCTCGGCATTCCCCTACGCGTGGTCCACCAAGTGCGCGATCCACGCACTTGGACAGCCTCGATGGTGCGGTTTAAGGCCGCCGGTTTTCGGCGACACTTGATTGATCACGTTCCGTTCGCGATTCCCTATCCCGTGCCCCGGCCGGCCGGTTGGCGAAGCCTTAGCCTAGTCGAAAAGACTCTGTGGCGCTGGCGTTATTGCAACGAGCAGATCTTGCGGATAAGGCCGCTGTGCGAACGATACGCGTTGATTCGCTATGAAGACATGTTTTCCACGGACGCCGAAGTCCGCGAGCAAGCCATGCGACTAACTCTCGAAACATTGGGTCTGCCTGCCGAAGATCTCGGCTGGCTGAACGTCGAAACGCGGATCAATCCGGCACCGACGTCCGAGAAAAATCAGGGTCTACCCGATGATGAATTGACGTCGTCGATCTGTGGCGAGTTGCTCGGGCAAATGGGGTATGAAAGTCGTTGATTGCTCCGCAATCAAAACGGATTCGTTCGGTTCGCGGAGCGAACCACGACTAACCGTCCAGTGCTTCGGGAGCGTCCTCACCCGCCGTCGCCGATTCAAGAAACGCCGCGAGCATGATTTGGGCGGCCAGCATGTCGAGACGTGCCTTGCGTTTCTTCTTGGTCAGCTTGGCGTCGCCCAACAGTTGTTCCGCTTGGACCGTCGTAAAACGCTCGTCGTAAAAGCGGACCGGCAGCGAAGTGACTTCCGCCAGCCACTTGCCGTACTCGCGCGACTCCAGCGATTTCTGGCTCTCCAGCCCGTCGGTGTGAACCGGCAAGCCGACCACGATGCCGACGACACGTTCTTCTTCCACGAATTGGCGAAACCACTGCGCGTCTTGGCCCAGGTCGCAGCGGGTGTAGTTTTCATAGGGGCTGGCGATCCGCTGCCCGGGATCGGTCAACGCCACGCCGACGCGAACCGTGCCGTAGTCGATGCCGGCCAAGCGCCCTTCATTCGGAAACGGGTCGCTCATCGGGTCGTCGAAGCGGCTGGTACTCGCTCGGCGACGATGGGCTGCCGTTCTCTTTCCGAGATGAAATAGCCGTTGCGAAAGAACTGCAACGTGTACTCTTGAACTTTCTTGTTATTCATGATGAAGGTGTGCGCCACGGGCAGCAGGGCGAAGTCGCGAGCGCCCACCAGCCGCGTCTCTTCGACCGACACCACCAAGTCGTCGTCGCCAGAGAGCAACGGATTGTTGCCCTTTCCCGCTCCCTTGCCACCGGCAATGACGCCAAACTCCGAGGTGGGCGTTGCCAGACGAGGTTTCAATTCGTCCCAGCCGGAAGCGAGCTGCATGCCGCTTTTCCCGCAGACCCCTTTGAACACAAAATTGCGCCCGAATTTCACGGCCATTTCCGAGCCGTTGTTGGGCGGACCGATCATCACGATGCGGCGAATTCTAGGATCGGGCCGCAAGCCGCGTTCCTCGTCGGTCTGGTCCGCCAAGTAATGACGAATCACCAAGTTCCCGAGACTGTGCGCAACGAAGTTGATCTCTTCAACATCGTCGCCAAGCTGGCCGATGATCTTCGCTAGGGCTTGGGCGTGGGCGCCGATCTCGTTGCGCGAACTGGCATAGGTAACGGGCAACACGGTGTAGTCACCGTTTTCGCGCAGGTAGCGGCTAAGTGAATTGAGCGACGAGCGGGAACGCATCAGTCCGTGCAGGGCAATCACGACCTTGCCCGACATGGGCGGCAGTTCTTGATCTCGGCGGATCTGGTTTAGCTTTTTTCGACACTGATCGAAACCGCCCCAGGCGTGCCGCACGTTCTTGCCATTGAGCAAACGACAATGTCCGGTCAGGGCATTTCGTTGGATCCGCCAGTCGTGAAACACCAGTTCGTCGGTCCACCACTGCTTGCCACCCCCCGTCAGCAACTTCCAATTGAGGTTGCCCTTGGAGGCAGCGGGCGTCGGCGATTCTTCACTGGCATTCACGGTCGCAACCCAGGGAACGAACAAGAGGAACAGGGTAATGAACCACGTCGCAATCGTCAGGAAACATCTAGACATCGGTATTCACCTTTACAAGTATTCCGTCCAGTCACGTTCTTTCAAGAGTTCGACGACTTTTCGAATCGATTCTTCATCTTTTTTGTTGGCCACCAAAGTGGCATCGGGCGTATGAACCACGATACAATCCTCGAGTCCGACGGTGACCACAAGATGTTTGTCGACCGACCTCACGAGAGTTCCCGTGGTGTGGACACCCAGGTGGCGGCCGATGATGGTGTTGCCGTGTTCGTCGCTGCCGCGCAGCCGCGCCAGCGCCGGCCAACTGCCGACATCGTCCCACTCGAAGGGCGCTTCCACCATCACGACATCGTCGTATCGCTCCATCACCGCATAGTCGATCGACTTGCCCACAATGGCCGAAAATTCTCGGTCGAGCACCTCGGCGTAATCTTCTCCGCCGGCGGCCTCGCCGATCTTCGCCAGATGCGCGTACATTTCGGGTTCGAAATCGGCCAGCGCTTTGAGGATGGCCGCCGCTTTCCAGACAAAGATGCCGGAGTTCCAATAGAAGCGGCCGGTCTCCAAATATTCTTCCGCCACCTCGGTCGATGGCTTTTCGCGAAAGCGGCTGACCCTGAACGTCGGCGGCTGGTCGCCGCGCGTCGGCTCGGAATCGCCGCGCTCGATATAGCCGAACGACTCGGCGGGGTAAGTTGGACGAATTCCAAAGGTGACGATTCTGGACGGGTTATCCTCGACAAGCTGCGCGGCATAGGAAATCGCTTCGCGAAACCTTTCCGCCGGCTGAATCACATGATCGGCCGGCATGACGGCCATCGTGGCGTTCTCATCCGCGCGGCGGACCAGCATTGCCGACAGGCCGATACAGGGTGCCGTATCGCGTTTGCATGGTTCGCCAACGACCGATGCGGGCGGCAAATCGGGCAGTTGTTCGCATATCGGGCCAACCAATCTTTGATTGGTGATGACCAAGACCCGTTCCGACGTGACCAGTTCCCCAAGCCGATCCACCGTGGCTTGGATCATGGTCCGCCCGCCAACAAGGTCCAACAGTTGCTTGGGCTGGTCCGCGCGGCTCGCTGGCCAAAACCGCGTTCCAGATCCGCCCGCCATAATTACCGAATGGAGCATACGCGTTTCTTTACCTCGGTATTCTTGGTTGCAACGGCCCTCATTCGATGCCTACATGGTTTCGATGAGTACTGACGGCCGCCAACGCTTTCAAAACAACCAGCCCTCGACGAATGCATACGCCAGCCAACACAGCAGCGGAAATCCTAGAAATATCAATCCGTAGGTGAAGATCGTGGTCCAAGTTCGTCGAGGCCAACGTGCCATGGCGTGAACAACGTGTCGATTTAGAACGTGTCGATGTAGTTTGGGTCTGCAATCTTTCGGGCTATTATGCCGAATGCTTGCGTTCGAGGAAATCGCAACTCGCCCCCTGTGGTGGCACCGAATTGCGCCGCATGGCCGGTGTCACCCGGAATCCCCGCTAATTGACATGAAGGCACTGCTAGCCGGAGCCGATCTCTTTCGTTTTCCCATTTAGAATTTTGCTCGGCACGCCAGGATGCCCTGTCGGCAGGGTGCGCAAAAAAGCGAGGCCGGCAGCCATGCCGCCAGCCTCGCTTGGTGTGCAAAGCGCGATCGCAGCCGCTTACTTGGCCGACGCGAAGCGATCGGCGACGGCGTTCCAGTTGATGACATCAAAGAACGCCGAAATATAATCCGGACGACGATTTTGATAGTTCAAATAATAGGCATGCTCCCAAACGTCCAGGCCCAAAATCGGCACGCCCGAAATGCCCGCCACGGCGTCGCCCATCAGCGGGCTATCCTGGTTGGCGGTGGAGCCAACTTGCAGCTTGCCGTCCCGCACGTAGAGCCAAGCCCAGCCGCTGCCAAATCGGGTCGCGCCCGCGGCGCTGAACGCGTCTTTGAAGGCAGCAAACCCACCCAGGTCGGAATCGATCGCGGCCGCTAAATCGCCGGAAGGCTGGCCTCCAGCGCCGGGACCCATGACGGTCCAAAACAGCGAGTGATTCGCGTGTCCGCCGCCATTGTTGCGAACCGCTCCGCGTTTGGCGTCGGGAACCGCGCTCAGATCGGAAATCAAATCCTCGATCGATTTGCTTTCCAAGCCGCTGCCGGCAATCGCGTCATTGACCTTGGTAATGTAGGCCTGATGATGCTTGGAGTGGTGGATCTCCATCGTGCGAGCGTCGATATGGGGCTCAAGAGCATCGTAAGCGTACGGCAACTCGGGGAGGCTATAACTCATTTTTGTTTCCTCTCTCGCGCTAGTGCTGAAACTTGGATTTAACTTTGAAGGTGCGGTGTCTCTTTGGTCTCATGAGGGACCGCGCAGCATACCGCAAAGAACCAACACTGACAATTGGGCCGCGAGAGCGAGACGTTTGGACCGTGGTCAGCCATCGGCTGCCGTCTAACGTCCGTCGTCGGGCTTGGAAAAGAGAGGGGCCAGCACTTGCTTGGCCTTGTCCAGCACGCCTTCATCTTCCGGGCATTCCGCGCCCTTGACCGCGTTACTGCCGCCGTGATCCTGCGCCATGAGGTACGACTTCAAACTTGTCAGCAGCAGCCGAGCGCCATCGACAATGTTTCGTTTGCGGCGGTCCCGGTTACGAATCGGCCGAATGGATACGTCGATCAAAGTCCGCAGTGCTTGTACTTCGCCACGGCCTTCGACATCGATGTTGGCCTCTTCGAATTTCAATTCAAACAGAAACGGCACGGGGCGATCGTTGCTGCGACGAGAGCCCGATTGCCTGCCGTCGACTTTCAAAACGATGTGTTCTTCATCGATCGAGGTGATTTCGGCGTAGTGGTCCGCCACGAATCCGCGCAGTTTCTCCACGACGACGTTCAGCGGCACGGCAGTGATCAAGGTTCGTTTCAGCAGTTCTTCGGGAGCCGCCGACTTGAACCATGAGAGCCAACCACGTTTCTGCCGCTCGGTTGGCTCGCCGCCAATCCCGGCTCCCAATTGCACGACTGTGTTGCGGCCCAGATCCTTGGCCTGTAACAAGGCCCGGTCGGCCCGCCGGAGCATGGTTTCAGGCGTGTCGCCCGCCTGCACTTCGGTTACGCCAAAACTGGCCGTGATCGAGCGGCCTCCCAGAGTCGGCTGGGGCATCTCCGCGATTTCCTTGCGAATCTGCTCGGCTCGGTCAGTGGCGGTCATATTATCGCAATCGGCACACAGAATGACGAATTCCTCGCCGCCGTAACGGGCCACCAAATCTCCCTGGCGGCCAAATCGTTGGAGCAACGCGGCGAAACTGACCAACGCGTCGTCGCCCGCCTGATGTCCATAGGTGTCGTTAATTCGCTTGAAGAAGTCGAGGTCGCAGATGATGAGGCTGCAAGGCAGGTTCTGGTCGAGATGCGTCGCCACGAACAATTCATGAACGCGATCAAATTCCGCTCGGTTGGAAACTCCGGTCAGCGGATCGCGAGTGGCTTTCACATGTAGCGATTCGACGCGCTCTTCCAAAGTGATCTGGGAAGAAGCGTCGTGCATCAGTAAGGTCGCGCCATAGGTGACGCCGTTGCGGCCGATCACGGGAACGACTTGAGCGTCGACCGCGACCCGCGCGTCACCGCGTCCGGCAATGGTCATCCGCCGCATGGTTTGCACGCCCGATTTGACACAATGCCGAATGGGGCAGTCCCGCGCGATATCCAGGTCGTTGCCGTCGCGCATTTCGAGCAGGTCCGTAGTCCACTGTTTTTGCAGCACGGCGCCCGCCTGCAGTCCCGTCAATCGTTCCGCGGCCCGATTCCACAGCAGGATTTTCAACGAGTTGTCAATGAAGGCCACCCCGTCCTGCATGCTGTCGACCAACTTTTGCTGGAACAGGTCGTCGATCGAAGTCTCGCGGTCGTTGGATAACAGGTTGCTCCGGCACCATAGCGCGTCGGAGGCTTGCGGATGCAGTTCCTGCAGCCAGCGGCGGGCCACGTTGGCGTTGAACTTCACACGATCGCTGGCCAGCAGTTCGCAATAATTCTTGACCAGCTTTGGATCGAATTGCGTTCCAGCACAGGAAAACAATTCCGCCATCGCTCGTTCTCGCGATAACGCGCGGCGGTAGACATGGTCCGTCGTCATCGAATCGAAGGCGTCCACGATGGCGATCATGCGAGATCCCAGCGGCAGCTTTTCGCGCCGCAAGTCACGGCAATTTTTTACGCCGTCGTACCAGGCCGAGGCGTATTGAACCACATCCAAAATATTGCGCGACGCGCTGCATGCCGCCAAAATCTCCATCCCGCTTTGGCGATGACGGTCGATCGCCGCCACTTCATCCTCCGACAGACGGCCAGGTTTGCGGAGGATGTGATCGGGAACTCCCATCTTGCCCAAGTCGTGCAACAGCGCGGCGACTTCGATTTCGTCGCGTTCTTCTTCCGTCATTTTCATCGTCAAGGACCACGACGAACATCCGAGCGCCACACGCAACGAATGAGCGGCCGTGGGCGCGTGTTTAGACCGCAGCGACATGAACAGGCAACTGGCCATTCCCAATCGCACCTGGACCAACTTGTTCTCGTGGGCGATCGCCGACTTGCTCCGCGCGGGCTCGGTGGCGGGAGCTTCTTCCAGGTTCTCCAGCATCGAGGAGAGCGTCGAGAGATTCTGCGGCGCATTCTCGGGTCGACGAGAGGCAAGCTCTTCACCGGCGGCGGCTCTGAGATTGGACGGATCGCTCATGGGACGAGTTTGGATCGCTAGCTTGTCTCACGCGGGCACCCGCCCCCGTGACTGGGCATTCAAGTCAGTTCATTTGGTAACTCTTGAAAACCTAGGACACCCCCATAGCAGGGTCAAACTGGCGTTTTTTCCGATTCTCGGTGAGCTTGTCACCTGTAACGGTCGGCGAGATTGGGCCGTGCCGGGATCGTGAAAACTGCACGCCGGTTGCGGCCTAGGAAGTTTGGTGGCGTTGCGAGCGTTAGACTGCTTGTAGGTGAAGGCTTTATGATTTTGAGTCAAGCATTGCGACCAATACGTGCGGGCAACCACAATCGGCCATCAGGTCGAAATTGGTTCGGGCCTCTGCCTCGCTGGATTCCTCTCCAGGCGAGCGGCGAATATCCGCATATCCTACCTGACCCATCCAGGTCTTCCCCCAGCCAGGAAGTGATCAGCGTCCATGCCTGGGATGGTAGAGAAACTCACTTGGTCTGGCCGAAATCTAAGGATGTTAGGTCTTGTAGTAGTTATCACTTCTCTCTTCAAAGTTCCGCGAAAATCATGCAATTCCGAAGAAGCGGTCAGCGTGATATTCGTCGTCGTCGCGTTTTGATCGAAGACGAAGATTGCAATACCACGGACGATTCAAGCCGGTCCGAGTGCGGCGGTCTGCTTGGATACTCGGACGATGCACGCTGGGACCGGCAACTCCGCGTCACCGAACTCATTCCCAGAAAAGCATGGGTGCTGAGCCTGTTGGTCGCGCTGTTGCTGGGGTCGATAGGAATTTTGAACGCGCTTCACGCCCACGCCCCTCAGTGGTCGTCGGCGTTAGGAGGGAGTGAGCTATCAAGTTTGAGCCTCACCTCGCCCGCCAGCATCGCGGTTTGGCTGGCCTCCGCGATCTTCCTGTTCGGATCGGTGGCCAGTTTGCAAATTTATGCCTTACGGCGACACAAGGCGGACGATTATCGCGGCCGCTATCAAATTTGGTTGTGGACCGCGGCCGCCTTGGTGTTCCTCAGCATCGACGTTAGCGCCGGTTTGCACAACATCGCGCGATCGTTGCTGATCGCGGCTAGTGGAACGGCTTTATTCGGAAGCGGAAACATCTGGATCTTCATCGCGTATGGCACGTTATTTGGCGCCCTTGGGACGGCGCTTGTGATTGAAATGCGGCGCAGTCCAGCAACCGTCGTGGCGGCGGTGCTGGCGGCCGTGGGTTACACTTCTTGGTCTCTCTTGGAACTTAAGATCATGGAATTCACTGACGCAAACATCACCGTAATGGTTGGGGCCTCGTCGTTACTGGCCGCGCACGCCTTTGTACTCATCGCCCTGTGGTGCTACGCCCGGCGAGTTCATCGCGAAGCTCTTGGCGAGATTCCCCTGGCGGCCTCGAAAGAAGACGCTGCACTGGCGACGGAAGAGCGGTCGTCGGAATCCGCCGCGGAGGCGGACGAGGAAGAGCAGCAAGCGGTCCTCAAGCAAGCCGAAGTTGAAGAACTGGCCGCGGTCGAAGACCAGTTGCACGATTCGCCGCGTAAGTCAAAAAATCGCAAGCAACGGCGGTCCAAGCCGTCGACCCCCGACGTATTGGCGATGCAAGACGACTACTCGGATGACGAAGATCTGCCACAGTCCGCCAAGTCCGACCGCCGCAAACAGCGGAAGATCAAGTTGCAACAGCGACAAGCCGCGTAGTCCGCTCCTTGCCAAGAGGAAGTTCGGAAGGGTTGTGCATCGTAGCCCTCCCCCCTTCGTCCGCGCTTTCGCGGTGCCTTCCGTCATGCCCGCGCCCTGCTTCTCCGTCATTCCCGCGCAGGCGGGAACCCAGGAGCGGCGGTTTTTTCAGCTTTGATTCGCTTCCCGGCGAGCATGATCGAAGAGTGAGATGGAAACGAACATCAAGTTGCGGGCAACGCTTAGCCACGTCGGTCGTCAATAGTGCCACGATGGGCAAGGTGGGCCGCGGAATCTCTGAGTCCACTACGCTCCAAGCTTGGTTCCAAAGGTTGCCGAAATCAGTTGACGGATTCCTTTGAAGGCCCCTCCGTCAACACGACAGCCTGCCAACGCCTGTTTGAGTTCTTGTTTTCCCCGCCGCGAGATCTTTGTTTGGCGCAAGCAGATGTGGTTCAACGATTTCATTTGACAAAGCCTCGGGAGTGCGGCGTCTGTTAATTGGGTGCCCGAGAGATCGAGTTCCTCTAGGTTCAGCGCCGAGAGAAACTCGATCGCCGCATCGTCGATCGAAGTAAATTTGAGCTTCAATCGTCTCAACTTCCTCAAAGGCTTTAGGTGCTTTAGATGGGCACTTCTGACCGAGTTACCACTTAAATCCAAGAATTCGAGTTGTTTGAGATTGCGGAAATGAACCAATCCGGAACCGGTCGTCTTGTCGCCGCTTGCGTATTGGCCGTGGGAGCTTCCGTAAGCAATGGAACGCAGTTCATGCAGTCCGCCCAAATATTGCATTCCGTTGTCAGTTGCGCGAGATAAGGTAATCGAAAAGTGCTCAAGATGTTTCAGCCGCGTGATGTTCTTCAATCCTACGTCCGAAATGGCCCAGTCCAGCACCAATGTCCTCAGACTGGTCATTTGTCGAATGTTCGCTAGCTGCGCATCACGGACGTTCGTTCCCTCAAGGTCCAAGACTTCTAGTTTTAGATGTTTCAGGTGTTGCAAGCCGCCTCGTGATAGTTCAACGTTTTCAAGCAACAAGCATTTTAGATGAGGGCTCCCAACCAAATACTTCAAGCCCGCGCCCGTAATGCCCGTATCCGAGAGGTCTAGATACTGCAGTTTAGGAAACCGATTCTTGAGCTTGGCGAATGTTGAATTATTGAATCCCGCGGCCCCGTTCAAGTTTATGCGACGGACACTTGTCATTTTCGATAACGCAGCCACTTCTTTGCTGGAAATCTGCATTCTCGAGAAGTCCGTATCAACTGTGTCAGCCTGAGTTTCCGCCTGCTCGAGCTTTTTAAGTGCTTTCGCCGGATAGGAACCTGGGGCTTTGTATCTCACCACTCTGCGAAGACTCTCGATGGCGCGAGGAGTACGAAAGAACTCGTCTTTTGTAATTGCCTCGATTGCTATCATCCGAACGCCAAAGGCGCGATCCCGGATAGCGTCAACGACGGGCTCGATACAACGTTCAGCTCGAATGTTGGCCAACGACCCGACGGCGGAGCATCGCACGTACTGATTCTTGTGCTTCGCGGCTTTTATGAGCGCATTAATTGTTCGATCGCTCTTGTTGCTTCCAAGAGCACCGCATATCACCCACAGAAAAGGGTCGGGTGCAAGTTCTTCACTTTCTAGGGCTTGGATTAAGGCACGGGGATGTTCTTTCGCGATTCGCCAAAGTGTGTCGCCCAAGTCCTCTATCACGTCAACGGGGTGTACGCCATGAGGTGCTGGCTCGCCCATCGCAACAAGGATCGGTCGAACCGCTGACTCGCCCATGTCGACCAGTTTGCATCCCGCGCCTTTCTTGTGAGTGAGAAATTGATGAATGAGTGATTCGCAAGCAGTTTTTTCGGATGGCATGCACGTACTCACATTTACAGCTCACCCTGATATGCTAGCGGCCACATCAACAAGGTAAAGCCGCGGTGCCCTTTCTGCCGATATCTTATCCCTGCGACGGCCAGTTACGATCCACAACAAGGAGGTGATGCATGTCCGAGAATAACGAAAATCAAGACTGGGAAGAAATCGATCCCAAAGAAGCCGAAATCATCGTCGCCACATTGGAAGGCCTCATGGAAAGGCTCGACACCGAGACGCTCGTAGCTCATCTGCAGGAAGTCGTCGAGAAGATCGAAGCGCTCGTCGATTGGGAAGACGAGGACCGCAACGCCGCATAGCGCGGCGCCCGTAGTAGCGTAGGCCGGATCAAGCGAAGCACCGCTCCGGCAGTCACTGGATTTCTAATTTTGTGGCCGCTGGAACTGCGGACGCCGGAACGTCGTCGCTCCGCTCCGCGGTCCGGCCTACAACGCTGCCGGCCTATCTCTAGACGCCGGCTCGTAATTCAGCCAAATGCTGGGCCGTGCCTACCAGCCGGTCCCAATTTTCGCGGATGTATTCCGGCGGACCGCCAATTTCCGCTACCACTTGAGCTACCTGCTCGGTCGGCACCATCTCGATAGCGTCCCACGGGCACACGAGCAACTCGTACGGATTGGACTTTTTCTGCGGAATATGGACGCAGACTTCGCAGCCGACACAGCGCTCCAAGTCGATTTCGCACCACGTTTCGCTTCCCTTGAGGAGTCCCCGGTCAATCGACTTCATCTCAATGCAATCAACGGGACATACCTCGAGGCACGATTCACAACCGGTGCAATTGTCGGCATTGATCACCGCCAATTCCTTGGGCACTTTTTTGCGAGGCCCTTGCTTGGCCATGGCGAATTCCTTGGAGCAATATCTATAAGCTATTAAGACACAACGGCTTAGGCAGTCGGGGCCATTGCGCGCAGATAGTATAAACCGTTATCGGCGCGGGTCAAACGGGTACTTGCACCCATACCTCGCTTTTCTCTTTATAGGGCCCACTGGCCAAGCCGCAACCGGTTGATTTGTTCCGTTTTTCGACCCATCGTGGGGACGCGATTCCCGCGCACCTGGCGGGTCCCTACGGCTCCTCCGATATCTCCTTCAAAGGTGATCGCCGCGGCTTCCCGGCCCAAACACCAATCAGTGGTCCGGCGACCATGGCGATTGGTATTCCACAATGGTGCGCGAAGTCCATGCATGTCTGTTTCCCGACCTTGTCGGGGCGGAAGGGCCGCTCGCCCGCAATGGTTGCGGCAAACAACGCGACAAAGACGGTCAAACCAACGCCGCACACCAAACCGTAAACTGCATGCTTCATCCACGGGCTGAATGAGGCTGCCACGAGCAACGGCCCCGCGCCCGCGAAGACGATGACAAAAGCCAGCAGCAGAGTCGTGGCATAGCGTTGCTGAGCTTGTTCATAGGCTAGTGGGTAAGCAAAGTCGTCCCGCTGCACGACGTAGCCGTTGGTCAGATGCAAGACGTAATTGGTGACAAGAAACCCAAGAATCGCACCACCTAAAACGCCCTTCCCGATCATCACTAACACACGAAAAGTCATCAGGCATCCTCTTGAATCGCTATTCTTGGCGGCGGATTCCCAGTGAGTGACTTGGTTTCCCCGTTTTTCATTTTACCCCAGCGAGGAAATATGAAGCAAGGATTTGTCCGTCGCGCGCGGCCGCTCCTTGTTTCAACCCCAGAGTCGCTTCAGACGCTACTAGCCGCTTTCGGCGGGTCGGCTGGACCCGAAAAAAAGCCGAGTCCGAACCGTGGGGATTCGAACTCGGCCTTGGTGCGTGGCGTGCCAAGCTGTCGTGATCAGTTGGCCGGCGGCAGCGGCAACGGGCGAGCGTATCGCACGCTCACGAATTCGCGAATTTGGCCGATGCGTACCGGTCGGCTGCGAAAGTTCGCGTCGATCGAGGGACCGCGAATCGTTCCCAGGCTGCGAATGCCCGGTTCGTCCGCCGGAAACGGTGCACCCGGCGGCACGGCCACGGCGAATTGAGCCGTGATCGTGGCCACATCCACGTCGCTGACCAAAAAGCCTTCTCGCTTGCCGCGTTCGCTCTGAGCATAGTCGGCGACCAGGAAGGAATCGGCCACGCGGTTGTTAATATGCCAGCCGCGGATCAGGCTGCCCTTCGGGCTGGGCGGAATGAGTACATGGCCGCTGGCCCGGTAATGGGGCACTTCGCTAAACTCGAACATGTTCAGACCATCGATCGATATCTTTACCGCCGCGTAGTGCGGCGAGTTGTTGATCACGCGAATCACATAAGTGTCTTCAATTTTCAGGTCGACATGGGCAAGGCCGTCGTCGTCGCTTACGGGCAGCGGCGACAGGGTGCCGTCCGCTTCCACGCGTAGGACTTCGATCGCGTAAAGGCTCTCGGGCGTGGGCTGCAGCAGCGTGCCCCCGTCATCGGTGACAACTTCAAGGTTTTCGAGCGCGTCAATGAGTTCGTCGCGCTGCTCGGCGGGAGTCGCCTCAACCGACGTCTTGCCGCTCAAGCCCAACAAGGAAGCCATGTCGGCCACGTCGTAGATCTTTTTATCCCAAGCGATCAGCTCGCGAGCGCCCTTCATGGCTTTCATTCGCAGCAGCACCGTGCCGTCGTCGCTGTCGTAGTAGTATTCGCCCGTCACGCCGATACCCGCGCGTCTTTTGAGTTCAATATCGTTGACTTTCAGAGCCTCGACCAACCGGTTCTTAATGGCCGGTCCGGCAGTGGTGGTCAACTGCGACGGTCCCGTGAATTTTCCAATGGCAACACTATTGGAATCTTCGTCCTTGAGAAACTCGGCCAGTTTGTTGGCCATTTCTTTCACGACGGAGTCCAGCTTGCCGGCGTCCTTGTCTTCTTGGGCCACGGCGAACGAACTGGCCGCGACGCAAAAAACGCCAACAAAAAGTGGCGCGAGCCACCTCGCAATAATTCGGGAAGTTGACTTAGTGTCCATGGCTAATTCTCCAAAGTTGGTTGTTCGCAAATGGTTGGTTTGTGTGGGATGGCGCTCTAATTCCGTCACGTCGACGGCTTCAGCTAGTGGTGGATGAGGCAGAAAAAGCGGCTCTTTCCGGACCTCGGCGTTCAAGTCTAGTGACTCCCCTACCGTATATATTCGCTTTTTCCACCGATTCGGACGTGGAATCGGAAAAAAATCCAAGGACCAGGCCTGGCCAGGATGGGTTTACGCGGGATCGTCGGGTCCAGAGCCGGAATCCCGCAAAAACCTCAAGTCTGGGATAGACGCATTGGCGTTCGTCAGCCTGCCGAGAAAGTAACCCGAAGCGCTAGCGACAACGTGCCATGGCAACTTACGGCAGCACACACTGCCATCTCGTCCCAATTTGCACGCCTCGGGAGAGATTAAGCGGTGCTGCACAACTCTTGGCCGGAGGCGTCAATCTTGCAACAAACTGCTGGATAAACCTCATGAGGTCAGTCTACATCTACGAATGCCTTGGGCCGGTTCGGTTTGACTGTGGCTTTTTTGCTGTGATATTATTTGGTATTGAGCAGAGATTCAGGAGACTTGAGCCATGGCTACAACCCAAGAACAAATCGATAGCTTCTATCGCTTTGCAACCGCGAAGCTTGAGAACGGTGGCTCTGATAAATCCGTGGACGAACTCTATGACCAATGGCGATTTGAGAACCTCGGTCCCGAAGACCTCATCGAAAATGCCGCTGCGGTCCAAGCCTCGATTGACGACATGAACAACGGCAAGACGGGACGCGACGCCGGGGTAGTCATTCGGGAACTGCGAGAGGAACTCGACCTCACACCGGACGAATGAAACTCCGCGTCAAGACACTCCCCAGAGCCGAAGGTGATATTCGTAGCATCGCAGGCTACCTCTACCCACGTTCCCGGCCAGGAGCCGCCGCTTGGGTCAATGCTTTAGACCAAGCAACGATTTGGCTTGCAGACAACGCCATGTCGTGTAGCGATGCCGACGAGAACGAGCACTTCGACATCAACGTCAAGCAAATGCTGTTCAAGACGAAGCGCGGACGTGTCTATCGCGTCCTGTTCACCGTCGTTGATGAGGAGGTGAGAATACTTCGAGTTCGAGGTCCCGGTCAGGCTCCTCTCGACCCGGAGAAACTGTAGGCGGGACGATAACGCCCATTGAGCAGGCAAAGTCCGCCCCTCGCGACCCACACGAAGATTGCCAAAGGTCTGTACATCGACCGCTGATCTGACGTTTCTCACGAACATGAGTGAATATCCCAAACTGCCTTTTGGGGCAAGGGACTGCGCCACTTAAGCAGTTCTGGGGCTGCCACAATCATGCGAAAAACCCCGGTCGCATCAAGACTTTTTCTACATCTCTGCCGTCTAAGGGTTCACGGGGTAGGGTGCCACCGGTGCCTTGTCCACCCGTGTTTTCTGTACGGGCAAATGAACTCAGCAACTAAAATCGTCAGTGACAATCCAAGAGAAAACATGTGCGGACGAATTAGCTGTCATGAAGATGCGTCGGACTCGCTGGCTGTTGGCGTTGTTACTCGTTGTCGTTGGGCTGCGGTTCACCGTGCTAGTATCTCGATGCGATCTGGGTTGGGAGACGATCGCGCTCGAATGGAAGTCCGGCGCCTTGGGTTGGTTCGGCTGGGAGTACCGGCCGATTCGTGAGCGAAAGGTGCTTGAACAAGCAGAATTTTGGCTCGCCCAAATTGACAAGGTGCTGGCACGACATCCGAACGACCCTCAAATCGTGATGGGGGCAGCGTTGATTCTCGATGCACCTGGCGACGGCTTTGTTGATCAGTACCCAAGTCGCACTCGCCATGACCAAAGAGCAGACTGGAATGCGATTCGCGCCGACTTCGTTGAATTTGAAAAACGCTGTCGACGGCGATCCCTGGCACTGGCCGCCAGGGCTACCGAGTTAGCACCAGATGATGTGCACTTGTGGCGACTGCGAGCTTTACTTCAGTTTCCATACAGGTCTTACTACGTTCCCTTTAGATACGTCTATTCCCAAAGCCTATTCGAACCGATTTCCACGAATTGGCGCGCCGTGTTGGAGAAGGCGAGCCAGCGAGATTCCGACGCTTACTGCGACTACATGATGGCCATCCACTTCTGGATGGACGCCGCCGACATTGACCACCACGATAATGGCTACCGAGTAACGAAAAACGACCCGCAATTGTTTATGGAAGGAAGTCGATGCTTTGAACAAGGATTGAGCAAGCCGTCGTATTCTTTCATCGCCGTTGAAATCGCCCCCTTAGAAAAGTTCTTGGTCGCTTCCGATCTTCCCAAAACCGAGATTGATGATTGCCTACTTGAGACGCGAATATCTGATCGCCGCGGGCGTTGCATGGGCTACCTTGGCCATTGGCAAGCCATCCTTGCGAAGTCTGCCCGTTCGGAAGACGAACCAAAACAGGCAGGTGAATATATTGAACTGTCCAAGAGATGGAGTGAGACGATCAGCAAGACCAAGGGACCGAACAGGCAAAGCCGCTCCTACGACCAGCCGCGAGACCACGTTGTTACGCCATTGCTCCACGACGTTCCCGAATTGACGGTTGCAACTCTGGTCGCGTTTGCTGTCGCGACGCTAGTGATCTTGCTTGGGTGTCGGTCGGGCCGACAAGCCGCTCGAATTCTGACGCCAACAACCATCGTTTGCACTTGGGCATTTTGCATGGGGATGTCGTTCGTTGTTTTCGGACTAGCTCCGGCCGAGCTTGTACTTCGACCAGTGCAAGCCTGCGCTGCGATTCTGGTCGTGGCACTGCCGCTGATCGCCGGGATTGGATGGATCACGTACCGCGTCTGTGGTCGAGCCCTCATTGAAATGATCCGATCGCCCGGGCTGCAACAACGTCAGGCTGCCGTGAACGGCATTTCTCGTCTTTGCTTGTGGAGCCTTGTGGTAATCGCGCCCGTCTGTGCCTACATCACCTTGCGGTTGCAGGCAGAGAATGCGGCAGACTTCCCTTCTATTAGCCTTGACGAAATCTATATCGGCCCGTTGGGTGAAAGAGTTAGAAGGGACGACGACAAGTGGGAATTCGCCGTTGTTCAATGGTCGCGTTATCACGGTATCTATGTCGCGGCCTTAAGCACATTGGGCTTGCTCGCAATTTGGCAAGCGGCTGGGCTGCTGCGGAACGAACGATCACTTTCCGTGCGGCAGATGATTTCGTCGTTTCTGGTCGCCATCAGACGCTCAATCGCGACAATCTCCGCTTGCTTGCTGGTGGCTTACGCCTTGATCGCGCCGACAGTTGTCCTGCGGATCGAAGATGACTACCAGCAGAACATGACACGCATTCGGAATCTCCAGAACGCGACTGACGACGCTATCGCCAAATAGCGGAGTACGTGGGCCTTCAGCCCGGTGCCGACACACACGAAGAATGCCGGATCTTGTTACAATGGAAGCGGGGGAACTAAGGAGCGGGGCAGCGCGTCAAAAAACCGTGACCCGTTTGCGGTATCGGTGCGCTTGTCCAGGCTCATGATCCTGGCAGAATGTCTTCAAAATAGTTGCAAAGGGGCGTTGTGTTTCGCAACCACGATTGTCGGAAAATAGCTGTGCGGCACCGGCCGTACTCGGGACCTTCGTGCTTCAACCTTGCGCACGAATCGACGCAAGATGTTTCATGGTCTTGTCTTTACGAAGGAACATGGCCGAACTTCCTGACTGGGGCCCGAACACGGAATCTCGGCTGCCAATCGAAAATAAGGAAGGACAGGAGGACTGGGCGGTTTGCAACTGAGTGCGAGCCGTATGTTACAGAGTCGCGAGTGCGCCGCTTTGCACCGGGCCGAGGAGTTGCTTGGGCACTTGGGCCACGCTCGGTGAAAATGACCTACAGCGAAGGGGCGATTGGCGGCGAAGCGCTTGGTTTTCACCAGGCAACCGCCGTACAATGCAAGACGAACTCGGGGCTTAAAGGAATCTCACTGAATGGAGGTTCGTTGCGGACTGTTGCTGAACTGAGGAACTTGTTCACCTTGGAATCCTTTCTACGGAAACCTTTTTACACGGATCCCTTTTTACAAGGAGCTGCGGGATGAGAATTCTTGGCGTGTCCGTCGTGGCTGGCGTCTTATTCTTGGGCGCATCGTTCGCTCAAGCAGGCGACCTGGCCAAACCTTATCAATTGTTGGCTGGCGAAAAGCCGCTCGACATCGGTGGCATCGGTTATGCCGCGCCGGCCGTGGGCGACTTCGACATGGACGGCAAACGTGATTTGCTGATCGGCCAGTTTCGCGAAGGCAAGATGCGCATCTTCATTAACCAAGGAACGCAGCAGATGCCGAAATTCGGCGCGGACTATGTTTGGTTTCAAGACGGCGCGGAGACCGGCCGCGTCCCCACGGGCTGATGTGTTGGCTTCACTCCACAGTTAGTGGATTTCGATGGCGATGGTGATACCGATGTGCTGACCGGATCGTGGCCTGGCGAGTTGTATTTCTTCGAACGTAAAGCTGACGGAAAATTCGCGGCGGGCGTCAAGATTCAAGACGAGAACGAAGAGCCCATTGATGCCGGCAGCGCTTCGACGGTGTTCGCCGTCGACTGGGATGCCGATAAGGATCTCGATTTGGTGCTCGGCGACATTCGCGGCAATGTGCATTTGGTCGTGAATACGGGCACCCGCACGGAACCCAACTACGGCGCGCCTGAAAAGCTCGAGCTTGGCGACATGCTCAGCAATCGCGGTGGCGATTCCGGTCCGGTCGTGGCCGATTGGGACGCTGATGGAAAGAACGATGTGATCGTGCCTTTCGGCAACGGCAGCGTCGTGTGGTTCCGCAATCTGGGAACGCCGACCGAAGCCAAGTTCGACGGGGGAACCGAACTCGTCGGCCCGAGCGGATTCGGATTCGATTTTTCCAAACGCGAGCCCGGAATGTGGGGCGCGCGAGTGAAGATCTGCGTTGTCGATTTCAATAGCGACGGCCGCTTGGATTTGTTGCTCGGCGATCGATCGGGCCAAGTGGTTGAAGCCACGGAAGAAGGCCAAAAGAAGACGACCACCCGCCATGGCTATGTGTGGGTCTTTTTGAGAACGTCGGACGACCCGGCCAAGCTGACCGCCAACCCACGATCGGGGGATTGACCACCTGATTCCGTCCACTGCCGGGATGGGCGTGGGCTTGCCAGCCCGCGTCCTTCCCGGTTCTTTCTTCATTACGTGGCCGGCACTTGCCCGCGCGCCTACAATTCCGATTGCAGCAAAACTCTCGATTTCAGTTGGCAATTGAAAGAACCTTGCCGGCAAGCGAGAATGAAGGAAACGCCCGACAATTGTCGCGATAGACGGGAACTCGGCAGGTAACCAATCTGCTTCACCACGTCTGCTTCACCGCGAATTCGGGCAAACTATGAGGACTTGTGATTGTGGACGGGGAACAGCAGGCGTCACCTTTTGAACAAACCATCGATTCCAGACCCAGGGCACGGTCGCCGGTGGCCGATCATCGGGCCGTGGCGATCGTCGAAGGCAGCACGCCCCAACTGTCCCATGAAATAAACGATTTGCTGCGCAATCGGCTGCGCGCGGCTTCGTTGGTGCTGTTCGGCGGCTTCTTGGCGTTCTTTATCCGCGACTTGATCGGCGGCACGCATGCGACGACGCTGGAATGGGTGATTTTCACCGATCATGCCGTGATGGTCGTCATCACCGGAATCGTCGGCTTGCGGCTCTGTACAAACTGCCCCCATATCTTGGGGCATCTGCGGATTGTCGAATTGATAGTCTTCGGCGGCTCGGCCTTGTTCTTTGGGCTGATTAGCTATTGGCTGCTGACCAAGACCGCGGCCAGCAACTATCTGATTCCGCCGACGCCGATGTGGATGATGCTGATCTACACTTATGCCCTGTTCATCCCCAATACGTTGAACCGGGCGATTGCTGTCGTGGGATCGCTGGCCGCCGCACCGGTTGTGATTTGTTCCGTGCTGTGGATTACCTCCGAGCCGTTCGCCACCGTTCTCAACAGCAACCCCGATTTCGCGGGCTTCATTTCTCAAACGGCGATGATCATGACGCTCAGCGCGGCTTCGGCGGTTTGGGGCGCCTACACGATGGGAACTCTGCGCCGCGAAGCATTCGAAGCCAAGCGGATGGGACAATACCGCCTAAAAGAAAAGATCGGCGAAGGCGGCATGGGAGAAGTTTATTTGGCCGAGCATCTGTTGCTCAAGCGGCCGTGCGCGATCAAGCTGATCCGCGCCGACAAGGCCGGCGACTCGCGGGCGCTGGCGCGGTTCGAACGCGAAGTCAAAGCGACCGCCAAGCTGACCCACTGGAACACGGTCGAGATCTACGATTATGGCCGCGCCGATGACGGCACGTTTTACTACGTCATGGAATACTTGCCGGGGCATAACCTGAGCCAACTCGTCGAGATGCACGGCGTGCTGCCGGCCGATCGCGTGGTCCATCTGTTGACGCAAACGTGCGAGGCGCTGAGCGAAGCGCACGAAGCGGGCCTGATTCATCGCGATATCAAACCGGGCAACATTTTCGCGGCGCATCGGGGCGGAGTGTTCGACGTCGCCAAGCTGCTCGATTTTGGTTTGGCCAAGCCCGTCGAAAAGTCGACCGACGTGTCGCTGACTAGGGAAGGAACGATCACCGGTTCGCCGCTGTACATGTCCCCAGAGCAGGCGATGGGCGATGCCGAACCGGACGCACGAAGCGACATTTATTCCGTGGGAGCGGTGGCCTATTTTCTGCTGACCGCGCGGCCTGTCTTCTCGGACGGCAACGCGCTAAAAGTCATGATGGCCCACGCCCGCGACGAGCCCGTGTCGCCATCGCAAATCAATCCGGACGTCCCGGACGATTTAGAACAGGTCGTGCTGCGATGTCTGGAAAAGGATCCGGAACATCGATTTCAAACCGCCAAGGATCTGCAAGTGGCGCTAGGCGAGTGCGCGGCGGCCGGCAGTTGGACCGCCGACACTGCAAACTGGTGGTGGCAAAATCACGGCTGCCCCAAAAAGAAAGCTCTCGACGAAGCCGTGCTGCATTCCGCCGTCGGATAAGGACTCATCGGGAGCACCTGTGCGGATCGGCGCGAACTGCCCGCGAACGCACACTGTCTCCTGTTTTAGTCGAGCGAATTTGCTCACATTGGGGCGGGCTTGGTTTGGCCCGGCAGTTGCACTTCTCAGTTACGGATTCAGTGGAAAAACCTACTATTCTAAGATCTGATCCGAGAGGAGCCCCATCATGAAACGAATCACCGCTTTGACGCTTGTCGCCCTGTTTGGTTTGGCGATATTGACCCAAGTTGGGCACTCCCAAAAACCTGATATGGTTGACACTTTCATGCGAGCGAAATTGGTTCACTCGCAAATTGTCGTCGAAGGATTGACGACGGAGGACTTTGACATGATTGCCAAAGGGGCTCAGGACATGAGTCTCTTGAGCCAGGATTCGCAGTGGCAGGTGTTGCAGACTCCCGAGTACATTCGGCGTGGCGCTGAGTTTCGTCGATCGGCCGACAAGCTCAAAAGAGAGGCTCAGGAAGAAGATCTGGACGGGGCTTTGCTCGCTTATGTTGACGTGACGATAAAGTGTGTCGAATGTCACAAGTATATTCGCCAGGTTCAAAACGCCCGGCTGGATGAAGTTCAGTTTCCCGAATTGCCGCGCGTTTCGACGGGTGATTAGGTATCATCTTCTGTTGAAGTGACGTGAACGGTCGCGAGCGGCTATCGGTTGAACTAAGAAGTCACGTTGCCACTGTTGATGAAAGGAGCGATCGATGAGTTGGTTTCCTAAACAAAAAGTCGTCGTCCCGATTGATTTCTCCGACGAGTCGATTGCGGCGGTAAACACGGCGCTGGAATTGGTCACTCAGCCGGATCATTTGCACGTGGTGCATGTGCTGGAGACGCTGTCGGCGATGGAACCGGGAATGGTGTGGGCTTCGATTGATGATGAAACTCGGGAGAACAAGATCCGCAAAATGATGTCCGAGCGATTCGACGACCCGAAGTATGAAGGCTTGCAAATGGAAGTCCTGGTCGGCGACCCGGGCCATGAGATCGCCGGACATGCCAAGAACCTGAATGCGGAATTGATCGTGATGCCCTCGCACGGCCGACGCGGGATCTCCCATTTGCTGATTGGGTCCGTTGCGGAACGTGTCATCCGGCTCGCGCATTGCCCGGTTTTGATATTGCGTCAGTAGCCTTTTGGAGTCCCGGTCCCCTTGGTTTCGACTCAGTCTTTTCAGTCGGGCGACACCCTCTAACTCCGGAGTTAGAGGGGGTCCGCCCGCCCAAGAGAATTCGATCTCTCAAGCTGCACCCAGCCGCCCAGGGTCGCCGCCCCGACCAAGATCGTCAGTCCTGCAAGGCCGTAACAACCAAACCTGCTCAGCCTACAAAAGCGCAATCAAGCGCAGAGAGTTGGCCACAAAAAACGCGAGAAGGCACGAAGAGCAAAAACGTCACCGAACCGAGTCTGTATATTTTCGTGTATTTTTGTGCTTCTCGTGGCCAGATGCCGCGGCGTCGCATCTCCCGGTCAGGACTCGTTTGATTTCGGGCTAGGTAGCTTGAAGCTTCTCGATGTCTGGCATCCCTTCGGGATGCGGTGATGACGCGCTCAGCAACCGGTGGTGCGCCTACGGCAACCACCGGCTAATGGCTGTGAGCCCTATCGGGCTCAAGTCCATCCCAAAGGGATTCCAGCAATTAGCCGGTGGTCAGCGCAGCGCCACCACCGGCCATTTTTTGGCATTCATCATTCCCCGACCAAGATCGTCAGCCCTGCTAGGCCGAAACACCAAATCCGGTCAGCATGCGAAAGCGCGATCAAGCAAAGAGAGTTGGCCACAAAAAGCACGAGAAGACGCGAAGAGGAAAAACGTCACCGAACCGTGTTTGTTTTTTCGTGTGTTCTCCTCGTGGCCAGATGCCGCGACGTTGTGTCGCCCTGCCAGGGCTCGTTTTGCTTTGGGCTAGGTAGCTTGAAGCTTCTCAATGTCTGGCATCCCTTCGGGATGCGCTGATGACGCGCACAGCCACCGGTGGTGCGCCTACGGCAACCACCGGCTAATGGCTGTGAGCCCTATCGGGCTCAAGTCCATCCCGAAGGGATTTCAGCAATTAGCCGGTGGTCAGCGCAGCGCCACCACCGGTCACCAATGA
>JAJDEH010000258.1 GCA_029259935.1 Planctomycetota bacterium
TTGATCGCGCTGCTGCTGCCGGCCGTTCAGGCCGCGCGCGAAGCCGCCCGTCGGTCGCAATGCACGAACAATTTGCGACAGATCGGCGTAGCGTTGCACAACTACAACGACACCTACAAGCAGTTGCCGTTCAACTCGCTGTGCGACAACAACTGGTCGCCCGTGGCGAACGGACAGGGCCACTGGCAAAACGGCACCAAGGGCGGCATCTTTGTCAAATTGTTGCCTTACATGGAACGCCAGGCACTGTTCGACAAAATGAAGAAAGCCACCAACAACTGGGAAGACCGGCTCGGCTTCCGCCACAAGGCGGTCGATGATTTTATTCCCGACAACACGTACACGGCCGTGACGTCCGGGCGCAAGGAACAGTGGATTCACCACGTATTCATTCCCAACCTGTGGTGTCCTTCATCCGATTCTCCCAAGTACCGAAACAATCGCGCCTATGCGGAAGATGGCCGGGCGATGCATTGCTATGCATTCAGTTATGGTGCCCAACGCACCGCCGGCAATTGTCGCGATCAGGGTATCTTCCAGTGGGAAGGCGATTTCTTCGATCAACCGGGTGACCGAAATCCGGGCCACGCGCACCACGGCGAACGTTGGGAGCCGCGGCACAACTCGGGCCCGTTCTCGACCAGCTATTACGGTGCCACGTATGGCGAGATTTCCGATGGCTTGTCGAACACGATCTTCGCGGGCGAAATTCTTCCCGACGAGCGACACATCGCCTGGGACCGAGGGTGGTCGCTAGGACAAGGCGAGACGGTCGGAACTTCGACTCCGATCGGTGCCCCGATCAGCGGAGTCGGCGAATCGCAGGTCTATGCCCACGAGTCGATTGATCCGGGCAAGACCATGTTAGGACATGAGTGTACTCGTTGGGATTGGGCGTACTCCTACGGTTTCCGCTCGAACCACAACGGACGCGGTGCCAATGTCCTACTCGGCGATGGCTCGATTCAGTATTACTTCCACAACATCGACTACGAACTGTATCAGCGGCTGGGTGCCCGCCGTGACGGTTTGGTCGTCAATCCGAAAGATGTCGCCGGCAGGTAACTCTTCGAATTGACAAGAGCGAACATGGATAGTCACTTGTGCGTCGCAGGCGCTAAGTGGCTATCCTTTTTTTGTGCGCGCCGCGCGGTCACCGAAGGAGATTGAGCGCACCTTGTGGCCGGCGTGATCAGTTTTGCGATCCCACGCAAGATGGTACAGGGTGGTCTTTCTTTGGCGGTAGGGGCGGATTCCGTCGGCTTGCTGGCAACGGGAGTCGCTTCGCCGCCGGAAGTCGACCAGTACTTTTCGCTCCCTTTGACGCGACGGCTGACTTGCTTCACCGTCGATTCCATGGGTCTTCCGCAGTTTTTCGATAGTCGTGGAACCATCAGAAACAAAGACTCTTCGCTTCGCTGCGGCAAACCGGCGGTACGAGGCTTGGCTGGCCACCACGTCGCGACTTTCCAATGTCGGGCCCACAAGCCCGTCGGAAGAGGTGGACAATTCAAGTGGGCCAACAGGCCTCCACCGGGAGTTCACGTTCGGCAACTCGCTCTTGCAACATCGCCGTTGATAGCAAGTTGCTGACTTCTATGCACTCCTCTTCCATTGCCGCGAACGTCAGCGGCAAATCATCCTCGACGCATCCACCAACCATTTCTTTCAACTCCGTCCCTATTTCCCGGAGACGTTGTCTTTGATCCGCTGACAATTCCATACCCAGACCTCCTTGTCCTGCCAAACTACGAACTTCCTGCTCGAACGCCTCGCGATTCTCCTCAACCTCCAAAACAAATACCATGCCAATTGCAAACCGCGAGCCAATTGCAATCCGCGAGGTGCGCTCGCCAGTTCATGAGTCAGAAACCGACCTGGACTCTGGTTCAGCCGTTCGTTATTCTCCGCCCCTCTTCTAGGCAAATCACCCAGTTTGATTTGTCGCACGGATTGAAATGCCCACATTCTGGGCACTCCTTATTTTCCGACGAAGTTACTCGTATGTCGCGACTTGCGCGGTGGCATGAACTGATTCTGCCCATTGGGATAATCTCCAGCGTGCTGGTGATCGTCGTCCCATTGCCACCGATGTTGATGGACTTTCTGTTGGCGGCCAACATCACGGTGGCCGTGATCGTGCTGCTTACGACTATCTACGTCAAAACACCGCTAGAGTTCAGTATCTTTCCTTCGCTGCTGTTGGCGACCACGCTGGGCCGACTTGTCCTTAATGTTGCCACCACACGCCTGATTCTGACACGGGCTGGCACGTACGAGATGCAAGCGGCGGGCGGAGTCATCCAAAACTTTGGCGAATTCGTGGCCGGCGACCGCATCGTGGTCGGGATCATCATATTTGTCATCGTGGTAGTGATTCAATTCGTGGTGATCACGAAAGGAGCCACGCGGATCAGTGAAGTCGCCGCGCGGTTCGCTCTGGATGGAATGCCCGGCCGGCAAATGGCGATCGACGCGGATTTGAACGCCGGCATCATCGATGAACATGAAGCCCAAGGACGGCGGGAAGAAATTACGCAGCAGGCCGACTTTTATGGGGCCATGGACGGTGCCAGTAAGTTTGTTCGCGGCGACGCAATCGCGGGCATTATTATCACGCTGATCAACATCGGCGGCGGCCTGATTATTGGTGTGTTTGAATCGGGCATGTCGTTGGCGGATGCGGGCGAAATCTTCACCAAGCTGACGATTGGCGACGGGCTGGTGAGCCAAGTGCCGGCGTTTCTTGTTTCCTTGGCGGCTGCCTTGCTGGTAACGCGCAGCACGCAATCGCTCAACTTACCTTCGGAATTCTTGCGGCAACTGTTCTCGCGTCCACAAGCCTTGGCGGTGGCCGGCGCGTTCTTGGGAATATTGATATTTACCAAGCTGCCCACGTTTCCGCTGCTGGTCATCGGCGGCGGGTGTGTCGGTTTGGCCTACATGTTGACCGTGAAGAATCGCGAAGACACCGCTCACGCCGCGCAAGCCGAGGCAGAGGCCGAAGCCGAGCAGGTGGAAAAGCCCGAGGAACGCATCGAAGACTACCTGGCGATCGATCCCATGGAGATGGAGATCGGCGTGGGACTGATTCGGCTGGCCGATCCCAGTCGCGGAGGCGATTTGCTGCCCCGCATCACCGGTGTCAGGCAAGGAGTCGCCAGCGATATTGGCATCATCCTTCCCAAGGTTCGCATCCGCGACAACATGCAATTGGGCGAGCACAATTATCGCATCAAGATCGCCAACGATCCGGTGGCCAACGGCACGGTCTACCCTGGCTTACTGCTGGCCATGGATTCCGGCATGACGACGGGAAAAATTCCGGGCGAAGAAACTCGCGATCCGGCTTTCAACCAGCCGGCGGTGTGGATCGAGGCAGGCATGCGCGACCGCGCGGAAATGCTGGGTTACACGCCGGTCGATCCAGCCGCGGTCCTGGCAACGCATTTGCAAGAGATCGTTCGTCGGCATGCCGACGACATTCTGAACCGCGATGCCACCAAGCATTTGATCGACGAACTGAAACAAACCGCTCCCGCCGTGGTCGAAGAATTGATTCCCGGCCAAATGAAGCTCTCCGAAGTGCAGCAAGTATTGCAAATGCTGCTTCGCGAAGAAGTGCCGATTCGTCAGTTGGCGTTGATATTAGAAACGCTTGGAGACTATGCGGGCCGCACGAAAGATCCTGTTTGGCTGACCGAATACGCGCGGCATCGGCTGGCCCGCACGATTTGCACTCGCTATCGCGACGCGGAAAATCGGCTGTCGGTCGTGACACTCGATCCGGCTTTGGAAGACCGGGTGGCCGCGGGCATCGAACACAACGAACGAGGGCTGTTTATTCGCATGTCGCCGCCAGCCATCGAAACCACTTGCAATCTCATTGCTGCCGAAATGGAAAAACTGACGCGGTCGGGCCACAAGCCGATCCTGCTGGTCAGCCCACAAATTCGGCCCGGCGTTAAGCAAATGACGACGGCGCATCTGCCCCGGCTGATCGTGCTGAGCTACAACGAGGTTACCCGAGACACCAAGATCGAATCGCTAGGCGTGGTTTCAGACGTCATGCCTCAGGCCGCCGGTACCGCCGCTG
Organism: Planctomycetota bacterium; assembly: GCA_029259935.1. The sequence continues at coordinate 4,097 of JAJDEH010000258.1, forward strand.
CTGTTTCCCCGTGATTGTCTAGGATCTGAAGGACTGTTTGCCATGATAACCAAGACCTACCGAGCTAAATCGATGCAGGAGGCCTTGGCGCTGATCCGCCAGGAACTGGGACCAGACGCCGCGGTGCTGCACACGCGCGACGTCTCCGGGGGATTGCTGCGCTGGATGCTGGGCGGACGGCGGATCGAGGTGACCGCATCGCGGGATGTGAATGTTCCCACGCGACTTCCCGAGGACACTCTTGCCGCGGGCCACGAGACGAATCCAGTCGGCTACGGGTCCGGCTCGGAAACGCCAGGCGAATCATCACTCTCCTCGTTGGCACCCGTCGACAGAATTCCAACGGCTGATGAACTTGACTATCGAAGCAAATTTCGCGACGACCTGCAAACTCAAGTGGCGAACCTGCACTCGATGATGGAAGAGCTTTGTCGGCAGAACGACCACCGCGCCTCTCACGAATTGCCCGAGTCGCTGTTTCAGTTGTTCACGGATTTGATCGACGCCGAGGTCGAGGAAGAGTTGGTGCGTGAACTGATCGATCGTGTGCGATCCGGCGTTTCCGGCAATGACATCGACGATCCGGTGTTACTAAGGGCCCGGCTGTCGCGTTTGGTCGAGGACGAAATCAACGTGTGCGGTCCCATTCAGATTACACCCGGAAGACGGCGACTGGTTGCGCTGATCGGGCCGACGGGCGTCGGTAAGACAACGACCATCGCCAAGCTGGCCGCCAATTTTCGCCTGCGAGACCGGCTGCGTGTTGGCTTGATCACCGTGGATACCTATCGCATCGCGGCCGTCGAACAACTGCGTACTTATGCCGACATCATGGATTTGCCGATGGAAGTCGTGGCCACGCCACGAGACATGCGGCAAGCCGTCGAACGGATGTCGAACCTGGATCTGATTTTGTTGGATACCGCCGGGCGTAGCCCTCGCGACGAATTGAAAATCCAAGAGCTAAAGTCGATGTTGGCGGAAGCACAGCCAGACGAAGTGCATTTGGTTTTGAGTGCGGTTGCGGGTGCCGCGAACCTGCGGAAAACGGCCGAACGGTTCGCGGAAGTGGGTGCCACGGCGTTGATTCTCACCAAGTTGGATGAGACTAGCGGATTGGGCAACCTTCTGCCTCTGCTGCGGAGTTGCGACTTACCGCTCAGTTATGTGACCAACGGACAAAACGTGCCTGACGACATTGAGCAGGCCGAGCGGCGAAAGCTCGCGCGTGGTGTATTGGGAATGGAGCCAGAAACGGTTTGACGATGAGTGATCAAGCCTCCGAATTACGAAAGTTGGTGCGTCAGTCGATGCGTCAACATGCGCTCCCGGCGGGGCAGCCGCCTCGGTTGCTGCTGGTGACGGGCGGCAAGGGCGGCGTGGGAACGACGACGGTGGCGGTCAATCTTGCCGTCGCCATGACGTTGAACGCTTCGCGCGTCGTCCTCGTCGACGCGGACACCTGCCGGGCCGACGTGTCGACGATGTGCGGGCTAGGCGATCAGTCCGATGCGACGGAAATTGTCGCATCGCGTCGAGACATTCACGAGGTCATCCAGCCGGGACCGGCCGGTGTGCAAATTGTGCCCGGGCTGTGGGGCTCTGGCCAAGTCACCGAACTTACGGAAACAAAACAACGCCATCTCGTGAAGCAGTGGATGTCGTTGCGCCGTCACGCCGACGTGGTCGTGTTGGATGCCGGCAACGCATCCAGTCGCATCGTGAAAATGTTCTGGGAAGTGGCCGACGACATTCTCTTATTGACGACTCCCGATTCGGCCGCGGTCATGGATGCTTATGCCACGGTGAAGGTAATGAAACAAGACAAATCGGCGCCGGTCAGATTGATCGTCAATCAGGCCACGCAGCATGAGGCTCAAGACGTGCATCAACGAATCGACCAGTCGTGCCAGCGGTTCCTGGAAATGAACGTCAGCCTGTTGGGGAGGATTGGCCGAGACGACCGCTTCCCTTTGGCCGCCAGCGCGGGCTGCCCGTTGGTGATGCAATACTCGGACGGCGACGCTACCAAACAGATTCAGCAAATCGTCGCGGCGCTCGGCGCGCCGCGAACGGCGCAAGCAGAGAGCATCATCAGAGCGGCTTAAGGAATTCTCAGCGGCGGTGAATTTCAGGCCGAAGTCAGATACGAAGGAGAAACGGCGAATTCGACATATTTGGTTCAACTAGAAGCCATGGCATGCCGATATCAAGAAGGCGCGCCACCCCACGGCACGGTGTTAAAATAGAAGGGCTGCACGAACTTTAACGGCAAGCCGAGGACCAGATGGGTCGAAATTACGCCGGGACGCTAGGACTTTTAGCATGTCTTGTTGTGGTGGTACGCGGGCTGTTCGATGGTGGGGACCTCGAAAACACAATTTGGTGGGCGTCGCTTTGCCTGTTCGGATTCGCGGCAATCGGATATGTGGCCGGAAGACTGGCCTCTTGGATCATTCGCGAATCAGTACAAGCACAGATGAACGTGGAACTAGAAGCTGTGTTGGGTCCAGCCAAAGAGAACAAGTCAGCAACACAAGAACAACCGGCTGCCAGCAACTAAAACGTAACACACGAGGCCAACCCAATTAACGCGGATGCGTGAACCAGGGCCGAGTGACTTGCGAAGAACAAACAGTCGGCGAATGCCAGAGGCGATTCCGGCAAGCGAGTAACAGGATGTGGCTCGCGAGATGGAACTCGAATAACAACCGGCAAGCATTAAGCTTGTTTACGATGGACAATCACGGAGGATTGCATGGCTACAACTGCTGTTGCCGTCCAGGACGAAATCCTAGAAGTCTGGAAGATCTACAAGCGGGACCAAAGCAACAAAGAGTTGCGCAACCGGCTGGTCGAGCGATATCTTCCCCTGGTGAAGTACAACGGCGAACGCATCTGGGCGCGCTTGCCCGAAGGTGTCGAGCTTGACGATCTCATTTCGGCCGGCGTGTTCGGCTTGATGGACGCCATCGACGCGTTTGACTTGAGCCGCGGTGTCAAGTTTGAAACCTATTGCGTTCCTCGTATTCGTGGTGCGATGCTCGACGAACTCCGCACGATGGATTGGGTTCCCCGGCTGGTCCGCTCGAAAGCCAGCAAGCTGGCCGAGGCCACCAAGGGACTCGAAACTCTGCACGGCCGGGCACCGACCGCCCAAGAGATTTCCGAGCGCATGGGCATCAGCGTCCAGGAACTGGAGAAGATGCAGATCGAAGCCAACGCGGTTAATCTGATCTCGCTCAACAAAAAGTGGTATGAAACCGACAGCTACAAGGATGTCCGCGAGATCGACATTTTGGAAGACAAGAAGGGCGAAGACCCGACGCGTCGCATCCAAAAAAACGATCTGATGCGTTTGGTCACGAAAGGGCTCAATCGCAACGAGCGGCTGATCATCATCCTGTACTACTACGAAGAGTTGACGATGAAAGAGATTGGCGCGACGCTTGACCTTAGCGAAAGCCGGGTCAGCCAAATGCACAGTAGCATCGTGCAACGGCTCAAATCGCAACTCGGCAGACGCCGTCCCGAGTTTGGTACCTAGCAAATACCGTCACTGACAACAAAACGCAAGCGAAGGCATTTTGCATCCTTCGCTTGCGTTTTTTCATTGGGATTCGCTTTCGCGCGTTGGGCTACTTTCCGCCCTCGACCGCCGCGGTTTGATCGGCCGGCTTGGGCGGTTCGAATATGACGACCAATTGCGCATTGGCGCGCCAGATGCGTAGCACGCTGTCTTGGCCGCCGGCCACCACCGTGTTGCCGTCCGCGGCGACGTCGACGGAATACATAAAGTCGGTTCCGCCACTGAACGTGGGGCCGCCGCCGCCGTTGTCCGAGTTGCGGGTGTAGACGTTCTTGTCACCCGACGAGGCCACGATGTTGACGATGTTGGTGCCGTTCGCAGAAACAACGAACTGAATCGCCGTCATTTCCTTCTGAAAACCGGTGATCGTCCGCTTCTGGTCGCCCGTGCGGAAGTCCCAGACTTTGATCACCTTGTCGGCACCGCTGCTGGCCAGCACGCGGCCATCGGCCCGCCAACTGACACCCAGCACGTGATGCGTATGGCCTTCGAACGACTTGTTCGTGCCATCCGCCAAAGTGAAGACCTTGACGAATCGATCGGCGGCACAGGTTGCCAGATATTTGGCGTCCGGTGAATACTCCATCGCGAAGATCGTGTCGCTGTGCGGCTCCTTGATCTCTTGAACCAGCTTGCCGTCTTCGACATTGAAGATCTTGAGCTGGCCGCTACGCGAAGGCTCGCCACCGCCAGTGGCCAGGTGTTTGCCGTCGGGACTGAAGGCGAGCGAAGTCACGCGGTCAGAAAAGTCCGCCGTGTCCATCGAGCCAATGGTGCGCGCCAACGACCAGTCAGGGTTGGTATTCCACAGCACGGCCGAATTGTTTTGAGCAGTTGAGAGCAGATCACCGCTGGGCAGAAATGCAAGGCCGTGAATCGCAGCGCCCTGGCCCGTGAAAACGTCGATCGGCGCTCCCGTTTCACTGTCCCAAGTATGGACCAGCGAATCGTCGCCGGCAGTCGCCACGGTTCCACCATCGGCCGAGAAAGCGATCGCGGCCAGTGGCTTCAGGGCTTCGGTGTCGGCCTTTTTCGCCGCTTCCAACGACTGGGTCTTCTGCGTATGCTCGGCTTCAGCAGCTTTGATTGCCGCTTCGACGGGCGGAATGGCGGCGGTCGCCTTCTTAACCGATTCACCGGCCCGCGTGACGCTGCGCTTCGAGGCGTTGAGTGCCCGTTCCGCCGCGGTTCGCTCGTCGATCGCCTTCTGCGCCGGAGCGACCGCCTTCTTGGCGGCGGCGTCGGCCGCCTTTTGTTTAGCCGTAGCGGCGGTGAAGGCCTTGTCGGCAGCCGTCTTGGCCGTGTCGGAAGCTTTCTTCTTGGTGCCGGCATCCAGAGCTACTTTGTCGCCGGCCACTTTCGCCTCGTCGGCCTTTTTCTTGTTGGCCTCGGCGTCCGTGACGACCTTTTGGGCTGCCGTCACGGCAGCGGCCTTGTCCGCGTTGCCCGCGTCGGCGGCCGCAGCGGCTTGAGCTGCCTTCAGCTTGGCCTGTGCCTGTTGCAGTGCGGTTGCTGCATCGGTCGCCGCCTTGGCTGCCACCTTCGCGGCTGCCTGGGCTTTGGTCAGCGCGTCGGTGTCGGCCTTTTGCGTTGCTTCGGCTGCCTTCTTCGCTGCTTCGGCCTTGGGTAGCTCGGCATTGGCCGTGACGAGTGCTTTGTCGGCGGCTTCCTTGTCGGCGATTGGCTTCTTCGCGGCCTCGACCTTTTTCTTATGTTCCTCTTCCGCCTTCTTTACGGCCTCTGCGGACTTCTTGGCGTTGTCTTCTTCGGCCTTCTTACGTTTGTTGGCTTCGTCCAGGTCTTTCTTCGTGTCGTCGACCTTTCGCTTCGCGAGCGCCACGGTTCGCGTCCAGTCGCCGACGTTTAATTGCGAGCGGAAGTCGCCCTTCAATTCAGCGATCTGCTTGCCATTCGCGCCGTCCCATAGCTTGGCCGTGTTGTTGTTGCTGACCGAGGCGAAACGCTTCGCGTCGCCGCGAACCGCCACTCCCAACACAGGGCCGCCGTGATTCATGGAGCGGATGGCCTTGCCGTTGTCCGTGTTCCAATGACGGACGGTGTTGTCCATCGCACCGGACAGGATCTGCGTGTCGTTGACGGTCGCCAACGAAGTAACCGGTTTCGAATGGCCGGCCAGGACGAGGCCCTCGGTAGCGGGCATGTCCGGGACTAGCGTCCACAAGCGAATCTGATTGTCCGAGCCGCCCGTGGCGATTTGCGTGCCGCCCTTGAACAAAGTCAAAGCGCTAATTTCGTGCGCCGTGTCGATGCGGAGGGCTTCGCTGCCGTCGGCCAGCTTCCAAATGCGGACCGATTTGTCCTTCGAACCGGAAACCAACTGAGCGCCGTCGGCGGAAAACTGCAACGCATTGACGGATGCCGTGTGTCCTTGCAATGTCTTGGCAACCTTGTTGGTGGACAGATCGAACAGCTTGATCTTGCCGCCCTCTTCGCCAATCGCTGCCCACTTGCCGTCGGCGGAAACCGCCAACGATCGCGGCGGACTTTCCAGTCCGGCAAGTTGAGCCCGTTGCACGTTCTCGGGACGCTGCCACAGCTTGACGGTTTTGTATCCGCTGGAGGCCAGCGTGCGATTGTTGGGACTGAACTTGAGCGCTTGAACCAAATCGAGATGGGCGATGCCCGGTTTCTCGTAGATGCCCGACTTCAACAGGGCCGGATCGGTCAAACGGGCGACTTCGCGTTTGCTCGGTACGTGGTAAATGAAAATCTGGTTGGCTCGGCCCGCCGCCGCGTAATGCCCATCGGGTGAGACGGCGACCGCGTAAATTGGATTGACGCCCGGCGGCAGTTTCTCGAAGACAACCTTTTGGCCCGCTCCACTCACTTCGCCTTTCGCCCCTTGGTCGATCCACAGCTTGATCAGGCCCAGTTCTTCCGGCGTCAGATTCTTCGCGCCGACATCGTTGTCGGCGGGCGGCATGACCGGCTCCATTTGATGGGCCGAGATCTTGAGCAACAGGCTTTCGGCACCTTTCCCCGCGATGGCGGCGGGACCTTCACTGCCGCCTTTCAGAATCGCGGCGGGAGATTCCAGCACTAAATCGCTTTCCGCGTCGGTGGCGTTGTGGCAAGCCAAACAATTGCGACGCAAAATTGGATTCAAAATATCTTTTTCGAAATCGACCGGAGCGTCTCTTTTGACTTCGGCGATTTGAATCGGCTTCAGGTCGTCGGCCGAAGCCGCTTGCGGCCCCAACGTCAACGCGGCGAGGGACGCCAACAGGAGAGTCGAAACGAACGCCACAAAAGCCGCCTTACTTTTGGTTTGCTGTGTCATCGTGTTTATCTCGCTAATCGATTTACTAGACAAAGTGGGAAAGGACTTGCCAGGCAGGAGGGTTATTGTTTGACTTCTTCGATTTTGAACGCCAGCGGCTGGGTGATATCAATATTATTCACGCCGTTGAAGTTAACGCGCCCGCGGATGATCGCCGAATGATCGCCGACTGCGGCGTTTTTCGCGGCGGTCAGGACCAACTTTCCGGTCGTCTGATCCTTGGGAATCGTAAGCTTCGCCGCCGTCAGGCCGCTGATCTTGCCTTCAAACAGAATCTGCACTTGATCGGCAAACCCGTATTTGCGGGCGACGGTCACGGGGACTTCAATTTTTTCGCCCTGCTTCAGTGGAGTCGCCGCGCCAAACGTCACCTCGATTGGCGTTTCGACGATGCGAACTTTGATCGGCGATGAATAGAGCGAGACGGTGCGGTCGGCTACCTTGTTCGCGTTACGAACGGCGGTCAGCGCCCCGTCGGCGGTCTTCTTTATTGCCTGCACGGCCTTGAGCTTTGCATCCATGTCGGTGAAAGCCTTTTCAGCGTCGGTTTTGGCTTGGGTCGCCGCCTTGCCCTTTTCGGTCGACTGCTTCAGCGCAGCATCGGCGGCGGTCACCTTTTCAACAGCCGCCTTCTGCTTGGCGTCGGCGTCGGTCTTGGCCTTCTGTGTATTCACAACGGCTTGCTTCAGACCGGCGTTTTCCGGATCCTTGGTTGCTGCCGCTTGCGCTTTGGTCAAGGCGTCGGTCGCGGTTTTGGCTACCGCCGTGGCCGCTTTGGCCCCGTTGTCGGCCGTGGTCTTGGCCAGCGTCGCGGCTTTCAACGCGGCGTCTGCTTTTTGCGATTCTTGCGTCTTTTTTGTCTTGAGCGTATTCGCCGCGGTCTGTTTCTTTTGAATCTCCTTGACCAATGCGTCGAGCCGCTTTTGCTCGGCCTCGGCGACTTTGACGGCGTCTTGGTTGCGTCCATACTTGAACTTCACATCGCTCTTCAGGCAAAACGTGTAAACTCCCGTGGGCGCTTTGACGTTCTTGATGTGGATTAGCAGCTTGCCTTCGGCGTCGGCGGCTTTGATGGCGAGATTGGGCGGCTTGACGTCGTTCGTCGCTTCTAGCGGAACCAAGGTCACATCGGCCTTGAAATCGCCACGGCGGGCAACCTTGATCGGCACTTCCAGCTTGCCGCCGCGCGAGGTCTCCCAGATTTTGTTTTCGCTGGTAACTTGAGCGACTTCCGTCTCTTTATCCATCACGGCCAGCATCAGTTGCTGGGTCGCACGGAATTTGGGCGGATCTTGCTGGCGATTGGTAACATTCCAAACCGAACTGCCGCTCCACGCCGTTTGCGCTACCTCCTTGCCGGCAATTTGAGCCTTGCCAACAACTCGAATCGGACCCGACCAGGCGGCGGCATTTTCGGCGGCCGAGATGACCAGCGTCGTGGTGGTTTGCGGCCCCTTTAATGTAGCTCCATGGGAAGTCACGCCCGCGGGCAAGCCTTCCACCGTGATGGCGAGCTCGCCATCGAACCCGTCCCGGCGTTCAGTCCGCACGTTCAACAACGCATTGCCACCCTTGCGCAGAACCGAGGAAATGAGCAAAACCTGATTGGCGGGGACAGGGCTGTTGGACACCGGCATGGCAATCAAACGAAAGGAGGGCTGCTCCTTGCGAATTCGCAAGCGGTACAAGCGGCGAGCATCCGCGCCCGACGAGTTGAATTGGTCCTTGACGCCGACGCGATACGTGGCGTCTTGCGCGACCGCGAAGCGATAGGACGGGTCGTCCGTCGAGGTATCAAAATCCTGTCCCAAACGCGTGTTGCGATCGCCCGGATCGTCGATGTTGGCGATGTCGGCAACTTGCTCCTCGCCCTTGTCATTCTTAGTAACTCGTTGGATCGTGAAATAAGGATCCGTGCCCAGGCCCATGCGATGCGAAATCACATCGACCCAATAGATGTCGCCCTTTTTCGCTTCGAACTGAATCCAGTCGACGTCGCGGGCGGGATAAAACTGGCCGGCCACTTCGCAGGGAATGGTAACCTTGGTCGCTTTGTCGGGTGAGTTGTTGGGCTCAGCCTCAACAATCACGGCGTCCGTGGCATATCCCAAGGTGACCGTATTGGCACTGCCTTGCGGCGTCTTCAGTTGATATTCAAAGGCATCAATCGTCGTCGTATGCAATGCCACGGGCGTTCCGCTGCCGCGTTTGTTTCGGCTGGCCGGGTCGCCTAGCAGGTTGATTTGCACGACCAGCTTTTCCAGGTTCGTGTTGCCCACCGCCATGGTCATGTCGGCCTGGCCGCCCGGAAGGTTGCGGCCGTAGATCGTGTACTGCGATTGGCCCGGCTTGCCCGCGGGCGGGAAAACGAAATCGACAAACGGCGCGGAATGAACCGACAGGCGGTAAAAGTACTCGCCACTACCTCGATACAGGTAATCGTAGACGCCAATGACATACGTACCGGCCGCGGGCGCGGAGAAGTCGATCAAAGGATCGGTGCCAATGGTGTCGCGGTTACGCGTCAGTTCCTTGCCGTTGGCATCGTAAAGGATCAGCGTGGCATCCATCCGCGAATCAAGCCGCTGAGCGAAGCACTCGACCAAGATCCGCTGATTCTGCGTCAGATTGACCTTGAAGTAGTCGCGCGCATTCGCGTTCATCTTGGCGTTGACGGTGACGGGAATGGTCAGTTCGCGAGGACTGGCGATTTGGCTGTTCGTGTTGTCGTCGGCCAGTTCATCAAATTGGCCGACCGCGAACAATCGTGGATTGGAAACCCCGAAGCGCCCTGCCGCGCGAACTTCATAAATCCCGGCGGGCACGCTGGCGTCGATCTTCAGTTTGAACTGGTTGGCCACCGGAGCGGCCGGTTTCAAATCGGTCGCCGCGCTCGTTTTCTGCGTGGCGGTGACACCCGCGTGCGAGAAGATCAAACGATTCACCTCGTCCAGTTCGGTGCCGGTGATGGTCACATCAATCTCGCTACCGATTTTTCCTCCAGCAGGCGAAATAGTATTCAGCCTGGTGGTGGGCAGTTGGCCGTGGGCAACCAAGGGGGCGAGAGCAACTGCGAAGGCGATAAAGGCGGTTGACCATCGACTCATCGTTTCATTCCTTTCAGGTATGGGACAAACCGGCACGAGACAGCCCGCCGCGCCAGGTGCAGCGATCGGGTCGGATCACTGTTCCTTTTTGATGCGAAGGGCCTAACTCGCTTGCCTAGCACTTCCTCGTACTCGGCGACGGTTCATTTATCTATGGGTGGGAGTCAGCCGGACTTATGTCGACCGGCTTGAACTATTGTAATTAGCAGGAATGGCCGCAGGAAGGATTTGTTGGAACGTGTAATGATCCAACCATTCACACTCCATTTGATTTTTAGGCTTTTCAAAAAGTGCAGCCACTGGCCAGGCCAGTGAAGGCTCCACAAGCCAGTGGCACACGAAACCTAAAGACCAAAAACAAAGCACTAGGTTACGTATTGGGTGAATGTCGTTGTATTTGAGTTAAGTCTTAGCGACCAACGGGAGCGGGTCATTAAGTCCGAGCGATAGCTCGAATTGGCCTGAGGCCCTGCCTCATTAGTGATTGAACAAAAACTCTTTCGTGTTGATCAAAGCCCACACAATATCTTCGTAGGCCACTTTCGAGTTGTCCTTGTGTTTTTCGATATGAGCCAGGGCGATGCCCAATTCTTCGGCGATCGGCTCACGAGCAAAAGCGAGCAGATAGAGTTCGCGAATCTTGGCTTGGTGTTCACGAACCTTATCGCCGGCGAACTTCGACGCCCGGCCGCTGCCTGACGTCAGCTTGCCCTGAATTTCACTGGAATTCAGCAAATGCAGGCTCTGGGCCAGGTTGGCTTCGCCCGATCGTTCGCACTCGCAAGCACTACTCGATTCGGGACGGCCAAACACGGTGAGGAAGTACGAATTAAAAGCGTTGTCGGGCAACTGAACCGCTCGCGTACCCGAGGGGACGCCGCTGAAGTTACTCTGCGTTCCCGTCACCTGATCGATCGAATCAAGCAGCACTTCGGCATTCAGCCGCTGCGGATAGTAACGCGAGAAATTCTGCTTGTCGTCTTGATTCCATTCGTTTGGATTCGCCGACAATTGATAAGTGTTGGAGTTCGTAATCGACCGCACCAAGTGCTTCAGGTCGAACTTGTGCTCCACGAAATCCTTGGCCAACGCTTCCAACAATTCCGGGTTGCTGGCCGGATTGGTGACGCGCATGTCGTCTTCCGGGTCGACCAGGCCGCGGCCGAAGAAGTGCTTCCAATAACGGTTGACGAGCGCTTTGGCGAAGAACGGATTGTTGGGATTCCCCATCCAATCGGCCAACGAAATGCGGGCATCGTCGTCCTGAGTAATGGCGAAGGGCTCGGGTTCACCCAGGCCGGTGGCCAACACATTTTTCTTGGTCTTGGGATTGTTCGCCTGAGCCACGGTGCGGCGAGCGTAGATTCGTTCTTGGCTCGGCAGATAGCCTTTCTTGCGGGCTACCTGGGAAAAGAACGCCGAAAAGCCGTAGTAATCCCGCTGGCTCCATTTTTCAAACGGATGATGGTGGCAGCGAGCACACTGAATCCGGAGACCGAGGAACAGTTGCGCCGTGTCTTCCAACTGGGCACTCTGATCTTTCACCTCTTTATACCAAGCGACCGGCGGATTTTTGCCCATCTCGCCCGAAGCCGTCAGAATCTCGCGGACGAAAAGATCGTACGGCTTATTCTGATGCAAGCTTTCGCGGATCCAATCATAGAAGGCATAGGTCGCCCACTTGTCGTATTCCTGACGCCGCTTGTTGCGAAGAATCGCGTTCCATTTGTTGGCAAAATAGTCGGCATAGTCGGTGCTGGCCAACAGGCCGTCAATCCACAACGCCCGCTTTTGCGGGTTGGGATCGGTTAAAAATTTCTCGACCTCCTCAATCGACGGCAGCCGGCCGGCGATATCAATGGTGACCCGTCGCATAAAGGTCATGTCATCGCTGATTTCGGACGGGGGCAAACCCAAGTCGACCAGCTTCTTGAAGACCTGCTCGTCAATGAAGTTCTTCTTTTCGGGCAGCGTGTCGACCTTCAGCCCCAGCGGGATCGTCGCGCGGAACACGTCGACCTGGCCTTGATAACGGGCCATGATGGCCACGCTGCCGGTGAGCTGTCCCGTGGTGATTTGTCCCGTCACGCTGGCTTCGGCCATTTCCGAGTCATTCGACTCGAACTGCGTCATGCGGGTAACGTCTTCGGTCGAGCCGTCGGAATAATGGGCCACGGCGATAACCTGCTGAATCGCATCGCGCTCCATCAATCGCTCGCGCGGCAAGATTTCCAGCCGCACGACTTTCGGATCCTCTTCGCTACCGTAAGGCAGGCCTTGCGCGATCCAACGTCGCAGCAGCCGATAGGCGGGTGAATCTTCCGCGATACGGTGGCCGCCGCCGTGAGGCGACTTGGCGCTAGACTTCAACAGCAGCAGCGATCGATCCGGGGCCGGCGGGAACACGCGTCGCCCGCGGCCTTCCTTGACGAGGTATTCGTAATCTTCCGTCGGTTCAAACCCCAGCAGCGACAGAGCAAAACCGTTCTGTCCGCCCGACTTGCCATGGCAACCGCCGCCATTGCATCCGTACTTGGTGAAAATGGGTGTGATTTGATTGGCAAAGTTGATCGGCAAATCTTGCAGGATATTGGTGACGGCGACCTGCACTTGTGTGTCGGGGCCCGCTTGATGCCGGGCGTGGACCGTGGCGGTGCCTTCTTTGATCGGAGTGACATGACCCGTGCTATCGACATTGGCCACGTCGGCCGGTGTCACTTCGTAGGTCACGTCCCGAGTCAGATCGCGAGTTTGGCCGGTGGAATAAGTGCCGGTGACAACCAACTGCTGACTGGCATCCCGACCCGCAATTCGTACGCTGCCATCGGCGACCCGACCCGTTTCGATCTGGATCGATTGCAGGGTTCCTGGATCGCCCAGGCCTGGAGCGACGGGCTTTTTGGCATCGGCCGCGGACAGAACCGTGGCGGGCACCAAGAGAGCGATTAAGCAGAGAAGGTGAGTGGGAGTACGCATTTGGCTATCCCTTGTCCTTGTGGGTTAGGAAAAATGGTAGGCGGGCTACGTCGCGGTGGAGTCCGTAGGCGGCGTAAGTTCGTGCGAACCCTCAGATTATCGCAATCTCGCTATCAGATTGCAAGGAATCTTCAACATATGTTGATGTGTTTTTCAATTTTTCTTTAGTCGGGACAGGCGGGGAAAGACAGACGGGTAAAGACGACGGTAAAGACAATGCGGCGGGCAACGTCAAATCACCCGGATTTATTGCCGGTCCCCACACCGCCCGAACAATTGGCTTCTCCGGGGTGGTTTCCTCGCGTGAGCTAGACTTTGACGACGGAATACCAGCCACATGAATGGAATCCGGGCCACTTGAAAAATGATCCGAGGTGCGAATATGAACTGCGAAAACTGCGGAGGACCGATGGCACCGGTCGAAGGGCGCGATTACTTGGCCTGCGGCTATTGCCACACATTTCGCTTCCCGACCGAACTGGCGAACTCGGCCGACCGAATTACGCCGCTTTCCGAGCAGGCGGAATGCGAATGTCCGGTTTGCCGTCAGCAACTGGTGCAAGGCGCGCTCGACAAAGCGCGGATGATGTACTGCGAGAAATGCCGCGGAGTATTGGTGCAGAACGAGGCCTTCGCCGTCGTCGTGCAAAATCGCCGCCGTGAGTACACCGGTGCCGACGCGTCTCCGGTTCCAATCGACACGCAACAATATGAGCGGCGGCTCGATTGCCCACGATGCAACGGACGGATGGAAGTCCACCCCTATCACGGTCCCGGGTGCGTGGTGATCGACTCCTGCGCGGCGTGTCATCTCATCTGGCTCGATCCCGGCGAACTGGCTGCCATTGAGCAAGCACCCGGACAGCGGAAAGCCGTTGCCGCGCCGGCGGCCCCCGCCATTCGGCCCATCGCCAGCGAACAAACGCCAACACAGCCCGAGGTCAGCCTGCTTGATTTGTGGTTCGAGTAACAAGTTAAAAAATTCTCTATGGGGATTTCCGAACGATTGCCTGAATCTGCGCCAAAACATTGTCGGACAACGTTTGATCGATCGCCGGCTTATCTTCCTGAATGCCAAACGACATGCGGCACCGATCGTAATTGTGGTCTTGAAGTTGAATGCTCACCACGCGCGCGGCAGGCAGCGATTCAACTAGATCAAGCAGATTGATTGAGGCCGGAGACCAGCTTGTCCGTTTCGAAATCGTAAACGTCGCCTTGTGATCGCCATTGAATCGGCTGGGAAAAACTCCCTGCTCGTACAAGTCCTCGTCGGGGACGATCACAAACAGATGTCCGCCCGGCTTGACCAGTTGCCACCACTGGCGAAGTGCCTGCCGCGGATCTCGCATATGTTCCAGACAGTGCGACGAAAAGACAAAATCAAATTGTTGCGAAACGAATCGAGTGATCTCGTTGGCGTCACCGTTCGCGACGTCGAACTTCCGCACATGGTCGCTGACCGGATCGCCCCCGCAACCGATATCAATGCCGTCGCCTTGCAGAATCCCAAGTTCGAGTTCGTTCCAGATCCGCTTTGTCTTGGAAGTTTCATTCATCGCAAACGGAGTTTAGCTGAGCTGCTTGATGCAATTCACTTTGCGTCCCCTGTCACTGGCAGAAGTTGAACCGCGTCGGCGATCACGTATCCGTCGGTTTCCGTGTTGGCGATTTCCACGACAGCCTCGCCCTTCCGCAGCGAAAATCGTCCAACGGAGGCGAACGCGCCGTGTGTCGGCTTCTTGCGCTGGTTGAGCCGAGCCGTGACTTTCTCATCTCCATGAAGGATCGTGATGGGAACATTGGTCGCGCGGTTCGCATGCGGCGTGTAAGCGATGCGGATATCGTACATTCCGCCTTCTGGAATTTTCACGCGAAAGCGAATCCGCTGCGAGCCTTTCTCTGTGTTTTGATCGTGTCGATAGCCGACGCCCACATAAGGACCGACCGACCGGCTGACCGTTTCGAATCCGGTGCGATCGGCCGACATATCGTCGACGGCAATCCCTTTTAGAGAATCGACGGCCACGGCTTGCGCGGGCGTGACCTTCCGTCCAGTCCAGACCAGCACTTGGCCGTCCTTTTCAAGCCGTTCTCGAATCGCCGAATAATCAACGCGCTGAATCGCCACGTCGGATCGAAGCGCCTGCATGGCGGCCGTGGCAGCCGACTGGCCTAGGACCATGAATACAGGCTCCATGCGAATCGATCCGAAAGCCATATGGGAAGCGCTCAAACAAACCGGAACGAACAGGTTGTCGCATTCGTCTTCTCGCGGAATGATCGAACCGTAGTCGATCGGATAGGGCGAAAAGCCGCCCACCTGGACGTCGCCTTCATTCTTGACATGACCATCCGCATCGACATGGCGTTGCACGTTGTGCGAATCCATCGTGTAAGCCGCCATGCCAATCGGACGTTCGGCTTCGACGCGGCCTTGGCAATGGTGCTGAGTCATCACGACATCGCCGATCATCCGCCGCGCTTCGCGAATGTAAAGCTGCTGTTGCCAGCCGTCTTCGCGTTCGAATTCATCACGACAAGGACCCCACCGGGAAACTTCCCGCCGCACGAATTCCGGCACGCGCGGATGATGGGCCAGGGTCCACATCAAACCCTGCTGGTATTGGCGATGGCGCTTGATGATCTTCTCTCGCTCGGAGTGGCTGGCTTCGGGATAGTCGTAACTCTGTCCAATAAAGTCCGTCGAGAAACCGCGATTGTTGTTGATGTCGGTTTTTCGATTGGGCATGTTCGAATGACTCCACGGAATCCGTGTCGCGCCGGCCTCGAAGTTGCGGAACAACAATTCGTAATGCAGCGGGTCGTAGTTCTGCGGCTTGGAAAGTGGTAGCCGATTGTCGGGATGGTCAGTCAAACACATGCGAAAGCAATAGGCTTGCACGCGATGATCGGCGGCACCTTCTTGGCCCGGCCCACGAGGATCAATGCCCGGCAGCAATCCACTCTTGGGATCGCCCGCCTTTCGATAAGGATCGACGCCCTTCACGAATTGATGGTGAACCGACATGCGTGTTTGCACACCGTTCAGTGTTTCGTCATAGGTGTCGTTGCTTTCGCGGCCAACCGTGTAGGAAACGCCGGCCGCCGCCAGCAAGTCGCCTTCATAGGTTGCGTCGATAAAGACTCTGCCCCGGTAGCTTTCGCCGCTCTCCATTTTGATGGCGACGATCCGCGCCCCGTTCATGGTTACGCCGGCGGCTCGCTTGCGAAATTCGCGCGGTTGCTTGGTGGCCAGCTTCTTTTCGCCGCCACGATCCAGTCGCTGTTGATAGACTACGGGAATCTCATGCTCGCGGACCAAGTCCTGCATGATCGAGAGTGCGGTCGATGGCTCGAAGGTCCACAGAGTATCTTCATTCGACCCGGTTCTGCTTTGCCCTCCACTGCGATATTCCTCGCGCTTCTGCCACTTCCAATGCGTTGGTTCATCGTAATATTTCTTGACGCGCTGATAGAACTCTCGCGAGACGCCACCGATCGCCGATTTGTTGCCGATATCAGTTTGTCCCAACCCGCCCGTGGTCAATCCGCCAATTCGCTTTCCCGGTTCGACCACAATCACCGAGCCGCCCATTCTTTTCACTTGCACCGCCGCCGCGATACCCGCCGACGTTCCGCCATAAACGACAACGTCAAACTGCTTGTCATCGGCCGCGTGCAACGCATGCGAACTGGCGAACATGCCAGCCAACGCGACGGCCGCAACACGCAAAGGAAAAGAAATGTTTCGGCCAGTCTGGTGTGAGTCTGTCATGTCGTCGCTTTGTTCTTTTCTAAAATTGCTTGTAAACCGGGTCGCGACCCGAAGTCCAAATTGGAAAGCGGCGCACTCGCGCGCTGGTAACATGCGAATGCCATGGCGACCCCCTCTAACTCCCCCTTGGCAAGGGGGAGAACTGGTTCCCCTCCTTTACAAGGAGGGGCTAGGGGAGGTCTCTTCTTCCTTCTCCATTCAGCTTGCGTCATCTCAGCTTGCGTCATCGCCTGTCCCGAAATTTCATTTTACGTGATGCTGGCAAACAGTTCCAAAACCAAGCCAGGCGCGAATCCAAGACGAACCAGACGCCCGTTGTTACGCCAACGAACTCCCGCCAAACCCGTCCCGCAAAGCGGCGCACTTCGACGAGTGTAACATACAAGCAATTGCCAAATGGATGCGTTTTGATTCTTCATGACCTGCCCCAATAGAAGCCCTGCAAAGGAGTTACCGCGACGCCGAGTGCACTCTTCCGTAGTGAATCGAATCCAAAAACGTTTGCAAACCCGCAAGCGTTTTAACGGGGTAGGCGCATACATCTCGCGCCTTAGCAAGCGGCGTCTCAAAATAATTGCCATCCCAACGAAGTGGCGATCATCTGCCCTCTCCCTCCATTTTACAAGATCCAGTGCAACCGGTACACCATTAAGTTTGATGGACGAAGGAGGCTCGCGTCGCGTTTGGATCGCACGGCACCAATGTGAAATTAGAAAAGCGTTCGAGACAAAGCATCCCCAAAGCAATCTCGTGCCTGGTGCAGACAGGCGGCGACCGGGTGAGGCCTAACATTCAGTACAAGGACCGCAGCGGATTAGGCAACAGGTTCTTTAAGCGACACGATAGCAAAATCAATCTGCCAGGCTCATGATCGCTCTTCATCTAGGCTAGTGTCTGTACGGAAATTTGTTTCGCCCGTTATTTGCGAGATTTTCTCACAAAAAACTCCTTGAAGATATAAACCTTTTTTCGTCTGGCGCGTAGTAAACGCAGTCAAAGACCAAACGGACGGGTAATCTTCAAGGAGTCGATGGATGCGAAAACCCTTTTCGGAACAAACGCGGCTGGACTGCGAAGCCATCTCCGCTGTGCCACTCAATTTGAATTGTCGAGATGAAATCATTCCCATTCTTGCGGGACTGCAATACATCTACAGCCGGCCGCCGTTGCGAGATGCAATTCTTGAGCTCGTGGCCCAAGATGTCAATGAACTCTCGCGAAGTGACCGGGGCCGCGAAGGTCTCGACTATTGGCACATCCTCGTACTGGCCGCCGTCCGCTTGGGATGCAATCTGGACTACGACAAGTTGCAAGACCTGGCCGAGCAGCATCGGGCCCTGCGACAGATCATGGGGATCGGCGACTGGCAAGCGTGTATCGACTTCAGTTGGAGACGCATTCGCGACAACATCACGTTGCTCAAACCTCAAACCATGGAAGCCATCAGCCACCGGATCGTCGACGAAGCTTATCGACTCGAACCCGAGGCGGTCAAGAAGCAGCGAGCTGATTCGTTCGTGGTCGAAACCAACATCCACTATCCCACGGAAAGCTCGCTGATCGTCGACGGCGTACGAAAGATTCTCGAGCTTTGCGTCCGGCTTTACGACGTTCATGACATCGTCGGTTGGCGGCAACATGAACACTTGCTCAACAGAGCCAGGAAGATCAATCGCGACCTTGCGCGGATTGCCGCACGCAAGGGAGCCCACTACCAAGCCCGGCTGGAGAAACCATATCGCAAGCTGCTTGCTCACACCCGAAAGATTCTCGAGCGGGCTGCCCAAACGTGTCAAACCCTGGAATACGAGTTCGAACTCGGCGTCACGGCGGTCACGCAAATTGCTGGAATCAAGCTGTTTATGCAGCGCACCCAACAAGTTTGCGACACCGCGCGTCGTCGAGTGCTGGAGGGCGGGAAGGTTCCTAACGAAGACAAGCTGTTCAGTATTTTCGAACCGCACACGCAACTGTATCGACGCGGCAAAGCGGGCGAACCCAATCAATACGGCCGACTGGTTCTGGTTTATGAAGACGCATTGGGATTCATCTCTCATCATTATGTGATGCCGCGCGAGGCCGGGGACCAAGACGTCGCGGCCGAGCAAACTCGCATCTTGCAGCAGCGTCTTGAAAATCGTATTGAGGAGATTTCGTTTGATCGTGGTTTTCACTCACCGCAAAACCAACAGCAACTGTTGGAGATCGTGAAGGAGGTTTGTCTTCCCAAGCCGGGCAGCAAACAATCGGTCGAGCAGGCGGAGGCGGCCTCGGTCAAGTTCCATCAAGCCAAGCAACGCCATCCCGGAATCGAGTCCGCCATTGGCGCCTTGCAATCGGGTAACGGACTGGTCCGCTGCCGCGATGTTGGTGAACTGGGATTCGAACGCTACGTGGCCTTGGCGGTCCTTGGTCGAAACCTTCACGCCTTGGGCAAGCTCGTGATCGCCAAGCAGCAACCGGAGTCGGCGGCCGCGATCAGTTTTCGAGCTGCCGCATAGCCCAAGCATCTCATTACCCATCGCGCTGAACGCAACTGCGCCCCACGTCCGCGCCGTCCGAACGCAAATCAGTTCAGAACACCGCGGTGAACGGCAAAGTCGCCGTGCTTCCACAAATCCGTGACAATCTTCGAACCCCCCCGTGCCGAAAAAAACGCCGCTCAAAGGCTATGCCCAATTTCCGTACAGACACTAGGCTAGGCGAAGCGTTGGCAGGCAACTATTTGATTCTACCTGACAGGAGGTTATTCTTGTGGAAAGGCAGGTGCCTGCTATTCATGTCTTGGCTGACGAGCAACCCGCCCCGTTGGAATCACGTTTGCTCAACAATTGACAAGCACGGTTTGGCTCCAAATGAAGCCATCGAATGAACGCATATGGAGATAGTAGATTGTCCAAACTGCCGAACTCGTGTGGCATTAAAAGCTGACGAGACTTGCCCAAGCTGCGGAGCCGTCGTTCGCGCAGTATCGGCCACTTCGACAGCAGAGCCAGACTTCAAGGAGGGCAAACATCGCTTTGGTGAGTTTGCCATCAAGACGCAGCCGGTGAGTTCCTATGCGGAGTTTTCGGGCGAATACTACGTTCCCACGGCGAAGTCAAAAGGTGAACGATTATTTTGGATCCTATTTTCTTTTCAAGGACGAATTCCTCGGCGGATTTATTGGGCCGTTTCCGTTTTCTTGTTTCTCACTTTGAGGCTGGCCATCTTCGTACTGTGGATGATCGCCGGGGAAGAATTTCCGGCTAACGTAATCGGACTTCTCCTGCTTTTCATTGCGGTGTTTTGGATGTGGCTCGCCATAACCGTCAAACGTTGGCACGATCGCGCGAGATCCGGGTGGTGGGTTCTGATTGGATTGATACCAATCGCTGGCCCGCTCATACATTTTATCGAAACACGATGTTCACGGGGGACCATGGGGCCCAACCAGTACGGACCAGATCCCGGGTAATGCTTCCAAGGGAAAGGGCCGTATGATCGGCGTTACAGACTGAGCTTGCACGTGTCACGATTCAGTCGTCTAAGCGTCTAAGAGCCGATCCGCTCATCACCCCAGTTCAAACCCCGTGCCGAACACCCGTGAGGTGGCACTTTGGGAAATCTCTTTGGCAGCGAATTGAAACAATGCAATAATGTACGCATGTGATTGCGATACTGCTCGCAGTGGTGACGGGCGACTACAGCCTGCCCCGAGTGTCAGACGCGTCGTGTAACCCGTCACGTAGCGAAGACAACTCGGATCCCACGCAAGGTGTTGCAGAGGCGACGCACCGGCAACATGACGAAGCATACGATTACCAGAATATGCCTTGAATGAGAAATCTAGAAAGGCGCGGGTCTGCCACCATGGCCACATTAAGCCGTCTTTTGATCCTTCACTTGCTGTTGCTTGCCGGATGTGTTCCCTCGTCGGATGAGCAGGTGCCAAAAATAATCTCGAATGAGCCCATACGGATGCTGCCCAATCCGAATGAAGTGGAGGGCGCAACCGTGTCCATAGCTGCAGACGAGCAGTTTGAAGGCTGTGAATTTGAACTAGGGCGCGAGCAAACTCAACGAATCATCAAGGCACTGGAAAATCGTACGAAAATCGAAAGGCCGACGGGGGTAATTGTTAACTACGGGGGTAAACTGCTCTACTGCATGATTCGATTTCATCTGGAGGGAGACGATCGTTATGCGCCCCAGATATGGCTGAATTCGACACTCGAAGTGTGCTTCATCAATCACAAATATGAAGTTGATCAGTCCTCTGTAAATGTTCTTGATGAAATTATCGGAGAAGCCCGGCCGTACGTGCCCTGGGAGTAGAGTAGTGTTTGGTTCCGTCCGGCGCGGGTTTCCCCCAAGAATCTACGTCTCCGACAATGGTAAACCTCGTTGCCCGCCCTGGGCAAAGAACATCTGCGCGGCGAGTCGATACAGTTCGCGATCCAGCACGAACAGCGGTTCGATCTTGGCCTGCAGGTCGTGACCGATTCGGTTCAGCAAACGTAGTTGGCGGGTTTGCCTTCCGTCATTCCCGCGGAGGCGGGAATCCAGAAGTGGCGGGAAGGCTTGCGGTGATCCGTTGCCAACGCCGTGGCTGTCAAGACCGCGCTGGATTCCCGCCTGCGCGGGAATGACGGCTAAATGATTGACTCAAACATTCCATCCAGCCGGCGGTTCCTGTCGCGAAAACTTATCAGGAACCGTTTGTTGAATTGTGACGGCCGACATTTTGTATTAAACACTGGAGGCCAACGGAAAGCAGTCCTGAAACGCCGCTGAGCAGGAAGACGATCAATGTGCGTCGATGCCACTTCGCGGTAGTGGGGAGATCCCAGAGAACGTCTCCAATCAGATCGTCATATTCCAAAAGAGATTCTGAATCAACGGGCATGAAGTGAATCATCAATATCATTGTGCTGAACAAAAAGCACACCTGGACTAGCCCCATTCCTACGAAGAAAGTTCTGGTGTAGCCGTGCGTGTACATTGCTGCGGTAACCGAACACGACGGCAAAACGATCGCCATGAATATGGCGATTAGAGTTGCAATGCCTTGAGATTCCACGACCCAAAGTCCAATACCACTCGCAACGATGGCAATAATGAAAAGAAACGCGGCGAGGCCGAACTGCCAGCCGTGTTTCGGCTTGTTGGGAGAGGTGGTCATGCGTCGCATTGTAGCACTTCATACATCTGCTCGAATCATGGTCACGGTAGGAACGGCTCTTTCGCACTGCCCCTCGCGCAGATCCCTACGTGAAGAACTACCTCAAACGGCTCCTCCCTCGGGTACCACGGTCAAGACACAATATCTCTACCATCCGCGGCGGCACGCTACGATGCCTTGCAGATCCCGGCGCTGAGTCCAGTGCAAGTGAGTGACGAACGGCACTTCCCCTTGGGTGATCCCCTTTTCTCCACGGGCTCCGCCGCCGGGGTTCCAGTTTTTTCGCCCGCTTCGCAGGTATTGTGGGACCATCCGACTTCCCCACTCCGCGCGTGTTGGCTAGTGACGACGAGGATGCTTCGAGTCCGAATGGCTTGGCTCTTCAGCGGCCGTTTCTTAAGCGTCGCCCAGATGGTCCACTCAAAAGCCAATTAGCCTCGTCATTGAAGAACAGTTATTGCTTCCCGTCGGCACGATTGATTGCGTGGCGAACCATTCGGCCAGGCGATATACGCGCTGTTCTCGGCATCCACCCAACTTACTGAGATCGCCTCGGCTTGCCAACAACTTGACCCGTCCGCGTTTCCGACCCGGCATTGATACGTTCACCAAGTACGCGCCGTATAGTCAATGGTATTGCGAGTGAGCCATATGCTCCTAGAAAGGGGCAAATCGCGTTTGCGACAATATTAGGACGTGAATTTCCAAATGATCCCCCGAATAAGAACTGCCCAATTACGAGTCCAACGAGCGATCCAAGCGAGGCAAACACTGCGGATAGTAGCAGCATGCAAACGCGGAAACGACACGAGACGTGGCCTCTCGTGGGCCATCCCCGAGTTAGGGACGGGCCCAATTTGGCAGTGGATATTCCATAGAGACCAATCCCCACCCCACAGATCACCACTGGGGCAAATGCGAAACTATCATAGAGCAATTCGGCAACCAGCGCGAGAAGCGTTGCCAGCAGCAAGATCCCTTGGAAAACAGCTTCTAACGAAAAGCGATGATGCATCGCTACTTCCTTCTTCAAAAAGAACAACGAGCCGTCCATATTCTAGCCCAAGCGCACAATATGCGGCACATTGGGAATGCGCCAGGTCTCGAATCGACCGTGCTGGATTCCCGCCTGCGCGGGAATGACGGCTAAATGATCGACTCAAACATTCCATCCAGCCGGCGGTTCCTGCCGCGATAACTTGTCAGGAACCGTTTGTTGAATGGTGACGGCCGACTTTTTGTATTAGACACTGGAGGCCAACGGAACGGAAAGCAGTCCTGAAACGCCGCTGAGCAGGAAGACGATCAATTTGCGCCGATGCCACTTCGCGGTACTGGGGAGATCCCAGAGAACGTCTCCAATCAGATCGCCACCTTCCAAAAGAGATTCTAAATCAACGGGTATGACGTGAATCATCAAGATCATTGTGCTGAACAAAAAGCACACTTGGACTAGGAGCCTGTTGAAAAACACGTAGGCCGGACCGAGGAGCGAAGCGACGACGTTCCGGCATCCACGATTTCAGGGGAAACTGGGAACTGCCGGAGCAGCCTTCGCTTGATCCGGCCAACACAAATGGTTTATCAACACCTGCTAGACCCATTCCTACGAAGAAAGTTCTGGTGTATCCGTGCGTGTACATTGCTGCGGTAAGCGAATACAACGGCAAGACGGGCGCCATGAATATAGTGATTAGAGTTGCAATGCCTTGAGATTCCACGACCCAAAGTCCAATGCCACTGGGAAAAGCGAAGGCGTTCGCCGTTGGCGACCGAGCGTGCATGCGTTGTTGGCGGACAGTTAATGCCTACCAATCCGTCAGGACTTGCCTTTCGATTCCGGAGTGGACGCCGTGGAATCGCAGTTTCCTAGTGGAATGAGCCGGTCAGCAATCGCACCCGCGAATGCACCGGTCGCAGCAAGGGCGAAGACAAACACAACCGCCCCAGTTACGGTCACCGACGTAAACTTCCCGAAACCATTCGCAAGGATGTACCAACCAGCGAGTACGCAGCCAAAAGTACCGAAGATCGTCGCGGTGGGCAACGGGAATCGCTTGCGGTGGCTTCGGGATATCATCCACCTCGTAAGACCAAGCAACACGAACGGGTAAACCACGAAGGCCACGATGATGAGAATTGAAAGCTGATCCGGATGCATTTGTTCGCCAACGGGTTGGCATCCACGACACCGGCTTGAACGAAGCGAACCATGCCGCGAAGCTGATTTGATTGTATTACAAAGCCGCGTTGTTAACAAAATCAGGCGGTGTCCGCGCAGCGGCGCGGATGCCTTGTTGGCAGTCGCTCAACAGGGATTATTCACCACGGGAGTCAATAATGGGACTGGCTCTGAGTTCATTGTGTTTTCGCGGCGGAGTAGGGGACGCGACTCGGTGCCTGTCCGATTATTGACGGCTCACCCAATAGGCCGTTCACAAAATGGGACAGGCACCGAGACATCCGCCTCAAATACGCGTCCCCATCCTACTTGGATCGGAGCCAGTCCCATTTTGTGAACTACTCGTGAATAATCCAGGCTCAATTCTCCGCCTCAATGAGTTGGATTGAGTAGGCAAGACATGCGCTCATTGCTCAAGTACAGGGTGGTGGGCTCGCAGCGCAACCGGCAGCGCGTTTTCTGGGGGCTCCCGTTGGTCGACCCCAGCCACCCAAACTTTTTTTGGACAAAGCCTTATTGTTTCGCTTGTGCATGGCTCGCATCACGAAAATTTACGACTCCCGAAATGCGACACTTGTTTCCAAGTTGTGGTGGCCTCTGGTCACTAGGCGACTGCGCCCCGACTATTTTTTGCCCGGTTCATCCGCGCTGCCAGATTGAAGGTACGTTTGCAGCATGCCGATCATCTCGTGAGCTTCGGTGTCGTCGGGCCTTAGGCGGACCAGTTCCTGGAAATGGATGAGTGCTTGTTCCGGCTGTTCCGTTCTGATGAGGGCGGCCGCGAGGAGCCGGTGTGCGTCGGCTCGGTTTCTTTGGTTTGGATTCTTTGTGAGGATCATTCGAAGGTACTCGATGGCTTGATCGGTCTTCCCGATCCGCATCAGGTGGGCTGCCGAGATTCGCAAGCTTTCCACATCCTCGGGCGCAGTCTCCAGGGCTTTTGCTGCCAGCAGTCCCGCTTCCTCGTGTTTGCCGGCCCACTCCAACACCTTCGCCAAATTTCGCAGCGCCACGGCGTGATCCTGGGTGTCGATGTTGGATTCGATTTGCTGGCGGGCGCGCGAGAGCCCGGTGTCCTGCCACGTTCCGGTTGCCTGAACGACGCGCATCTCAATCAAACGATCGACGATGGCTCGCGCGATCATTCCATTGGTTTCGATGTTCGGATGCACATGGTCTAGGAAGTACTCGTTCCCCGGCACCTCGTGTCCGTGTTTCCGCTGACATTCGCTTCTCAAATCCCGTTGAAAGTCGACGAGCGGAACGTCGGCCTGTTTCGCGGCCTCGCGCATTCGTTCCAACCCCGCCGATGTCGCCCGCAAGGGGCATACATCCTCGTCGGCGGCCCGCTGGAAGGCAGCGGTGGCGGCGGAGTATTGCTTGAGCTGGAACAGCAGGTGTCCCTTGCGGAAGTGCAGATCGGCGTAACGATCGTCGATCTTCTCGGCCGCTTCATAGGCGGTCAGTGCGCGCTGGTATTCGTTCGCGGCTTCAAGTTTTTCCGCGTCCGCCAAATAGCTCGACCACAGTCGGTAGTCATCCGAATCTTTCGCGACCGAATTCTGGCTCTTGAACGGCGAGAAGTCTTTTAGATTGCCGGCGGGGGCGACGAAGACCACGTCGGCACCCGCGTCGCGTGCCAGTTTGGCCATGCGCGACAGATTGAATTCGAAATGAGCCAGAATCTGCTCGGCCAGTTCTTCGTCGCGATGATAGGTTGCGGGGCCGCTTGTATGATCGAGTACCGCGTCGACTTCGGCTGACATTTGATAAGGGTCGCCCGAGTTGGGCCTCAGCAGGTTCTCCACCAGCGCGAAGGTACGGGTATGCGCGAGCCTGGCCATGAAATCGATTCCCACCGGCGACATGCCTTGCATCTTGCCGTAGGTTCGCTCTTCGAGAAACTCGTTATGGCCGGTGTAGATGACGAACAGGTCGGGCTGGTACCGCACAAGTTGCTCCATCAACGCCGCGATGCGATAAGTGGCGTAACTGATGCCGCCGGCGTTAATCACTTCCCAGTCCTTGCCCGAATCGACGATGGGAAGAAGCTGGCGCAGCCACTCCGAGAATGAAGTTGCATCGTCGTAGGGCCGGCCGTACGTTGTCGAACCTCCCAGACAGAATATTCGGTAGGTACCGGCCGGCTTTTCTTGTGGGAACGACTGCGCGTTGAAGTACGCGAGCTTGTTTTCGGCCGTTGTCATCGTGACCTGGCCGTCGGCACCGGTCTTTTTAACGTAAGTCGGCAGGGAAGAAGCGAAACCGACAAAGGGATCGCGAGTTTCGACCGTCGTACTCACGCCCACGACCGCCAGCAGGCCTTCCAGCAAGAGAAAGAAGACGCACGTCATGAGCGCGCCAAAAACAGCCTTCTTCCAAATTGGCAATCGACGCCTGGGCATGCCGCGGAGAGTCCCCTTGGGGGAGTGACGACGACGGTTCAACGACCCCAATTTGGAGTCTACGCCAGCGGATTCACCATGTCAACCAAGCGGCGTCAACCAAGGTCAACCAAGCGGCGTCAACCAAGCGGCGTCGTGGTGTGGGGCCCGAATTCATGGCGAGCTTAACAATCGCCATTGATGAAGACTTAGGTCGCAACTCAACCGCAACCATCGGTCCGCCGTTTTGAAAGCCGTGAAAACGGCGGCAGCACAAGGAATTGTTCGACAGGCCCTGAGCTGCTGTCGCCGCTTTCGCGGCTCGGTTCATTAAAGACGGGCTATCCGCCGGCTACTTGCTTTCGCCGTTTCACGGCTGCTTTCCCGTTGCGGATCTTGACCGTCCTCCCGCCAGAAAAAATTGCCGCACACGCGTCGTGACTCGTTCTCTTACGGACTAAGCGTGGCTTGCAGGCGTGTTTGCGATCCGTGCGTTGGACCGTTGTGCGAGCGCGGTTGTTTCGTTTCGACAAGCCGTCAGGCTGACTGCAGGAAATCCTTCAGTCGGTCGAAGTCGCGCGAGTTGCAGAATGAGCAGCCTACCAGCCAGCCGTTTTCCATGGTCATTTGCCATTCGGCACGGGCAACGACGATGATGTCTTGTCTGGCGGCCAAACAGATGTGGATTCTCTGATCGGTTTGACAGGGCCGATCGGACAGGACACAGAACCCGCCTCTTGAGATGTTGCGTAAGGTGATCGTGGCCTTGTCGCCGTTCAGGTTCCACGACGCTTCCAAATCGGCGCTCTTGTCGAACCGCAAATCACAACGGCGATCGAGGTTGCCGCCATGGACAAATTTCTTAAACAGCCGCTCGGGCAAGCTGGGACTCAGGTGGCATCCGACCAGCCATTGGTCGCCCTCGCCCCGACACCAGCAAACCGACGCTGAGATGTAGAACTCCATGCCGAATTCGACAATGGACAGCTTCAGCCGCACCGAATGGTGGACTTCGATTTCTTGAGGGCTGGCGAGTTTCATTCCTCGTTCGGACAAGTCGATCAGTTCAACGGCCACGAGTTGATCTTTTGCGCGATGATCGTGTGATTCGACGGAAAGCTCCGCTGGATAGCTCTCCGCCAGTACGTAACGCGCGTCACGAAGAACTTCATTGCACGATGTGTCAATCGTCATGGTCTCAGCCTGCACAAGAAGGGAACGAAGCTGCCGCCCTGTTGATAACGTGCGATACTTTGCCGCCTTGGTCAAATATGTCGCGAATCGGACCGTTCGGGAACCGGCAAAACTGCCATGATCGATACAAGCGATCGCTCGGTGCGGTTATTGTCGGTCGGAGAACTGAAGTGCTTGCTTACGCAGGTCGATCCCCGCCATGTCGCTCCAGGCGGTCAGGCAGCGCTGAAATATGGGTCCCGGAGTTCCGCTTCCGATGGGCTTCCCGTCCAGACGAGTGACAGGCAGCAGGCAAGGCGAAGTGCTGCAGAGAATGACTTCGTCCGCCCCGGCGATGCCCGACGGCAATAGCTGGCGGTGAGTGAAGGGCAGTTCCAATTGCCGCGCCAGTTCCTCGACCACGGTGAGACTAATCCCCGCCAGAATTTCTTCCTTGGGCGGGGCGACCAAGCCTTCGCCAGCGATGTAAATGACTACACTGGCAGTCGACGCCTCAAGTACGTGGCCGGATTGATCCAGTAGCAGGGCCCGTGATCCCGGTTCCTTTTCCCGCGCCTCCCGGTCCGCTAGAAAGTAGTGCATTCTGCTACGGCATTTGAGCTCCGGAGACCAACAATTCGCGGGTACTTGTCGCACGTTGCTGACGATGAGGGATTGTCCTTGTTCATAAAGGCGGCTCCACGAATAGAACGGCAGCAGGTAAGTGTGCATGCCAACGAGAGGCCGGGGCGGATCTCCCGTTGAGAACGTCGGATAGGTTCCCGGTGTAACGAATACCGAGATGCCGAGATCATCTCCTTCCGCCAACAGCGCATGATTGTTGTCCACCAGTCGTTGAGCAATCAGTGCCAGATCGGAGGGCTTCATGTCGATCTGGACGCCGACCAAATCCAGCGAACGCTGCAGGCGGTCGAGATGTTGTCCCAGTCGAAACAGCTTGCCGTCGAAGGTGCGCATTTGCTCGGCCACTGTCGTTCCCGTTACGAACCCGGCGTCGGTAACAGGAACGGCGGCCGCCGATGCGGGCAGCAGTTGTCCATCTAAATATGCGAGCGGCTCGGGCATGTTGGGATTCGTGCGTAGTTGGAATTCGTGCTTCGTTGGGATTCGTGCGTTGGTCCACCAAAAAAGCCCAGCTTTTCAAGGGAAAGCCGGGCTTGGGAGCTGATCGGGATGAAGTGCGGGTGAGAGGTTTCGAACCTCCACCTCATTGCTGAGACATGGCCCTCAACCATGCGCGTCTGCCAGTTCCGCCACACCCGCAATTCAAAAAATCAAGTCTAGGAGATTTGCCTTGATCGTCAAGGTCACGTCATGCCGGATGCTTGTCGAGAAACGATGGCGTCTTTTAATTTCGGCGGACGACCAGAATCGTCT
The DNA here is from genome assembly GCA_029259935.1 of Planctomycetota bacterium. Next base: position 33,149 of record JAJDEH010000258.1, read on the forward strand.
GATCCAGCGAGACGCGTGCTCGGTCATAGCTGTCGATAAACGCCTTCACTAGATCGATAACCGCTTCTGCCGACGTGGCCGACCGGCCCTTGAGATAGGACGCGATCGCGGCAAGTGGCGTGGGACGGTCGGGCGCATCCGATGCGCCGTGGACTCCCTCGCTGAGCAGGATCAACGAATCGCCGGCTTCCATCCGTCCTTGGCCCCGGAAAAGAAACGGTTCCAAGTCGACTCCCAGTACCGGGCAGTCCTGTTCTATTACGTCGCACGACCTCGGACCCCACAGCAGTGCCGCGACCTTTCCCGCCGTGGCGTATTCAAAGGTGCCCGGTTCGGGATCGAGCAGCGCGTAAAACAGCGACGCTCCCTGGCTGCCGGACGAAGTGGTCCACAAGGTTTCATTCACTCGCTCCAGCAATTGTCGGGCGTCATGCGAATGGGCCGCGTGCGCTCTCGTGGCGGTATGCAAAACGGCGGAGATCAGCCCCGCGTCGATCGATCGGCCGTGCCCCTCGCCCAGCATCACCGCCAACCGCCCGTCGGCGACCACGTTCCAATCATAGAAGTCTCTTCCGACGGTTTCCGCCGGAAGCGCCCAGCCGGCAACTTGCCAGTCGTCAAGTTGAGGGGCAATGGTCGGCAGTCGTTGCTGTTGCCAGTCGGCCGCGCGAGACAGCAGGCGATCGTTGTTCCGAGCTTCTATGCCTTGTTGCAGCAGCGCCTCACGTTCCAAGTCGGCGGCGATGCGGCCGGCGATGATTTCAAGAGTATTGGTTTGATGTTCGGTGAAGTCACGTGGTTCGGTTCCGAACGTCCATAGCGTCCCCAGTAACGTCGTCGGCGACGAAACGGGTACACAGGCCGCCGATTCAAAATCGAGCGGCGCATTCCAGCTTGGCAGTTTGCCCGTATCCTCGATGACCACCGCATGTCCCAACAACGCTTCAAGATCGGCCATCGCTCCGCGCAGCGAACGCGTCGAGTCGAGATAGTGCTGTGGCCCCAATCCCCAGCTTGATCGCAGCGTCAATTCGCTGGTGTCGTCGTTCAACAAATACAGGGCAATCGCGTCCGCTTCGACCGCTTGGGCACCGGCCTTGAGCACCGCTTCGAGGCGCTGTGCCAGGTGCATTTGTTCTTCGCTATGTTGCACCACCGGCACGCCCGCCGCGAGTTCTGCGTCACGCTCTCGCAACTGAGACTGCGTTTGATCCAACTCGTTCACTAGTCCAGCAATTGCCGTGGCGAGTTCGTCGGCGGCCGTGCGATCTAGCGCGGGCGGATCGTTTTCTTCGATGGCGGGCGATTCGACTTGAAGCTGAATCGGCCCTCGAGTTCCGATGCTGGTTTCCACTTGAGCTGCATCGGAACCGCTGCCAGAGCGGAGTTGCCACCCAGTTACCGACTGAAAAGCGCGTGCGAGATCGTCCGCGCCGCCGAACCCCGTGAGGTCGGTTGGTTCCGGTGGTAAGGAAGATTCGAGATGCAGCTTTAAGAACGGAGGCGTTTGTGCTGACACACCAACCACTTTCAGTCTCGCGTCACAATGGGAAAATCTAATCGCGTCGGCAATTTAGATCGACTTAACGCTCTAGGGCAGATTAGTGCATTCCGCTCTGCCTGCGGCGTTGCCCGATTTTGAGGGTGCGTAATTGAGCCAATGCACAAAATCGTCAACCCAGCCAGAATGAAGGCCAGCGGCGGATTGGCCCGACCTCGCGAGGTGTCGACAACCAAATCGTCGTGCAATCCGCGCTTCGAAGATAGAATTGAATCGAACGTCCGCCCGATCTTCGTTTTTGCGATGCCGCCATACTGACTCCTCGGAGGACTTGGTCGATGAGAGAGACAAATGCAACTTTGGTGAATCGTCCCTGCTCGAAAGGAATTTGGGCCGCCGTTGGACTGCTGACGTGCGCACTGACAGCAGGATGCGACCAAGATCCGGTCGCCGCCCCGTCGGTCGCCAAGACCTTTCGCGCACCGGAAAAGGAGGATCATTTTGATCAGCTTGGTGATTCCAATCGCGCCAAACATACGATCGAGTTGCTGCGGCCGTTGCATGAAGAACTGGGACCGCCCCGCCCGGGCGAATGGCTGGACAGTCATGAAGAGACGGGACAAACCTATGACGAATACCTGGCCATCCGGCCCAGCACGCCGACCGCTCCGCGAACCGTCATCTACATTCAGCCATTGGGCGAGTTCACGAAAGAGCAGCGAGAAATCGTCGAGTTCTCCGCCGAATATTTAGGCATCTATATGAACCGGCCTGCAAAAATCCTGGACGACTTACCGCTTTCGATCATTCCCGCCAGCGCCCGTCGCCAGCACCCGCAATGGGGCATGGACCAGATCCTGACGACGCATGTGCTGTACGAAGTCCTGCGGCCTCGCCGGCCTGATGACGCGGCCGCCTACATCGCGTTTACCGCGACGGATCTGTGGCCCGGCAAGGGTTGGAATTTTGTGTTTGGCCAAGCGTCCCTGCGGGACCGGGTGGGAGTGTGGTCGATACATCGCAACGGCGATCCGGCGAGCGGCGACGACGAATTTCGTACGTGTTTGCGGCGGACACTAAAAACGGCGACCCACGAAACGGGTCACATGTTTTCGCTCAAGCATTGCACGGCGTTTGAGTGCAACATGTGTGGTTCGAATCATCGTCAGGAATCCGATCGTCATCCGCTTTACCTGTGTCCTGAGTGTCATGCCAAGATTCTTTGGGCGACCGGAGCCGATCCGGCGAAACGCTTTCAAAAACTGGCCGACTTTTGCGAGCGTCACAAACTGTCCGACGAACTGACCTACTTTCAAAGTGCGATCAAGAAAATGGGCTCCAAGGCAACCGATCGCAGTGAATAGTCTTGCCCGCCAGCTAAGAAGGAGCGGCTTGCCGGGCAGTGCTGAAGGCATGCGAGGACGACGACCGCGAGGATAGGCTGGTTTTGCGTATTGTATGGGCAGCCAGTTTTGTAGATTGTTCAAAATCGGGCAGGAACGGCAGTCGAACGTCTTCCGCTAAAAGCGGCAAGCGTCTACGCAGCAACGACTTGAGTCTCGGGGCCCATTCCGTGGCACGCGGTTCGCACAATACAGACTCCTCGGCACAAGACGTGTCATTTTGGCGTTCCACAAAACAAGGAAGTCCCTAATGCTCAATTCCAATTTCACGACCCAGGTCTGCCCGACTTGCGGTCGCAGCTTGCGCATTCACGTCGATTTCATGCAGGAAAGAGTTGTCTGCAAACATTGCCATGCGGACTTTGTCGCCACCGGTTCTCGTCCTGATTCCCCGCCACAAGACTGTTGGCGCAGCAATTTGCTTGAGCGGGCCAATGAATTGTTGGAACTCGTCGAAGGCTGAAATGCAAAGACGCTGAGTTGGAGCAACCTTGAGGAGGCCGCGTGATGCAGTTTTCAAATTTTCAACCAGTGTCCGACGACGGGGCGCAAGATCCTTCGGAGAAACGCGGCCAATCGCCAGCATCGAATCCCCATGACGCCGACTTGCTTGATGCCTATTCGCAAGCGGTCGTGGGCGTGGTCGACGCTGTTTCACCCGCCGTGGTGACCGTGACCGGCAAGACGCCGGATCGGCAGGCGGGCAGCGGGACGGGTTTTCTGATTTCCTCCGACGGGCTCACGCTTACCAACAGCCATGTCGTGGGCGGCCAACAAAAATTGACGGCGGAAACTAGCGAGGGAGATCGCGTGGATGCCGAGGTGGTCGGTGACGATCCGGCCACGGACGTGGCCCTGCTGAGACTTGCCGCTAGTGAACTACCCTATGCCGAGTTCGGCGATTCGGAAACGTTGCGTGTTGGACAACTGGTGATCGCGATCGGCAGCCCGCTGGGACTCAGTTCAACGGTTTCCACGGGAGTCGTCAGCGCGCTGGGCCGCGCCATGCGGGGCCAAGATGGACGGCTCATCGAAAACATCATTCAACATGCGGCACCGATCAACCCCGGCAACAGCGGCGGACCGTTAGTCGATTCTCGCCGGCGAGTTGTCGGAATCAACACCGCCATCATCGCCTCGGCACAGGCGCTTGGATTTGCCATCCCGATGGCCACGGCCCAGTGGGTCGCCAGCGAACTGCTTAGCAATGGCCAAGTTCGCCGCCGACAACTTGGAATCTCGGCCACGTCCATTCAAGTTCCGCGGCGAATGGTGCGCGACCTGGATCTGCTGGCCGACCAGGCGATTGAAGTGATGGGCTTGGCCAGCAATGGCCCTGCGGCCCGCGCCGGCATCCTTCCGGGTGACTGGATCGTGGCCGTCGGCGGACGCATCGTCGTCAGTGTCGACGACATCCATCGCTTACTCGCCGCGCTTCCCGTCGATCGGCCGCTGCACCTAACCGTCGTTCGGGACGGATCGCTCAATGAAGTCGAAATTCAACCGAACCACGAATGACCCGACGCCCACCGCCGAATCTACGCGGTAAAAGATCGATTGAGGTAGATGGCGGAAAATGGCGGATTAAGAATCGATTAGGAACCGCCGCGAGGTGCGGTGGGATTCTTCCGCTCGTCATCCTGTTGTTTCATTTGTTCGGCCAACTCTTCTCGAACCACGGCCATTTCTGGCGGTGCCTCGATTCCAATCCGCACTCCGCCACCCGTGATGCGGACAACGGTCACTGACACGTTGTCACCGATCAGAATGCGTTCACCGAGCTTGCGACTAAGTACCAACATGGCTCGCCAATCGAGAATGGAGTGACTCAAAAAATCAGAGTCAACTGTGAGAAGAACTTCCTTGTAATGGGGCCGGACAGACGCTTTCAAAAGATAGACTACCGCTTCAACCCAAGGCGGATGATAGCATTCCCAAAGACGGGATGCAAGCACTTGGGCAATGGGGTGTGCGGCAATTTTTTCTGGCGGAAGAACGGTCAAGATCCGCAACGGGAAAGCAGCCGTAAACGGCGAAAGACATGTAGCCGCCGGTGTGAGCCGGCGGATAGCTGCCGCCGTTTTCAGGGCTTTCAAAACGGCGGACGAATGACCCGGTTTGCGCAGGCCACCCAAACTGACAGGGGTTGGGCTCGGCGAATCTAACGAATCAACCAGCAGTACAGGAACACCACCAGGAAAGGAACTGCCAGCACCAGAATTGCGCCGATCGCGCGACGAGCGTTGATGCGAAACCGACATGACTGGCAATAGAGATTGGCGTCAGACAATTTGCTCCACGCCGTCGGATTGGGATCGTCCGGGTCAGTATTTCCAACGACCGCCAACGCAAACATCGTTGGCATGGAGGCTCGCTTCAGACTTGAGATTGGGTGCCGAGTGTGACACGCTTGGCACTCGCTTTCGGCAGCATCAAGACAATCCGCGTTCTCGTTCATGGTAGTTCTTGATGCAGGTCACGACCGCGCCCGGTGTCGTCCGCGCAAAGCCCACGAAATTATCGCAATGGAACCGATGAAGTGGCAGGCGTAGCCCGCGCCCAAACTGTAGACGGCCCCCAGCAACTGATAGCGGGGCACCAACATCCAACATCCTAACGAGGTGACTCCGACGACCACCACCAAAAGTGGTACTTGAATTCGAAAGCATCTGGCCGCGATCATCGCGTCGCCGAGGAATGAACACGAAAACACAATCATCGCCACGAACGACATGGCGATCAGCAGCGGAACATGGTCGGCATACTCGGGACGGTACAGCAGTCGTAAAATTTGAGCGCCGATCGTCCATGACAGGATCACTCCGATGAATCCGCCAAGCGCACCGATGCCGACTAGCTTGAGCAACAAAATGCGAAAGGCCTTGAGGTCACCATTGGCAAATGACTTGGCCAGTCGGGGGCTGGCCGAATGTCCCAGCGCCAAGACCACCATCTTGCCCGCGTCGATCAGATAGGCCGTGGCGGCGAACATGCCCAAGGCGGCAACGCCCAGTTCGGCTTCCACGAAATAACGGGGAATGTTGGTCGTCAGCGAGACTAGCATCATGACCATCCCCAATGGCAGGGCCAATACGCACAGTCGAGCCAACGTAGCAAAGCCGTGCGCCGGTTGCCGGCTGGCTGTCGCTGGCCGCTGCCGGGCGATCAACAGCCAAGTGAATCCCGACGTCAGGCCCGTTCCGGCCGCCCAGCCAATCGCGCCGTATAACACCTGCCCCGTCAGCAGCAAGCCAGCCCACAACAACGAAAGCGACAGAATTCCGTTTATCATCATCGCCCAAGCCACTCGCTCCATTCGCTCCGACTGCTGCAAGAGTCCATAGCGAATATCGTTGACGGCGTCGAAGGCCCGGCCAGCGCCAATGGCCAGAATCAGCCAAGTGATGCCGCTCGCGTATCCCGCGCTCCAGACAATTCCCGTTAACGCCAGAACGGCAATCAAGGTGGTCGCGAGTCTCAATCGGAAGTAGTCGACGTACTGAAATTGTCGTTGCGAGTCGGTGGCTTGAACGTTGCGCAGTTTAAGATTGGCCAGCATGAAGAGGGGCGCGGTGACCGCCAACCCCAAGGCGAACTGGCCCACCGCCTGGGGCGATCCAAATTTGGCCAGCACAATGAGGCAACTCCACTGGCAAGCTGCATAGGTCGCCATGCCGACCAGCATCCAAGAGAAATTCGCCGACAGGGAAAGTGGCCGAGGCGCGGGTTCGGACGGGTTCTTGGCTGGCGGATTCGCCACGCTTTCGTTAACCACCGATTCATTTACCGCCGACATAAGAAGCCCACGCGCGTCGTGAGTTGGTTGATAAAACTGAAATTCGAAAGCGAGAGACGTAACCAACCCGAGATTCGCGTTTCAGAATGTCCTCGACAATGGAAGTCTACGTTTCCAGTATGCGAATGTCGAGTTTAACGGTTTGTCTGGGCCCGGCCCGAGTGACGAATTCTCAATCCGTTTACTCACGAACGTGTACATCGCGAATGGCATTGCAAACTGCGGCGATTCCATCGGCGTCGAGCTGCGGCCCCATGGGAAGGCTCAAACTACATTTCGCCAAGAGTTCGGTCACGGGCAAATGGGTTCGATCGTCACAAAACTTTTGATAAGCCTGATGCCGGTGAACGGGCGGATCGTAGTAATTTCGCGTATCGATGTGCCTGGCACCCAACGCGGCGGCCAGTTCGTTGCGGGTCGCCCCAAATTCTTGCTCGTCGACCACAATCGAAAAGTCCTTGTACGAGCACAGATTGTCGTCGGCGACCTTGATGAATTGCAACCCAGGCAGGTCGGCCAACTCGCGTTGGTAGCGGGCGGCCTGTTCCCGTCGCCGCTGGGCCACGTCGTTCAAGTGGCGGAGGCTTCGCAGGCCGATCAGGGCACTCAATTCGGGCATCCGCGCGTTGAGTCCGGCGAACAGACTGTCGTAGTGTCCGTCGTTTCCATATTCGCGGCCGATCCGCACTTGCTGAGCCAGTTGGTCGTCATTGGTGGCGACAACACCCCCTTCGCCCGCCACCAGCAGTTTGGTGGGACTGAGGCTGAAGACATGAGCATCACCTTGGCTTCCCACCGGCGCGCCCCGATAACGGGCACCAAAACCGTGCGCCGAATCGAAGATCAGCTTGAGCCCATGCTGATCGGCAAGAGCCTGAAGCGCATCAATTTCGGCCGGATTGCCAAAATTGTGAACGGCCACGATGGCACTCGTGCGTGAATTGATGAGCCGCTGGACCGCTTCCGGATCCAGGTTCGTCGAGTCCTCTTTTACATCGGCGTAGACCGGCGTCAGCCCGGCCCACACCATCGCGCTGACGGTCGCCATGAACGTGAAGCTGGGGACGATAACTTCACCCCGCAGATTCGCACAGCGGTAGACCAGCATCAATCCGCTGGTACAGCTTGAGACACAGACGGCGTGCTTCACTTGAAGATGCACGGCAAGCTCGCTCTCAAACTGCTCCAGAAATTGTCCTTTCGTGAGCATGCCGCTGTCGAAAATTCCGACGATGTCGTCGGCCAGGTCGGCCAAATCCGGCAGCGCGGGGCGCACAAACGGGATCGGCTTGAGATGCGTTCGACTCCTCTCCGAGGCGGTCGAAACAACGTCGTCAACCAACTCGGAAGGCCGTCGTTCCAGGTTGGAATCAAGGATCGATTGCGGATTACTCATGAGTCACCTGTCAGAAAGCCATGACGCGCGCCGGTGCGTCGGGCTCGGCCCGGGGCGATACATCTTCTGGTTCTGGTTCGGAAGCATATTCGTGGACTAATTCACTCAGTTTCGCCTTGACCGTGACGGGCGGTTGGTTGACCACCGATTCAAGCTGCTCGATCATGGCATCGATCTCGGACTTGGAAACGGTACGATGATAGGCCGCGTTAATCCGGGGATGCGTGGTCTCCAGCATTTCTTCATCGCATTGATACAGTTCCTCTGTTTCCTTTTCGCCGGGACGCCTGCCGACGATTTCGATCTTGATTTCCTTGGTGGAAAGCCCGGACAGGTAAATCAGATCGCGGGCTAGATCAAGAATGCGGACGGGGCTGCCCATGTCCAACACAAAGATCTCGCCGCCACGGCCAAGCGCCGCCGATTGCAGCACGAGTTGGCAGGCCTCGGGAATCGTCATGAAGTACCGTTCCATGTTGGGATCGGTGACGGTTACCGGCCCTCCGCGGCGAATCTGCTCCTGAAAAACCGGAACCACGCTGCCGCTGGACGCGAGTACGTTGCCGAAGCGAACGACGACGAATTTTGTATTGGAAATTTCGCTGGATGCATGTACATATCGCTCGGCAAGCTGCTTGGTCGCTCCCATCACACTTGACGGATTGACCGCTTTGTCGGTCGAAATCAGGACGAATCGCTCGGCCTCAAACTCAGCCGCCAAATCGGCGATTGCCTTGGTGCCCAACACGTTGTTGGCGACCGCCTGCCCAGGATTCATTTCCATCAAAGGCACGTGTTTGTGCGCGGCTGCGTGAAACACAATCTCCGGGCGATACTGCCGAAAGAGCCCCTGCATCCGCTGGGCATCGGAAATGTCCGCCAGCAAGGGAACGACACTCGTCGTCGACAGTCGCCGCAGTTCGCGATCGATGTTGAACAAGTTGTTTTCCGCGCGCTCGACCAACAGCAGCTTCGCCGGCCCGCACTCGGCGACCTCGCGACAAATCTCCGAACCGATGCTGCCACCCGCGCCGGTGACCATGACGGTCCGTCCGCGAATCATTTCGGTGATCGCCTCGGAATCCAGCGCGACCGACTCGCGACGTAGCAAGTCGTTGATGTCGACGTCGCGAATGCGCACTTGGAACGTCCCGTCCAGTAGATCGCCCATGCCAGGCACGACCTTGAGTTCGATTTTGGCCTGCCGGCATCGCTGGACCAGCTTTCGCAGCCGACGGCCCGAGATGCTTCCCGAGACGAGCAAGATTTGCTGAACGCGCCTGCGTTTGGCAACTTCAACAACGTCGCGCGGCCATCCCAGGCAGCGGACGCCTTCCATTTTCTTGGCGGCCGTGGGATGGTCTTGCAGAAACCCGACGATGCGGAAATTCAAGTGTTCGTTTTGGTGGATTTCGCGAATAACGTACTCGCTGTCCGGCGATTTTCCAATCAGCAGCACGGGCGTTCTGCGGTTCATTGTCAGCGATGGCCAGATCCTTTCCACGCCCAGCCGCCACGAGGCGCGAATTCCCCCGATCAGCAGAATACTGGCACCACAATCGATGGCTAACACGCCGCGAGGAATTTGCTCATGCAGCAAAAACCCATAATCGATGAAAGCGATGACGATTAAGGAGATAATCGCGGCACGTCCCAGTGCAAGTAAGTCGTCGAACCTGGCACCACGGCCCCCCGACTTTGAGATTCCCAGGACGTAAAACACGAACAGTTTAAGGCCCACGACAAATGGCAGCGATTGCGTCAGTAGCACTTGGTAGTGTGGCGGTACGTCGAAATCGAATCGGACCGCGAAGGCGAAGGCGTAAGCTACCGCCAGGGCGGCAAGGTGAGCGCCGACAAATAGCCAACTGGCAAGCTGCGTGCGGACGACTCCTGGCACCCTCTTTTTGGCGGACAAGGAGGTGCCCCCCGTGAATTCAGTAGCCTTGGCCAACTCTATCTCCAGACAGATTGTTCCGTGGCTTTGAGAAATGAAAGCCGGGGGTGAGAGTCCGTGACTGACGGCAAATGCGCGTTACCGATTCGTCATCAATAACAGTTTTCTTTCTTGCCTAATCCGCAACAACCCCCTAATTAGAATATTCTGCCATCCGAAAGTGGCCCATTTCGAATTACGAATCGCCGCCGGATCTTGCCATGTCAGCACTGCAAGTAGGGAAAGGACGTTCGTCTTCCCGGGTTAGGATGATAGAATGGCAGAGTCCCCAATTTGGGTGATAATCGGCGACGTTGCAGGGTCTTGACGGGGGTTTGTTCCAAGGCGATTCCTCCCGCAATTTGCTGAAACTAGAGGGTGCCTTTTCGGTCATGCCCAGGGTCAATCCGATACCTGAACCCAGGTTGCTGGCGGAATACGTCAACGACGCCCGCCGGTGTACGTTTGAGCTAGTATCAGATCTCACGGACGAGCAGTTGATAGGCCCCAAGCTGCCTACGCTCAATCCCATGTTGTGGGAAATTGGCCACGCGACCTGGTTTCAGGAAAAGTGGGTGCTGAGGCACTGCGCGGGGCGGAAACCGATGCTGCCGAATCTGGAATCCATCTACGATTCCATCGCCATCCAACACGAGGTTCGTTGGGATCTGCCGCTGCTCTCACGGTCCGAGATCTTTGACTATCTTACCCAAGTTCGCGACGCCGTCCTGGAGATTCTAGACAGAGAGCCGCTCAGCCAGCAGTTGGCCTACTTCATACTACTGTCGGTCTTTCATGAGGACATGCATACCGAAGCCTATACTTACGCGCGGCAAACACTGTCCTACCCCGCGCCGCGGCCTTCCGTGGCGAATGGAGCCGTCCGGCTACCGACGGCCGGCCGTGTTGAAGGCCGCGTGCATGAAGCAACCGCCAGCGACATGATCTTTCCCGGCGGCCAGTTTCCGCTGGGGGCCAGCCGCGACGAACCGTTCGTGTTCGACAATGAAAAATGGGAACACGCGGTCGATATCCAGCCGTTTGCGATGGCCCGCGCGGCCGTGACCCAGCAAGAGTTTGCCGCGTTCGTGGAAGACGACGGATATGCTCGCCGCGAGCTGTGGTGCGAGGATGGCTGGAAGTGGCGACAAACGGTCGAGGCGGCTCATCCGGTGTACTGGCGGCGCGAATCAAACGGCGACTGGTTGCGCCGCCACTTCGACGCGTGGCTCCCGTTGGAAGCCAACTTTCCCATGATCCACGTCAATTGGTTTGAAGTCCAGGCCTATTGCCGCTGGGCCGATCGCCGCTTGCCCACCGAAGCCGAAT
>JAJDEH010000259.1 GCA_029259935.1 Planctomycetota bacterium
CCGTCCGGCTTGCGGCCCGGACCAAACACGGCCTCGTCGCCTCGGATGAAGGCCAACTCGACCGGCTTGCCTTCTTCAATCTCAATCTTGCCGGTCGCTCCGAGCGACTTGCCGTCGACACGTTCGTCGTTGTCGTAGGCGTAGCTGACCTCGACCAATTTGCCGATCTCTTCGTGTTCCTCCAGGGCCGCCTTAATTTCCTTCCCCGTACTGATCGTTTTGGATCCATCCGCACCCGTCGCTAGTTGCACTTCGATGAACCGTTGCGGATCGTTACTCCAACCGACTTGCAGCGGACTGTTCGGTTTGCCAGGATGCAGGTAGCGGATCCCCGGCGGCTTGGGTTCGGCGACCGCCATGATTGCGATATCATTCAGCTTGCCTTTCATCGAAGTCACGATGGTTGGCGGTTGCTTTCGAATGGACTCGTTTACTGTCTTTAGTCCCCCTGCGGTAAACAAAATTACCGGGACCAGAATCACGACTCCCGCGCCCATCATCACGCCTTGCATGACGTCGGTCCAGACCACCGCGCGGAATCCGCCGTAGGCCGTGTAAAAGATGACCGTGCCCGCGAAGACGACCAGTCCCACCACATACGCGCTACCGGGCGGAAGTCCCATGCTCTTGATGACATGAGAAAGATTAAACGTCTCTTCGATGATCAGCGCGCCGGCTTTGAATTGCGCCACCAAATTACAAGTCGTAAAGAATATGATCGTACAAGTCGCGAACAAGCCCAGAGCCGTTGATTCAAAGCGGTCCCGCAGCACGTCGGGAATCGTGATCGCGCCTGTTTTCCGGGCAATCTGGTTGATACGCTTGCCCATCACGCCCATCGTGCACATCGGCACGATCATATAGCTGGCAATCCACAGCGCCAGCACCCAGCCGTAACTGTAGATCAGCGACGGGTAACCGGTAAAACTGCCACCGGACGAACTGGTCGCGGCAAACGTAAAGGCCAACGCCCAGCTTCCCAGTCCCCGGCTGCCCAGGAAATACTCGCCCATGAACGACTTTTTGCTCAGCAGCCGATGGGACAGCCCGGCCAGCACAAAGACGCCGGCGATGTAGGCGAGAAAAGTAATAATCGTGGCAGGACTGGTCTGGGTCATGCTCCCTTGGCCTCCGTCTCTTCTTTTTCGCTTTCGTCCGACAGGTCATCTTCAGCGAAGATAAACAGGCCGTAAACAAAACTCAGCACCGTGCAAACAACCCAGGGCAAGGCCACGCCGTAGAAAATCCAATCAGGAATACCGAGTCCCAAGGGATAGGTGACGGAATCCGGATCGCGATTAAAAGCCTCCAGCGGTCCCACCAGCTCGCCAATCGCGGGTCCCGTGGCAGTCGGCAGCGGCTCGTGCGACATAAAACCAAACAGGTAGCAATAGGCCACGGTGTACACCATGCAGCACGCCCACAGGATCAGAATCATCCGCGCCTCGCGCAACGAATTCCTATATATGGGGTCCTCTTGGTAGTTGCCGTCGGGCTTCGTCACAGTAGCCATTCGCGTGTTCCGCTAACGAGCTGTAGGGTCAGTTTTCCTCGAACGGTGATTGTAGTGGTTTACCACGCCACTTTCATCAGCCAGAATTGAACTTCCCCGGATTATTTCGCACACCCGTAAAAAGAATGAAGCCATGCTCCTGTTCGATGCCCACCTTGATATTTCGATGAACGCCGTGGAGTGGAACCGAGATTTCACCCGCCCGCTCGATGAAGTTCGCCGCCGCGAAGCCACCATGACCGACAAGATCGATCGCGGTCTGGGCGTGGCCACGTTCGAGGAAATGCGTCGCGGACAAATCGGAATCTGTGTCGCCACGCAGATCGCCCGCTATGTCGCGGAAGGCAATCCCATGCCGGGTTGGCACAGTCCCGAGATTGCTTGGGCGGTGACCCAAGGTCAACTGGCGTGGTACCGCGAAATGGAACGCATCGGACAACTGAAGGCGATCACCACCAAGGAGGCCCTGAATCAGCATGTTGAACTGTGGATGGACGAGCCGCCGGCCGATGCTCCGATTGGTTACATTCTTAGCCTAGAAGGCGCGGATTCTATTGTCACCCTGGATCATCTGCACACGGCATACGAAGGCGGCCTGCGAGCACTGGGGCCGGCCCACTACGGACCGGGCCGCTATGCACCGGGAACCGGCAGTGAAGGCGGATTGGAGGAGCAAGGCCCCGCTCTGCTGAAAGAGATGCGGCAGTTGGGCATGATCCTCGATGCGACCCATTTGACCGATGAAGCGTTTTGGCAGGCCCTGGAGATCTTCGACGGGCCGGTGTGGGCCAGCCACAACAACTGCCGGGCGATCGTCCCCGCCCAGCGGCAATTCAGCGACGAGCAGCTCAAGGCGTTGATCGAACGGGGTGCCGTGATTGGGGCCGCCTTCGATGCCTGGATGATGTATCCCGACGGCTGGGTTCGCGGCAAGACGACGCCCGAGGAAACCGGAGTCAAGATCGAGTGGATCGTCGACCACATCGATCACATTTGCCAACTGGCGGGCAATGCCAAGCATTGCGCCATCGGTTCCGATCTGGATGGCGGATTTGGCCGCGAACAGTGCCCGATCGACCTGCATTCGATCGCGGATCTGCAGGCGCTGGCGACCATCCTCCCCAGTCGCGGCTATAGTGCCGAGGACGTGGAGGGTATTATGCATGGGAACTGGATTCGATTCCTCAACGAAGCTTGGTAGCAAAATGAAATTGGTCAAATACAGTCATGGTGCTGTCCATGGCGCTGTCGGGCGTCTCACCCAGGACGGCATCATTCCCATCAAGCTGGACGGCGAACATTATTCCTCGCTGTTTCAAATTCTGGAGGCCGAGGCACCACAGGAGGCCGTTGAATTTTTGTCCGACGTTTCCGGCACGCCCATCCCGCTAGACCAAGCGACGTTGCTCGCGCCGATCGATCAGCAGGAAGTTTGGGCGGCGGGCGTGACCTACAAGCGAAGCCGCGCCGCCCGCATGGAAGAATCCGAAGCGGCCGCCTCGTGCTACGATCTGGTCTATGTGTCACCACGGCCCGAGTTGTTCATGAAAGCGACGCCGCATCGTGTGTCCGGGCCGGGCGAGCCGATCCGTATTCGTGAGGATTCCGAATGGAATGTTCCCGAGCCGGAATTGGCGCTGGTGCTAAATTCGCGTGCCGAACTGGTCGGATTTACCGTCGGCAACGACGTCAGCAGCCGGGATATCGAAGGCGATAACCCGCTCTACCTGCCGCAGGCGAAAGTCTACGACCAATGTTGCGGACTGGGGCCGTGCATCCGGCTGGCGGGCGGCTTGCATGGAGCCAACGAACTGGGCATCAAGCTGGAGATTTTCCGCGACTCGAACAAGGTGTTCGAGGGCGAGACCAACGTTTCGCAAATGGCTCGTTCATTTCCAAATCTAATTAGCTGGCTGGCGCGAGATAACTCGTTCCCGACCGGCGCGTTTCTCTTGACGGGAACAGGTATCGTGCCGGACAGCGACTTTACGCTGCTTGCGGGTGATATGGTCGAGATCACGATTGATGAAATCGGGACGCTCCGCAATCCGGTGGTCCAAGCCGCTTCCGGATAAGACGCGCCTGCATGTGATTCTCCCCCCTTGGGTAGAATGAGAATCGGTTGGCGCTAGGCGATGGAGTTCCACTGGATGATCCGGAACGAGTACCAGGGCGAAACCGGCCGAACCCTGTTGACCGTGGACGGGGTGAGCCGGGCAACTTCATGATGTTGGGCGGCCAAGGGCAGACAATCAGCCAATTTGTGTTGCGGCCAGCGGCTTGGCTTCCGATAATACTCCAGGCCTTGAGATTTGCTGCTGATCCTCCCACCAACTTCCTTCCTGCCTCGGACCTTGCACAATCATGCTACGGATTTTCGATGGAAAACAGAGAATGAACCGCCGGCAGTTGCTGACGATTGGCGGTTTGGGATTGGGCGGGTTGTCGCTTGGCTCGCTGCTTGCCGCTCGGGCGGCCAGCGGGGCCGGACCGGCCTCCATTACCGGCAAGTCGGTGATCTTTCTTTTTCAACAAGGCGGCCCGAGCCAGTTGGAGACGTTCGATCCCAAGGTGGACGCGCCCAGCGGCGTGCGCACTGTCACTGGCACCGTGCAAACAAAACTGCCCGGCGTATTGTTTGGCGACCGCATGCCGCAGCTTTCCAAGCTGGCCGACCAGCTTGCGATCGTTCGTTCATTCCAAACCAACAACGGCGGGCACAACATCCAACCGATCGTCGGTCCCGATTCGTTGGAGACGAACATCGGTGTACATTATTCGCGCGTCGCCGGAGCAACTCGGCCGCGCAGCGGAATGCCAACCAACGCAGTCATCTATCCCAGCGCCGTGGACGCTGACGTACCCGGCCCACAAGCTCGCGGCAATTTGTCGTCGACAGGAGCCTATGGCAGCGGCTTTGCGCCGTTTGTTCCCGGCGCGGGCGGCCAACTGCAAAAGGACATGGAGTTGAATCTGGCGAAGGGCCGCTTCTTTGACGACCGCCGCGGGATTTTGCGACAGCTTGATCGGCTCAACCGGCAGGCCGATGCGTCGGGCCGTCTGGAAGCCGCCGACGAATTGCAAGCGCAAGCCTATGAACTGCTGCTAGGCGGCGGAGTGTCCGGGGCGCTCGATTTAACCAAAGAAGATGCCAGCACCGTCGCGCGCTACGATACCAGCCACTTCGCCAAGCCGGGCCAGTGGCACAAAGCGGCGCGCGGCAAACGAGGCTACTACCATGCGCAAGCCCAAACCATCGGCAAGCTGTTGTTGCTGGCCCGTCGCCTTTGCGAAGCCGGTTGTGGTTTCGTCACCATCCACGCGGGTTACGCCGGCGTGTGGGACATGCACGCCGACGGTAACAACTTAAACATGACCGACGGCATGGACGCGGTGGGGCGGTCGTTCGATCATGCAGTCGCGGCTTTTGTCGAAGACCTCGAGCAGCGCGGACTGCGGGACAAGATTCTACTGGTCTGCTGTGGAGAAATGGGCCGCACGCCGCGCATCAACAAGCGCGGCGGACGCGATCATTGGGGCAAACTGGCACCACTGTTGCTGTATGGCGGCGGGACCGAAGGAGGCCAGGTGATTGGTCAATCAGATCGCGGGGGCGGCCAACCGCTGTCCGACAACTTGACGCCCAAACACCTGATTTCGTCGATCATGCACACGATGTTTGATGTCGGCCAGTTGCGGTTGCAAGCCGGCGTTCCGGCTCAACTGGCGAAGCTGACTGAGAGTGAGCCGATACCGGGCTTGTTTTAGCGTTACAGGGGGGCGGATCCCTCCACATGCCGTCCGGACAAAATAGCGCCGCCGGGAATATGCACTGGATGGTCGTCGTCGCGGATCAGTTCCACGTCGCCCTTCATTACCACGTCGGCACCGAAACGAAAGTCCCCCTTGATCGAAAGACTGTCGCACTCTCTTAGCGACGGCGGCCCCGCGGCAAACCGCTCTTCAAAGTCCTCCATGTGCCGATAGAAGGCACTATCCAAAGTGATCGTCGCATGTTGGCGACAAACCAACCGGCCATCATCCGTGAGTTCATACGCGTCTGACCGGACCAGCAACAATTCGTTCGTTGTCTTTACCGGAGCAAATCGGGTGCGAGGGACGCAAATGGCACGCGCATCTTCAAACACCTCGATCGCGGCCCCCATGGCCGTTTCCAATTGATAGACGGGCGTCGAAGTGCTGTTCGTGGGATCCACCGTTTTCGAGTTGCAAATCCACGGCAAGTTCAACTTCCCCGCAACCATGCAATCTCGGACGGCTTGCAGATCGAGCCAAATGTTGTTCGTGTTAAAGTACTGATGCAGATCGATGCGTTGATATTTCTCTCGGTCCGCTTCGGGGCATTGAGCCGATTCGCGCAAGATCCAACGGTGTCCTTTTCGCGCCAAGTGTCCGCCTTTGGCGTCCATTTCCTGCCGCCGAGCGACTTCCATCATGAAGGGCGCTCCGCTCTTGACGAAATGTCCCAATAACGCGAAGTCCAACGTCGCTCCGAGATTATCGGAATTGGAAACAAATGCGTAGCGAATGTCTTGGGACAACAACTCATCGAGCTTTCCGCTGCAGAACAAAGCGGCGTAGAGATCGCCGTGACCGGGAGGGCACCATTCCAATTTGGGATCCGCCGGCCAGGTTACGGGTGCGCGATCCTCTTGACGAACCTTGGGCACCATGTTCTGAAGAAACGTTTGGGGAACAGACCGGCCCTGGGCTTGCATCGTGTTTAGAGCGGCCCGCGTTTCCTGATCCGTCGCCTCGCTGTTCATCAGTAGGACCGGTACGTCATGTTGTTCGGACTGCCGGATGATGATCTCCAGAAACGAATAATCACCCCGCACCGGAATCAACGACTTGGGGCCAGCCAATCCCATTCCCGTACCCAATCCGCCATTCAACTTGACGACGACCACTTGCCGGCGTGATGCTCTGCCCGTTTCTTCGGCGGTTGTGTCGATGTCGGCCAGCAACTGCAAGTTGTCCGCGGCCTCAATGTCGCGGTCGTAAATCAAGCAGTCATCCGCGTCGCACAGTTGCTCGTAGTGACGCCGGAAAGTTTCGATGACCAGCGGATAGACGCCTCGCTGGCGCATCCGCTCTTCAAATGGCCCAAACGCGGCGAGAGGTTTGCTTCCCGAATTCATCGAGCCGTCGCATTCCCTAGTGATTAGCCGCACTGTTCCGGAGTGGGCGGCGGCGACTTTCCTGGATCTTAAGATCCTTCTTTGGGATCGGGCGCCGCGCCGGGAATTGCCGACGGCGTCGATGGCAATTTCGGCGCAGGGATCTCGATTTTCGGAACTTCTATTTTTGGCAGATCGATCGCGGGCACCGGAACCGCCGGAAGCCGTGGCTGGTCGGTCTTTGCCGGTTTCATCGGCGCGGTTGTCCGCCCAGTCGACGCCAAGACAATGGTTTGTGCCGCGCAATACAACTCGGACGCGTCGCCTTCGTAGCCAGTCAGTTGAAACCGTGGATTGTCAGAAACCACGCCCAGAATGAGTACCTTGTCGCCTTCCTTGAGTTGGCTCGGCGAGCGTCCGAGCGAAACGAAAGGAATCTGCTTGCCCTCCGTTTGCTCAATCTCCAAGGTAGCGACATGTGGGGCGGTCTTGACCACGGTTCCGATTGCCACGATTCCTCGATTCGTCCGTTGCCGTGGCTCGGCCATCCAGGTTTGCAGTTCTTTGGCGATTAAACCGGCCTGTTTCGGTACGGCCGTGAACTTCCGCATTTGGGATTCTACTTCGCCAAGTTCATTCTTAACGGCTTGTTCCATGGGATTCGAAAACGCGATGACTTCACCGAGCCGCGCCAATTGTGCGTAAAAGTCGCGGTCCAACTCCGCGGGCGTCTTATCGGGATTGTCTAAAGGATTCGCCCATCGCACGGCCGCCGCATACATGTCGCGCTTCGCTTGGGTCACGTCCGCCGCAACCACGGCATCCGGATCGCGAAAGGCCACGGGAGCTGCCAACGGCTTTTCGTTATGCTCGGGTTCTGGCGGGTCTTCGCTTTCCTGAGTCCCTATGCCGTTCGGGACGGGAAGCGGTGGTTCATTCGATACGGTAGCGTCGTTTGTTTTCGGCGTCCTGTCTGGATCGCCTAGAAAACCCCGTTTGATTGGCGGTGAAGTTGTGTCGGTGATCGGCTGTGTGTCGTCTTGTGGATTGCGAAACGCGCCTTGGTCTTGGTCGGTTCCCTGGTCTTTCGCCGTTCCTTGATCTTGCGCTGTTCCTTGATCTTGAGTATTTTTGTTTTTGCTAAACGTGAAGGCGGCATTGGCTGAACCACCATCGGTTTCATCTTCGGCGTTCGAATCAATGTCACTTTGCCCACCGCGATGTTTTGCCGGAACGATAAAGGGAACATAAGCGGCGACCTTGGGGCCCAAATCGAAAGGATCTCGGTCCCATCCCCACGGTAGCCACCACAACAGAATCATCGCCAGCGTCAAACCAATCGCTCCGCCCCCCACGACTTTGACCATCTCCCAAACCACACTCTTCTGCTTGCGTCGAGGGCGTCCCGAGGATCGCGTCGTGGAAACAGGCTTCGGCGCGCCGGCGCTGGTTGCTGGGTCCATTTGGAATGCGGGAGTCAGGCTGTCATCTTCCGCCGGCGCGAGCCCCCCAACGTCGAACGGCGAGGCCTCTCCGAAACTCGACCCGGCTGGAGATTCATAAGCAGCATAGGCGTTGTCTTCCGCCGGCTGAGAACCACCTGGGTCGCTCAACACCACCAGGGTCGGGGGCATTTGGGCCATGGCGGCGGACAACGCGTATTCCTCTTGGCAAAGAGGGCAACGGACTTGAGCTTCGGCGCTGGCTCCAGCGGGAACGAGCACTTCTTCATGACAGGCGGGACAATTCGAGACGGCCATGTTCCTCTCCAGGGGGAAGACTGCGTAATCAAACTAGTTTACCAATCGACACTTAGGAGTACAGAGCGGCTGCGGACATCATCGCTGGCTTGGTGGCCCTTTCACTCAACGATGTCACGCCAAAGCCTTAAGCCATTCCGATCGATACCCAGTTCAGCTAGGAGACCGATGAAATGGCACCCCCCCTTAGAAAGGGTGCCAATAAAACCCTCCAGGTGGGTCGCAAAAAACAGTTGAGGGGGTTATGCTTCTGTTCTAGTTATTTGGTTGGGCGGCATTTCGTAAGTCCGTTCAGTAGGCGTGATTTTGTCCATGGTCATCTTTTCCGGCCAGCAGTGTCACGTCCAATCATTTGGTGACTGATGATTACTACTACCACATCACAGTTGACAATTGATTTCTTATCTTTGAATGGTTCACCGCCTCTAGGTGAACCGGGAGGGTGCGATAATGGCAACTGCCGAACTACGTCTTGTGCACGTCGACGAAGTACCCACCGAGGGACAAGAGAGGTCTGATGGGGAAAGACTTCCGCTGCACCGTATCCGCGAGGTGCGAGAGCAGCAGCATGTTTCTTTGCGCAGCGCGGCTCGCCGGATGAGAACCGACATGGCCACGGTGCGCGCTGAAGAGGATGAAAACGCAGACCTGCGGCTCAGCGAACTCTATCGCTGGCAGCAGGCACTGGATGTTCCCGTGGCTGACTTGTTGGAGGACACGGGATCGCCGCTTTCTCGCCCCGTGATGGAGCGAGCGCGCATGGTCCGTCTGATGAAGACGGCGATGGCCATCTTGGAACAGTCCGACGCATCGGTGAGCCGCATGGCTCAGAATCTCGTCGATCAATTGATCGAGGTGATGCCCGAATTGGCCGATGTGGCAGCTTGGCACGCCGTCGGCCAACGTCGCGGACTCAACGAGTTGGGACGGATCGCCGAATGTCCGATTTCGGACGAATACCTTGGAAATCCCACCAGCAACGGCGATTGGTAGATTCTAGGGATTCAAGAGTACTGAAAAAGAAGCATCCGGGCGGACCTCTGGGTTCGCCCGGAAATTCTTGACTGGTCGGAAATTTGAGATAAGGAGCGCCCAAGCTCAACATCCACGGAATAGCCTCCAACCCCCTACCCATCCATTTGGCGCGTGCATGCCATCCCCAAATCGGGTACGATGATGGTCGGTTCAAGAGAGCAAAATTCTTGCTCCGGTTTTTTTAGACAAGGGGGGTGTCGTGGCTATTCCTGTCACTTGCCAATGTGGGCAGCAGTTCCAAGCGAACGATTCACTAGCTGGCAAGAGAGTGAAGTGCCCCAAGTGTAGTACCGTGCTTCAAATTCCCGCGCCAGCGAGTGGCGGCCTGGAGGATCTCGGCGCGCTGGAAGCCGCAGCTTCCCATCCGATGGATCCGTTAGCCGCGCCGCAAGACGATGGAATGGGCGGCTTTGGCACGGACCCACTAGCCGCGCCACAAGCAGGATTTGGCACTGGAGCCCAACCCGCATGGCAAGGGCAAGCCTTTGGCCAACCGCAACCACCGCAGAAAAAAGGGATGTCGAAGGGTCTGATTCTGGGACTCGCCGGCGGCGGCGTGGCCCTGTTGCTCTTAGTGGTCGGAGGTGTCCTAGCCGCGATTCTCCTCTCAGGCGGTTCCAACCCTGAGATTGCCGTTAACTCAAACACTCCTGGCTCACCGTCAACCGCGCCGGTAACGAACCCAGCCGATCCGGCTGACGCGACTGGCACCAATCCCACAACGTCGACCGACGATTCGACCTCGCCCATGAATTCGTCATCGTCGCCTTCCGGCGGCAATGAAACTGAAACGGGTGAACCCAAGGACAACGATACGAATCCAGAAAATTCGGGCCAAGGGACTCCAGGAACGCCCAACACAGACACACCGCCAGGCGACACAACAACCGAATCCACTACAACTGAATCCACCACGACGAGTTCTGGTGGCGAGGCGTTGCCGTTGGCGGCGATTCAGTGGCAGAAAACGCCCGATGTCCTTCGCCGCGGAGCATTTCCGCCGAAATCGAAAGATGACGACGAGCTTGTCATTTTGCAATACAGTTGGATGACACAATTGCTACCGCATTTGGGACATCAAGAACTGTACGACAAATTCGACTTCAATCAGCCATGGACTCGCGATCCAAATCTCAAGTACACCCGAACCGTGATCCCACAGTTTTTGAATCCCGCCGACGATCGCAAGACGGCCACGAGTCTGCGTTCTTATGGAATGGGACTGACCCACTTCGTCGGCATGTCGGGTATTGAAAAAGAACGCCAAGACGTGGCCGCGAACTACCCACGCAGCGATCCACGCGCGGGTGTCTTTGGCTACAAGGAAATCGCACGTCCCGCGGATATCAAGGACGGCACCAGCCAGACCATCATGATCGTGGGAGCCGCCGCGAATCCGCAAGCGTGGGTCAAGGGCGGAGGGGCGACGGTTCGCGGCGCGCGCGAGCCGTTCTTTGATAAGTTTCGCGGACTGGGCTCGAAGGGAACGCCCAAGCCCGGCACGCTCACCGTGATGGCCGACGGCAGCGTACGGTTTATCTCCTCGGACATCGACCCCGCCGTGTTCCGTGCGATGTGTACGATCAACGGCAAGGACACCGTGGATCAAGCGGAACTCGGAGCGCCGCTTCGCGGGTTCTCGTTCAAATAGATAGTCGTTGATCGCTCCGCGATCAAAGCGAAGGGTTTGCCGAGCGAACCTAGCGTCCCTCAAACACCAGACAGGATTCCAGCAATGAAAAACGTTCTATTTGGATGTCTGTTGGCTCTCGTTACGGCGGCTACGGCATCCGCCGACATGGTGATGGTCCGAATACCCAGAACCGCCTCGACCACGTTGTTGCAAGGTACGGTCAAGCGCAACGGGAAGACAGCGTCCGTGTATCACGCCATGGGAGTCCTTCACTTTTCAAGTGGCGATGTGGACAAACCCTACAAGGTCAAACCTTTTCATACCACGTACCGGCGAATGGTTGATCGTGCAAGAAGTGCCAAGAGTGCCGAGAAGATGATGGAGGCGGCTCGGTGGGCCTTGAAACGCGGCATGATTGAAGACTTCGAAACAACCGTGGCCGAGGTTCTAACATTGGACGCAAATCATGTCCGAGCGCTCAGCGTCAAAGATTTGTTTTACAAGATGAAAGAAAACCTGGGTGATTCCAAAGCGGAAGAAGACCACTTGCGGCAGGTCGTTCGCTTGCCCGGTATGCAAATCAGCAAGAGCGATCACTTCATTTTGTTTCACGACACTCCGCTGAAAGCCGCCGAGCCGATCAGCAAACAGTTCCGACCACGACCTCCACGTTGGGAACAGCGACTGACACTATTGGAACGAGTGTATAAAACGTTTCTCTACAATTTCTATTCCAAGGGGGTCGAACTTGAGGTTCCCAAGGAACGATTGAAAGTGGTGCTCTTTAGCCAAGAGGCGGATTTTAAGAATTTTGGAACCAGCCTGAGCCCCGCCTTGGCGAGCGCGTTGGGGTTTTACGATCCTCGGATGAATATCAGCTTCTTTTTTGACAATGGGTCAAGCGAGCGCATGAAGCCGTTTAGGGAGTTTGCCGAGAGAATGCGGGCCGATATTCCCTTGGCTATCAAGCAAAAAAGAGGGGAAGACCGTCGACTGGCGGAAACCTTCACATTGTTGGTCGAAATTGACCGCGAAAATTCGGACATCGAAGTCGTATCCCACGAGGCGACCCACCAATTGGCCGGGAACACGGGGTTGTTCCCTCGCCATTTGCTCACACCTCAGTGGATGCATGAAGGCTTGGCGACCTATTTTGAATCTCCAGGCGAGGCCACATGGAGCGGCATCGGCGCTGTAAACAAACGACGGCTAGATTGGTACAAAGAACTGGCACGAGACCGCGAACACTCCAATCTGACATTCGTCATCGGCGACAATATCTTCAAACACGCGGCAAGCCACGGATCGATCCTTCACGGCTACGGCCAGGCCTGGTCGCTGACGCACTTCTTACTGGAAAATCACTTCGACAAATTCATGGAGTTCTACCAACGCGTCGGTGAAATGCCGCCCGACGTGGAACTCAACCCCGAATTGCTAAACGCCGTCTTTGACGACGTCTTCAAGATGGACCGCAAAGTACTCGACCAGCAATGGCGAAGTTTCATGAACGGACTAAAGACCGACGAGGAACTAATTTTAGGTGGGCAGTAGCAGCATGCGGAACTACTGACTCACCGCTTCCGCCGTTGCCTTCGATTCTTCCGCGATTCTGATCACTCTTTGGTCTTGGTAGGCTCGGTCATGCATGTCCTTGGTGCGAATTTGTAAGAAGTGCGTGCCCACGGCAATGTTGGCGGGCAGCTTGCCCTGCCAAATATGAGTGGAAACTTTGGGGCTCGGCATCTTTCTCCAAGACTTCTCCAGGATCGCGTTTTCCGCGCGGACGACTTGTTCCAACAACGGGTCGACTTGAGGGCTGAGCTTCATTTTGATCCATTCGCCTTTGTCGCCGACTCGCATCTCCACGGTCGAGCGCTGCGAACCGTTAAAAATGTTCACGAAGACATCGCACTGATCGGCTTGCCCCGCGGTCGCGACTTCGGGCGCGATGATCTCCATTTGGTGCTTCGCGCTACGTCCGGCCGCTTTGAAGTCGAGTTTATAGTTCTTGCCGTCAAACGAAATGATCGAATACCCGTTGGGCGCGCCGTCGGCCATGGTCGTGTGGGGAATGCCGCGCTCGTCCGGAGCGCCGGACCACCAGCTTCCGCACACGGTGACGTTGATCACGTGATGATGGGGTTCCGGTCCCTGCCAGCCGTCCTCGTTACCGATGAAGCGATGTTCGTGATGATGCGTATGCCCGGAGACCGACATGCAAAACGGCCGCTTCTCGATTAGGCGATAAAGCTCTTGCCGGTCGGTGACATCCACCAACGGAATATGCATCATCAGCACCACCAACTGATCGTGCGGAATCATCGCCAAGTCGTTGCGAATGAACTCCATTTGCCTCTTGCCAAGCCCGCCTTGATACCGCTTTTTGCCGTTCTCTTGAACAGTCCATTCGACATCGTCCAACGTCAGAAAGTGGACCGGCCCGTAATCAAACGAATAGTAGGCGGGGCCGTAAACGCTTTCAAAAGTTTCGTCACTGTGACTGTCGCGATCGGCATCGTAATTGATATCGTGATTGCCGATCACGTTGTACCAAGGGATTCCCAACAGCGCGATGGTGCGATTCAGCGGTTTAAACAGACTCAGATCATCGAACGCAATGTCGCCCAGCGTCACGCCGAAGGAAGCCTTCGTGCCAACGAGTTCTTCAACAACGTCGTGAGCGATCCAATCGACCTCCTTTTGGTCGCGGGGCTGAGTATCCCCAAACAACAGGGCGTGAAACTTGTCGGGCTCTTCCTGGCGATACAACGGAAAATCGATCGAGTCGGGCAGCGGCCCGGTTGGCGCGACTCCGGCAAACTTGAATTTTGGCGAACCTTTGGGCTTGTGGATGTAATAAAACTCAGGCAATAGCTCTTCGTTGAGCGGAGTTCGCCAGCCGCGCGGCTTGATGACAAACAGAATCGTGTCGTCGCCGTGTGGCAATTCGTAACGTCCGTCCTTGTCGGTCAATACGATTTCCTGGCCGTTGGAAACGCGAATGCCCTCAAGCGGTTTTTCGCCATCATCGAAGACTTCGTTCTTGTTGGCATCGTCAAACACGATTCCCGTCGCGGTTCCCTTGTTACCCTCGTCGTCGGCACGAGCGACCGAACCGGCGAAATAGCACAACAATCCCAACAGGGCGGACAGAACTACGTAGCGGACTCTCATTGTGCGAGGCTCCCAGGTGGGTGGAGGATCAATGGTGCAGCGAGAGCATTATGAATGCCAGCCAGTCGCCTCGCAACCGACGGAGCGAATGCAATCCACTGATCGGACATGATCCCTTGAGATGGTGCCGATATTCCGGACAGTCGAGTTGCTTGATCTAGACCGTAAGTACCGGTGCCTCTTCTCTTCGTTCCTTGGTTTGTTCGGCAGGGATCGCTGACACCCACGCCTCACGGTCAACGCTCCGGAAGGGGTGCGAACCGGTGACGACCGCTAGATAATCTCATCGGACGCGTGACTTAAGTAACCGTAACAACAGACACCCGATGTTGGAGATCGTTCCAGCATCGGGTTTTCTCATGCGCCCTCTTATCAGAAATCAGTTGGAAACTCGCCATGTCGAAACGACAGTCTGAAGAAACTCGCCGAACTGGCCAAGAATCGCCCCGCGAAGAACCCGATGCACCTAGCATCACTTCGCGCCGAAAGCGATTGGCGAAACTGCTTGGCCAGCTCTTGGCACGTTACTGGTTGCGAGAGCAACATACGGAGACACGCAAAACGAAGAGACCTGATTGCTAAATATCGGGTCAAAACGTGACATATTCACAGGGTGCCCCCACAGTGATCTTCGCGTCTATGATCCCGAAGCCTGCCCTGCCGTCGATATCGGAATGCGCACTCCGGCAAAGCAAGCTACCCGCGTCCAACTGTTTCAATTCTGCAAGCGTCGTATCGCGCACCGATCGGGACGGCCGCAAAGGAAGTGACATTGCACTTCTTTCGCGATATCATGCGGCGATTGAACCAACACAATCAACGGATGCGTTTCACATGTTGACATCTCGCTTCTACCGGCACGTATTGACTGTTTTCGGCCTCTTCGCGATTGCTTGCCGGCCGTTGTGCGGAGCAGAGTTGCCAGAGGCGCCGGAAGGGACATTCAGCGTCGCCGTGATACCGGATACTCAGCACTACCGGCGACAGAAGAATGACGAACAAGCCTGGGAGAACCCCGTGTTCGAGGCGTATACACGTTGGATCGCCACGAACATCAAGCGGCAGCGCATCGTCTTCGTCAGTCATGTCGGGGACATTGTCGATCGTAACGAGCGGCCTCAGTGGCGTGTCGCTCGTCGATGCATGGACCAGTTCCATGGCCGTGTCGCTTACGGCATCTCAGTGGGCAACCACGACATGGTCCGGAGTGGCGATTCGTCGCTGTTCCAGGAGTTCTTTCCAAAGTCACGTTTCGTCGAATTCGATTGGTACGGTGGCTCGTTCGACAGCACGCCTGATTCTGCGAGCACGGTTTCCGTCAACAACGCCAACAGCTTTCAACTTTTGTCAGCCGCAGGTCTGCGTTTTGTCTTCGTGCACCTGGAATGTAATGCTCCGGACGATGTACTTGATTGGGCAATCGAGGTACTCCAAGAGCACTCTGACCGCAGAGCAATCATCACAACGCACATGGGGCTCGGCCCACGAGACAGCCCGAAGAACGCGCGCGACTATTTCGATGCACCCAAAGGTCGCATGACCTGGAAGAAGTGTCATGGCGGGCGAGGCAACTCACCACAGCAAATGTGGGACAAGTGCTTTCGGCGGCACAGCAACGTGTTCATGATTTGCTGCGGCGATCAGAGCCGAACGCAAGCTATGCGCCGATCGTCGCGCGGCGACCACGCCAACACCGTCCACGAGTTGTTGTCGGATTACGGTGTGAATGGACTGCGCGTCATGCGTTTCGTGCCCAAAGCAAATCGAATTGAAGTCCGCACGTGGAATCCAATGACCCGTGAACTCACACAGGGGACGAAGATCGTGCCGGATGCCGCGCAGCACCAGTTCGAGCTGCCGTACACCATGACAACCGTCAAGAAGTGACTTGCCGCGATGGACTGCGTCATCTACATTTTCGTCGCGCGAGATACGATCGTCGGCTGGCCAAATGCGAAAGGAATTTGGTGGGCAATGCCCACCCTACAAATATGAAAACACTGTTTTTCATTCTAGGCATGTGTCTTACATCCGTTGTAAATGCTGAAGAAGCGATTGATGACACCGAGCTGAGCACGACGATTGATCTTCTGCGTGGCTTTAACGACAAGGAACTGGCGGAAGCTCGTAACGCGATTCCGCCTCGTCGTGAACCGCCGGTGGGATTGGCTCGGCCTCGGCTGATCAAGGCGAAGGGGCGTGTTTACGAGGACCGCAATGCAAACGGGCGGCGCGATACTGATGAACCGGCGTTGCCGATAGTGATGGTCAGTGACGGCGAAAAAGTGTTGCGCACCGGCGACGATGGGGCTTACAACTTTGAAATGCGGATGGATGAGAATCCGCATTATCGGTTTGTTGTTGTTACTCGCCCTTCCGGATACCAGCCAACCGGCGAGTACTTCCTTCGCATTCCGTTCGCCGAGGATCGCACCGAATACTCCGCCGACTTTGGATTCGTTCGCGACGAAACTTCCGCAAAACGGGAGTTCTGGTTCATCACGGCCAGCGACAGCCAGTTTACCAAGATCGAAGAGATGATCCCGACCGCGAAGGATTACGCCCAAGTCACATCCGCACCGCGTTCATCGACGTTGGGAAAGCCCGCGTTCCTGGCAACGGCTGGCGATTTGACGATGAACGGCTCGCAGTTTGAGTGGGATATGTACGACCGCATCCGCCGATCGTCGACGATTCCTGTTTATGAAGGCTTCGGCGGGCACGATGGAAATTGTCTCGATCCGCGCTGCACGGTGAACTTCGAACAACGCATCGGTCCGCCGTACTATTCATGGGACTACGGCGGCGTGCACTTCATTCAGATCGTGACGGAAACGGGGTATCTCAAACCGGCGGCGCGGCTCCGGCAAAGCGATTGGATGCAAGCGGACCTCAAGGCACTGCCGCCGAAGACGCCCGTGATCGCTGTTTCGCACTACCCGCTGGACGCCGCTTGGTTTGACCAACGGAAGTCCGAGGGGATTAACGTGATCGCTCAGATCGGAGCCCACTGGCACGTCGTTCACACCGGCAGCCGACAGGGCATTCCCGTGTTGAACAGCGCGCCGGCCCGCGGAAAAGACTGGGGAGCGTATTCGCGCACGTATCGTTGGGTTTTCGTGTCACCCGATGGCGTGCGTTCTAAACTTCGCGTTGCAGGACAATACAAGCGACTGCGAGTCGTCGCGCCTGGTCCACGCGCCGTGTTGGGACGACAACCTTTGGTCGTGCTTGCATACGATACATCGCTGCTTGTGAAATCCGCCACCTGCCGTTGGACTTCGCCGGACGGCAAGGTGACGACGACTCCGCTGCGGCAACAAGGTGACTGGTCATGGCACGGCGAGTTCCAGCCTGACCAAGAAGGCCATTGGCAATGCGACCTCGAAGCAACGGACGTGACCGGCTCAGTTTGGAAGCGAACGCAAGCAGTTGAAGTTGACGGTTGCAGAACTCGTGAGAGTTCGAAAAAGACGGATGTCGCAAATGACCGAAGTCCAACGACTTCGGCTACGGATGGGTTGTCGTACGTGCTTGCCGGCGATCCGCCTCGAAACGTCGCCAAGGGTCCGTCGCCGCCATTGTTTCCATTGTGGGTGACGCACACTGGCAGCGTTCACGTGCTGCACAATTCGCCCGTTGTTTCTGACGACAAAGTTTTCGTTTCGGTTGGAAACCCCAACGCCGGCGCACCTGGGGCTGGTGTTCTTTGCCTGGACGCCGCGACAGGAAGACAGATTTGGAAAGCAGCCTCGCCGCACGGCGATATCCGCAGCCCAGTTTCTGTCCATCACAACGTCGCGTATGCCATTACCGGTGAAAGTTGGGTCGCTGCCTACGACGCCGAGACGGGCCGGCCTTTATGGAGCAAGCCCATGAATCTCAACTACCAGGACGGACGGCCGTTGGCGATCAACAACACGCCGCCCGTGCCAACCCGACACGGGCTGCTGGTCAGCGACTGGCAAAAGCCACAACGGCTGTTGGACTTCGCAACGGGCAAAGAATTGTCGCAACTGTCGGGCGACGTGCGTTACTATGCGTCCTTTGCCACCGTTTTCGACGGCGTCATGTACAGCGTTCGTCGCGGCGGCGGTACCGCAATACAATTGTCCGACGGAAAAGAAATCTACAAGTTCGAAGAGCCATCGCGATCAACATCCGCGCCAATCGTCTTCGATGGCAAATTGATCTACAACGGATCGTCCGGCATCCGAGTTCGCGAAGCATCGACCGGCAAGTTGATCTGGCAAAAAGGCACGGCCAACGCGGGTTATCAAAATGCGATTCCCGTCGTGTGGGACGATCAGATTCTGGTAAACGGCACGAACCTGCAGATCTTCGACGTCGCAACAGGCGAGACTCGCAAGACGATTCGATGCGCGCAAGAGGCTGGCCGCTTTCTCCGCTCGCGCCGCCAAGCAATGGCCGGCAGTTCAACACCGATCGTTGCGGGCGACCACGCCTTCTTCGGCCACGACGACACATCCATCCGTGCCATCAACCGCGCGGGCGACGTTGTCTGGGAACACCGGCTCGGCACACCCATCAAAACCGCTCCAGCGATCTCCGGCAACAAGCTATTCGTCCACGATTACGCGGGCAATCTTTGGTGCTTTGCTCCGATGGGGGACCAACGCGATTTGCGGATGCCGTCACGTGGCATTTGTGCCCATCGTGGCGCGAGTGAAACACATCCCGAGAATACGCTTGCGGCGTTGCGCGAAGCAGTCCGGCTGGGTGCGCAGATGATCGAATTCGATGTGGCGTTGACCAAAGACGGCCAACTAATGCTCATGCACGACGACACGATCGACCGCACGACAAATGGACAGGGGCCAGTCTCCGATAGGACGTTGGCGGAACTTAAGAAACTTGATGCTGGTTCATGGAAACACAAGAACTTCAAAGACGAGCGCATTCCCACGCTGGATGAAGCGCTGGCCATCATGCCGGAGAACATCTGGCTGAACGTGCATCTGAAGGGCGATGTTGAGTTGGCGGAGCAGGTGACCAAGACGATTGTTGCCAGCCAGCGTCTGCGTCAATCGTTCTTGGCGTGCAGTGCCAAAGCGGCTGAGGCGGCCAAAGGCGTTGATTCACGCATCAAGATTTGCAACATGGAACGGCAAGGCAACTCGCTGAAGTACGTCAAGGAGACGATCGCGATGAAGGCCGATTTCATCCAACTCTACACCGGCAAATCCGTTGATCCCGCTCACGCGAAGTTGCTCAAACAACACGGTATTCGCATCAACTTCTGCTGCGCGAACGAAGCCGAATTCGTCCGGCAACTTTTCGAGGCGGGCACGGAATTCCCTCTCGTCGACCGACTCAATCCGATGTTGAAAGTCGCCGATGAGATGGGAATAGAGCGGCTCAAACCCGTCTATCGCTCGACACCGAAACGCAGCATCACACACGGGCCGTTCGTCGGTCACATCGACTCGAATAGTGCTATGGTCTGGGCGCGGTGCTCGAGGCCTGGCAAGTATCATTTGTCGGCTCGCAGCGATGACGGTGGTGAGGTGCGAACTGAAACTGAGTCTTCAACCGAACATGATGGTTGCGTCGTTTGGCGGTTGGAATCGCTCCGGCCTGCAACACGATATCAATACACGATCGAGTCTGAAGGCGAAAAGCTGGTTGAAGGTGACGACTATTATTTCATGACGGCACCAACTCAGGGTTTGGGCACCGTGCGTTTGGGATTCGCTTCGTGTGCGAGGGAAGACGAGGGGTCGACAGCGGTCTGGCGGCAGATGCGCGTGGCCGATCCGCACGCCGTCGTTCTGTTGGGCGACACGCCGTACATTGACTCGACGGACCTCGCCGTTCAACGTCGTCGGCACGCTGAGTTTGCGGCGGCGGCCGGTTTCAAAGAGCTTGTTCGTAACCGCTCGTTGTACGCAACTTGGGACGATCACGACTTTGGCAGAAACGATACCGACGGCAACTTGAAAGGCAAAGAGAATTCTCGGCGTGCGTTTATTGAGTATCGTGCGAACCCATCGTACGGCGATGGCAAGTCGGGGATCTACACGAAATTTCGCCGCGGCGGTGTTGAAGTCTACCTGTTGGACACACGTTACTTCGCCGCCACGCAGCCTTCGCCATTTGACAAGGATCGTCCGACGCTGCTCGGCGCGGAGCAATGGAGATGGTTGCGTCACGAGTTGAAGTGCTCGACGGCTCCATTTAAAGTGCTCGCCTGCGGAATGATCTGGAATGGCGCGGTTCGACCAGGAAAGCAGGATCATTGGGGAACGTATCCACACGAACGCGAGGCATTGATTGAATTCATTGGCAAGGAGAAGATTACAGGCGTCGTTCTCGTCGGCGGTGACATCCATCGCACGCGTGTCCTTCGCCACAAAACGACCAAGCACGCTGGTTACGACATCCCGGAGCTGATTACGTCGCCGACTCACGACGGAGTCATTGCCAACGCCAAGGTCCCACACCCAGCGTTGGTCCACGATTCCGGCGAGCCGAACACATTTCTGCTAATGACCGTCGACGCCCAGAACGATCCCGCCACATTGAGCGCCAAGTTTCTGAACAAAAACGGTAAAGCGTTTTTTGAGACGAAGTTCACCGAACAGGATTTGGGCAAACCAAAATAAAACTCATGGAGCCAAACGCCATGTCCCACAATAAAAACAATTCGCCAATCGAATACCATTTGGATCGTCGCTCATTGCTCAAACGTGGGGCTGTGATTAGCAGCGGTTTCTTAGGGATACTCGGCCCCAGTGGTCTCGCGGCATTTGCCGATACAAAGCCCAAGAAACAATCAATGCGCGAGGTGAATCGACGCATTCGTCCGCTGTCATGCGACACGATGGTCGCGTTGCCCGATGCTACGACGACTGGAACCACCGTGTTGGGAAAAAACAGCGATCGGCCGGTCTTCGATTGCCAGCCGCTAGTGCAATTTTCGCGACAAAAGCATGCGCGTGAATCGTCGATCAAACTCGAATACCAAACGATCCCCCAAGTGCGCGAGACGTATGCCACGATCGGATCGAGTCCCTATTGGTGTTGGGGGTATGAAGAAGGCATTTCCCAACCGAAAGCGGAGCGTTCACGGACAGATCACCTTCGCGAAACCCACTGTCGGTGTGATTACCGCGACGCGATTGCTGAAAGAATCGGAGGCCATATTTGGAAGTCCGGACGTGGATTACCCAACCCCGCGCGAGGTCGAGCCCCGACCTGAGGGCGACAATCGCCCGGGATTCGACAGTGTGATTCTTGCTGCCGACCAGCGAACGTTGATTCTTGATCTTAAAGTGTCGCCGCAAAAACTTGATCAACTGCGTGTGCTTGTTGAAGCCGATTAACTTGGCGTCTCACAGAAATACGAGTCTTATCACAATGAAGCAATTCGCTATAACCATCCTCTCTCTTGTCGTGATTTCGGCGGGCCTCGAATCGGTTTCTGCAGAAGATTCAAACAACGAAAAGCCGAACATCCTGGTCATCTTTATCGATGACATGGGATTCGCGGATCCGAGCTGCTTTGGCAATCCGCTCATCAAGACGTCTCACATCGACAAGCTCGCTGCTGAAGGCATCAAGTTGACCAACTTCTACGTCAACTCGCCAATCTGTTCCGCTTCACGCGTCGCCCTCACCACCGGCCAGTATCAGGGGCGTTGGAAGATCCATTCGTTCCTGAACACGCGGGCTGGCAACGCGAATCGAGGCATGGCAAACTACCTCGACCCCGCCGCACCGACGACCGCGAAGAAGCTGAAAGCCGCTGGCTACGCGACCGCTCATTTCGGCAAGTGGCACATGGGAGGCGGCCGTGACGTCGACGACGCACCTCTGCCTCAAGCTTACGGGTTTCACGAATCCCTGGTTTCCTTCGAAGGCCTGGGCGATCGAATTATTTCCAATCAAAAAGGCGTCGAACGCGCGCGGAGCCTCGGCCACGGAAAGGTCATTCCCTGCAAGCGGTGGGAGAGGATGAAGATCCAGACAGATCGTACGATCGACTTCATTCGACGCCACCGCGACGGCCCGTTTTACGTTCAGCTGTTTCCGAACGACGTGCACGACGCGCACGTGCCTCGTCCCGGTAGCGCCGACAAATTCAAATCCGTTTCCGACGATCCTTTTGTTCGCGATTTCTTCGCTGTCCTCGAAGAGATGGACAAGCAGATCGGGCGGGTCATCGCAACGATTGATGAACTGAATCTCGGCAAGAAAACCCTGATCCTCTTCACGAGCGACAACGGTCCAACCGACTGGCCAAGGAAATACGAGACGGGCCCACCGGCAGGTTTCACCGGTCCTTACCGCGGTCGGAAATGGTCATTGTTCGAAGGCGGCATCCGCATGCCCTTCATCGCGCGCTGGACCGGGACAATTCCAGCCGGTATCGAGGACACCACCAGCGTCGTAAGCGCGATTGATCTCTCCCCGACCATCTGTCGATTCGCTGGAGTTTCAGTCGAGGATGACCTTGATGGTCTGGACCGGGGCGACGTTCTCCTCGGCAATGCATCCCGTCGCGCCAAACCCATTTTCTGGCAATACGGCCATCCTCACGCCATTCTCAAAGGCGGCAAACCAGAGCACCAGAGTGCCACGTTCGCGATCCGCGACGGTCGCTGGAAATTCCTGATCAACCCTGATGGCAGCGAAGCCCAGCTCTTCGATCTCAAAGCAGATGAAGGTGAGACCACCAATCTTCTTTCCAAACAACCAGAGCGTGCTACCGCGATGGCCACCCGAAGCTCCGCGTGGGCGGACGACCTCGGGTTTGCGTTCGATAACGAAGCTCCACTCACCGCGCCTGTGCCGACGATCGCGATTCTCGCCAGTAACCAACTCCTTCGCTTTGTGAATCGTGGCGTCAGAGGTGATACCGGGGCGCTTCAACTGGACGGGAAGTCATGGCTTGACCTCCCTGCCTTTCGTGCGCCGAAAGTGGCCGGCGGCCGCTCGCTGCAAATCAAGGGCACTATTCGTCCCAGCTCTCCCTCGGGAGTTGTCCTTGCTCATGGTGGCAACCGAGCTGGCTACAGCGTCTATCTCGATGAAGGCCATCTGTGCTTTGCCACCTGTGTGAATAAAGAACGCACCGTGCTCCGTTCCTCTGCCGCGATCACTGGTTCTGCCAGGTTCGAAGCGAACTGGAATTCCAGGGGAGAAGCGTTTCTCAAGGTGGATGGCAAACTCGTCGGCAAGGCGAAAGTAGGAATCATTCGCCACGAGCCCGACGACTCGATTCAAATTGGTACCGACCTGATCGAACCCGTAGGGAACTACAGCACGCCGAACCACTTCTCCGGCATCATTGAAAATCTCACCTTCAAATACCCGAACGGAACCTGACGAGCTTGCTTGACTTACCCCTCGCCGAACACCCATCCCGCTACCAAGCTAACGACAAATTCGAGAACGCAATAGCCTGAACCTAACATGCGAGCCAACACAATGAACTCTCGTCTCATCCTCTTAGTGCTCAGCATCTCCGCGATCTCCGCGACAGCAGTCGCGGAAACGCCGAACGCCTTGATGTGTAGCCCCGGCGAACTCATTTTCTCGGAAGACTTCGATCCCGAGTTTGTCTCTGACCGTTGGTTTTTCAAGGCCGAATTCGCCCTGCGTGACGGCGCACTGTTGCGCACAGCTGTCGATCCGACCGAAACCAAACGCGTCTTCCTCAAAGACCCGTCCTTCCACAACACAATCATCCAGTTCGACTTCAAACTCTCCGGCAATACGACAGACCTTCGCCTCGTGACTGGCAGCGGCGGCGGCTACAACAGCGTCACTCAGATTCGGCGAGATCACTTTCAGATCAACACGCCGGTGGATCGCAATGCCGGAATAGTCCCCGCTCAGCTTGGCGAGTGCATCCGCAAAGCTCAGAACGACCAGTGGCAAACCATGACGGTCGAATACTGGAACGACGAAATTGTCGCTCATCTGAGCAACAATGAATTCGTCATTGGCCAACACCCAATCATTGATCGCACCCGCAAGTACTTCGCCTTCCAGTTCGACTTCCCCGGCGCTTCGATCGACAACGTCCGCGTCTGGAAGGCCATCGGTCAGCGGGCTCACTGGACCGAGACTCGCAAAAAACTCGCGGTGATCCAGACAGAGCGCGCTCCCGTCAAGCGTGACCCCGCGGATCGCTACAAACTCGAGTACACCAACCTCAAATCCCGCCTCACTCTGCGGGATCAGGCCTACCGCGACCTCGTGGCCAAGCATGACAAGCTGAAAGCTGCTCTGCACGCCGACTACGCGGAGGCGTTCGCCTCCCACAAACAACTCAGCAAACTCATCGCGAAGAAGAAACAACACATCAAGGCCATCGACCCCGACTTCAAACGCATGGAAACCGAGGTCCACAGAGCTTCCCGTGCCGAAGACGCTTACGTCCTCTCCACGAAGCCGAAACTCGCCAATCTCAAAGAGGAAGGGATCCCGAAACAACGGTTCGCATCCGAGCTCGGCCAGACCCGCTTCCAACTCGAAGCCGCTGGCGACAAACAACTCGCCGCTCTGGTTGCCGAGACTGCCCGGCGCCAAGCCGCGCTCGAAGCCCGCTTCCCGGAAGCCTTCGAAAGCGTTGACGCCGCCGTGGAAAAACGCCAAGTTATCCGTAAATCCCTCAACGACGATCCCGAGTTCCAGGCCCGCAACCGAGCTGTCGCCGACGCCGGAAAGGCCATTAAGGACTACGAGCTAAAAGCGGCTCCCGACCTTGCCCGACTCGCGGCCAATGCCAAGGCCTACATCGACTCCCTCAAGTCATCCAAAGCAAAATGAATCATGATCCATCGAAACATGGACCGCCGCACATTCCTGAGTCACACGGCCGTCGCTGCCGCAGCCACAGCGCTGCCTGGGTTCGCGCACGCCGCCGACTCACCTCTCTCCAGGCATCGCATTGACCGGATTGAATTCCGGACCGTCAGCATCCCCTGGCCGCGCCAGGTCGGTCGGAAGTCCAGCAAAGGCATCCACGGCCATGGCCCCGCCAAGCTGCGCGTCTGCGTCCTCCACACCGACCAGGGCGCGACCGGTTGGGGCCAAACTCAGGGGAAGACCGGCAAACCCGAACAGCTTCTCGAACTCGTTCAAGGCAAAACCGTCGCTGAGCTGATCGATCCGGCACCGGTATCCGCTCCGAAAAGTATCACGCCATCGACATTCCCCTCCATGACCTCGCCGGTATCATCCTTGATCAACCTGTCTGGGCAATGACCGGGGCTAAAAAGCCTCGTCTCACCAAGGTCTACTCCGGCATGATTTACTTCGATGACCTCGACCCCGTCGACCATCCCGCCGGCATCGACAAGGTTCTCGAAAACTGCCGCTGGGATTACGACTACGGCTATCGCCAGTTCAAGGTCAAAATCGGACGCGGTAACAAATGGATGCCCGCCAAGGCCGGCCTCAAACGCGACATCAACGTCGTCAAGGCCATCCAGAAAGCCTTCCCCGACATCGCCATCCTGGTCGACGGCAACAACGGTTTCACCGTCGAAACCATGATCGCCTTCCTTGCAGGCATCGCCGACGTCCCTCTCTTCTGGATCGAGGAACCGTTTCACGAAACCGTCGCCGACTGGACTCGTTTGGGGGATTATCTCGTCGCCAACGGCCGCAAAGAAACCCTCCGCGCCGACGGCGAGGCAAAGCCCGACTTTCCCGTCCTCGAAAAACTTCAGAAGGACCACACGCTCAACGTCCGCCTGGAAGACATTTGCGGCCACGGATTCACCAAGTGGCGCCGGCAGATGCCGCGGCTCACGAAGGAGGGCGTCGGCGCTTCACCGCACACCTGGGGCACGGCCCTCAAGACTGTCTACACCGCACACCTTGTCGGTGCCTATGGAAACGCTCCCACGATCGAAGGCGTCACCACGAAAGGTGGTAACATTGACTTCGGTGAAAACAGAATCGTCGACGCTCAATTCCAACCTTCCAATCAACCCGGCTTCGGCCTCTCTCTCCCATCTCGATCACAAGCCCGATGAGACTTCGCCATCCCGACAACTTGCTCTGCATCCTCTTCGTCCGTGGCGGCGACAGGCCCGGCTCGGCTACTCCAACTTCCTGGCGCCGGCACCTCGCCGAATTTCATGATCGTTTCGACCGGGCAATTGAGCTGTTGGGCGGAGTATCCCTTCACGACGTTTGATTCCGGTCCTATTTCTTAACGTGGAGAGCCGCTGTGCTGCGATCGTACACCAGACAACTCTTGCCTCTGATCATTCTCGCCGTGTTCGTCGGCACGGCGACGGCCGATTATCCGCTCCGCCCGGTACCGTTCAATGAAGTTGAAATGACCAGCGACTTCTGGCGGCCTCGGCTGGTGACTCAGCGCAAGACGCTGGTGCCATTTGCTTTTGAACGCACGCAACCCGGTGTCGAACATTTGCGGACCGCACGCGACTTTCTGGCCGGAAAGAAAGTGGAAGGCCATCGCGCTCATCGGTTCATTGATTCGGACCTTTACAAAGTCATGGAGGGAGCCGCGTACTTGCTTCAGTTGCGACGCGATCCGGAACTCGAAGCGAAGCTCGACGAAATCGCCGACGTCATCGCCGGTGCTCAGGCTGCAAACGGCTACCTGTATCCGTCACACATAACGGGTGTGGGCACCGCGAAGAACATGATGGGCGACGCGCCTTACACGTTCGTTGTTCATAGCCACGAGCTGTACAACGTTGGGCATCTGTACGAGGCGGCGATCGCCTATTACCAGGCGACCGGAAAGAAAGGACTGCTCGACGTTGCTGAGAAGAGCGCTCAGCACATCAACAAGGTCTTCTTCGTCGGCGATCCCAAATACAACGACGGCAAGCCGATTCGCCAGGCTCCCGGTCATCAGGAACTGGAACTGGCGCTGGTCAAGCTGCATCGCGTCACCGGCAAGCCGCTCTATCTGGATATGGCGAGGAAGTTTCTCGAGATACGCGGCATCACATAGGAAACGGACTGCCGAATGGGTGGACCGTCACCAAGCGAAAACTTCAGGCTTCTTGGCTTCCCCGTGAGGAGTGATCTCGTGTTTCGATTTCTATCATCATACTGGCTAACAGTCATAGCTGCGCTGCTTGTGTTAATCGCAAACTGGCCCCGCAATGGAGGTCTGCTTTTCTCTCACATGACCGATGCCGGGTTCCCCCTTGTATGCGCGGTGTGGGAAGACGGTAAGCCAGTTGAATTCCGGCTACTAGCATTCGCCATAGACATTGCCATAGGGGCGGGGTTTCTTTTTGTCGTCACCTTCGCGGTCAACTGGAGCCGAAAAGCGAAGAACCGGAATGGTCACACAGTAGACCAGTAGACGGCACGGCGGAAGCACTCGGGCAGCGGATTGCTGACGACGATTGGCAGCCGCTCGTGGTCGAATACGAATACGACCACCACAACCGGCTGACGAAGATCACCGAACGCCTTTCGGTCAGCGGTCCGGCCCGAAAAATCGTGGAATACGTCTACGATGTCTTCAGCCACCGCATCCAAAAGAAGATCGACACGGACGGCAATGGTACAATCGACGAGACGAAGAAATTCGCCTACGACGGGCTTCGCCATGAGAGAGGCAATGCGGGCGATCACATCGTCCTGGCCTTCGACGGCAACGATAACCTAACGAACCGTTACCTGTACGGCCCAGGCGTCGACCAAATCCTGGCCGACGAACAGGTGGACGTAGTCGCGGGGACTTCCGGCATTTCTCTGGCCGCTCACGGATCATCTAGGCAGTGTCCGCGACCTGATAAGCTACGACGCAGCCACGGACACCACCACCCTAGAATCGCACATCATCTACGATGCCTACAGCAACGAGCTGTCGAGTACAGGATACGTCGATCACATCTTCGGCTTCACCGGCCGAGAAATCGATGCCGAATCGGACCTGCAATACAACCGGG
This sequence comes from Planctomycetota bacterium, assembly GCA_029259935.1. Next base: position 28,182 of record JAJDEH010000259.1, read on the forward strand.
CTCGGTATTACGACGCGGCCGTTGGGCAATGGATCTCCCAAGATCCGCTTGAATTTCAGGCGGGAGATGTCAACTTTTATAGGTTTGTTTCCAACGGTCCGACCACAGCCTTTGATCCCAACGGGTTGGAGAAATGGACGATATTCGATCTTTTCTACAAGAGGCAGAAGAAGGATGGAGCGTTAGAAAAGGGAAAGTCTTTGCGACAAAGGGCGTTAATCGAAGCCGGCGGTGACAATGCCACGGGTGAACTCATTAGGTCGGCAAAGTTTACCGGGGAATTGCCAGGCCAAGCACTTGATCACACGGAAGAATGTGTAACGGAAGCCGTGCTTTTTGTTATACCTGGGCCCTTTGACAATGCGGCCGCAGGTGCTGTCCGTGGCGGCAAGGCGGTCAAAGCAGCAAAATCACAAGGGTGGTTCGCGAGAACATGGCGGTGGGTTTTTTCCAGCGGTGACGACGTAGGAAAGGTCGCGAATGCTGCTAGCAAGTCGCGCCGTTTGTCGGAGGCGAAGGCACTCACACACGCGAGATCCGACGCAATTGCTTTCGCCGGAAGCAGCTCGCACAACTGGGAAGACAGCTCCCTCGAAGGCATGTACAGTCGTAGATTGTGGAAGGGGCCGTGCTTATCATGGAGTCTCACTAAGAAATAGGGCGACGCTTCAGCCAACAAACATCCATCCAGAATTAGCGAGACGGATGCCTGCAGAAACTCTCCAATGACTGGCGAGTTACAAACTGCGCTGAATTCGGCGCAGTTAATCGAGCATTGCATGACGGGGCTAAGTGGAAAGAAATTCGCCTTTACGTTGTCGACGTACTCACCGGGACCCCCAGCCCTCGCTGCCAAAATTGCACCCAATCGCTAGACGGTATTATTGATACAATTGTGAATGCGTTTTGAGGATAAACATGACGGAGTATTCACCAGAGACGATTGCAGCACTTTCAGCCGCTGGTTGGACACCGGACCGCAGGATCGACGTTTCGAAGTACCGGGCAGCTTATGAAGAATACGGGCACACCATTTTCACGACGGTGCTTACGTTTCTCGAACAATTTGGGGGCCTGAAGCTTCGATTTCCACACTTTCGAGTTCCTGACTCCATGGATGGCTGTAATTTTCACGCGGACGTTTGGGCTCGTGTTGAGCCGAACTATCTGCGCGAGTATGAAAACCACATCGGTCAGGCCGTAGTTCCTATGGGTGCAGCTCGCAGCGAACACATGTATTTGCTTATGACGGCGGGCGGAGCAATGTACGCGTGCTTTGAAGACATCCTGTGTTTCGTCGGTCAGGATCACGTAGACGCCTTGAACTCACTTTGCGAAGGACGCGAGTGGGAGTGTACGGAGGTTGAAGAGGAAAGTCCACCAGTTTCATCCGAGCTTCTTACAACTGTCCGGGAACGACTGGATGAGGCGGGATGGACTGCGGACCGCGGAGTAGACGTTTCATCAGAGTTGACGGCGCTAAGTGATCGGGGTTTTACCACTTCGAACCAAGCCAAGGCGTTTCTGGAAGAATTTTGCGGCCTTCGGATCAAGACGGAAACTGAAGGAGTATTCGATGTAAATCCGCGAACTGCAATGACAATGCTCGAGAGCAGTCAGGCAGACGAGATCAGCGCAGGTATCCATGCACAAACATTGACACCGATCGGGGAACTCAACCCGGGCGGCGTTGTCATAATGATGGATGACCAGGGCCGTGTCTTGGGAACACTGCCAGGCCTACCGGAGTGGCTAGTCAACTTTGGCAGCGGGCGGGTTACCGCATTAAACGCCATTGTTACTGCTGCAGGCACTAACTGGTCGGAGTGATTACAGGGCAGCAAATTGGGAAACGAGTACAGTTCACTTCACGGTTGCGGTCAGCCCCTTTTTTATCGTCAATCTATGAGGTGGAGCCGATCCGAAACGATCCCCGCAATCGCAGCGGTAGAGGAGCACGCCGTTTTGTATGACGAGACAGTACTCGGGCTACTCTCGCTCCAAGGGCGTTATCCGCTCGACAATGTTGCGAGTCACCCGACGCTTGGTGCGATCGTACAGTCGTGTCGTTCGAGGGTCGGCATGGCCAGCAAGATATTGCACATCTTCCACCGGCACGCCCTGCTCAATCAAATCGGTCAAAGTCATGACGCGAAAGCTGTGAGCGGACAGATCAGTAGGCAACCCGGCGTCTTTCAGGCGTCGCTTGACCATGCGGCACATGCCATGAGGTGTCAGGGGAGCGGACGTAAGTCTCCGTTCTCGGCGGACCGTGGTGAGAAACAGGGGACTTTGTGGCGGGGCGTCCCACAAGCCCGCAACGTCCAGGTAGGCAGATAGATAACGTTGCAGATCAAGCCGCACGGGAATCTCACGCGACTTGCCGCCCTTCTCGGAAAACCTAAGTGTCCACTGCTCGCCCGCGTTGCGAAAGTGACCTCGCTTCAGTCGAGCCACGGCGCCGACGCGAGCAGCGGTGTAGATCATCGTCATGATGGCCGCTCGATCGCGCAGTCCGACAACGTGGCTAATATCAATTGACCGCAGCAACATGCGAGCGTGGCTGAGTGACATCTCCGGCGTCTTGCCCTCGACGACCTGGTACCTTTCGCCGCGGACACTTGCCGCGGGGTTCAAAATGACGGCATGCCGCTGAACCAACTTGTCGAACAGGTGCCGGACGGCCGCCAGGTGCTGCTTTTTAGTGGGGATCGATCCAACATGTTGGTCGAAGTAGTGACCAGCGTGAGCAGGCGTTACCTGGTGCAAGGGGAGTGAACGTTGCTCACACCACGTAAAGAACTGTTTGATGGCACACGTGTAGGCGGCTCGCGTGTGCTCGTTGCGAATCGAACCGAAAAGAAATTCTTCATAGGCAAACTTCGCCGCGCCGCCCGCAGCAGCGATCGTGGTCGGCACCTGCTCGGCCGGCAGTGAAGTTGAGTTGCTTTGGGGCGTCAAGGCACCGTTCGTTTTCCGTTTCATGGTCGGCATGGTGTTGTTCAAAGTTAACGTCAAATAATGTCCTTTATTGTTCTTTATCGACGAGTAGAATCAACTTGAGTTATGCACGGCGGGATGCAATGCGAACAAAAAAAGAGGCCCAGCCCGCTCATGCTGTTGGCTTATCACAACGAGGCAGCATGATGTCGGGTGGGCCTGATAGAAAAATGCGGAAGGGGATCTACGTGTCGGAAAGTGAGTCAATTGATAGGTGGGCCTGATTGCTGTTGCCGTTGGCGCGTTCTTGCTCTTTCTTCTTGCTGCGAATGAATTTCAGCAAGTCGCTGGTGCAAACCTGGAGCGGGCGGCCGCCGACCGTCAAGCGCGCGACCTCGACGTCCGTCTCGAGACTGAAATCGCAGTCTGACTGATCAACGAGCTGGTGGACGGTGATGTCAAGATCGTGGTTCATTGTGGGCTCCCATGGCTGGAAAAGATTAGATGAAGAGAACGTCCTGGCGGACGCTATTAAACTGTAGGGGAGTGTCACACTGGCAGCACCGATTATCCCCCCCATACTTTCGGGGGGATTGTAAATGGGATAGGCAAGAAGGAATCGCTCGAAGTTTTAAGACTGCCACCAGGAGACTGGTTGGTTTGGCTTATTCGCCAAGAAGTGCTTCCAATTGCCAAACTTGACGGTGCAGGCCGAGCCGATTGGCTGAGCGAAGTCCGCGTTGCGCGTACTCAGTTGCCTGGTTAGTTTCGCCTATCCAACGATAGGTGCGGGCGAATGCCTTGTCTAAGAACACCTTGTAAACGCCGACTTCCTTGCGCCGGTCGGCGAGATCGCGTGCTGTCTCAAGTTCAGCAAGGGCGACGTCGGGTTTCGTATGTACGGCCGCGCGTTTGAGATAGGTTGCTACCAACTGATTTGGATCGTGCTCAGCGACGCCTTCTGTTTCCAAAATGTCGACGCTCTCACGAAAGGCGGCAAGAGATTCCCTGGCGTTGCCCGCCGCGGCCAGGACCGTGCCACGCGACCGTTGGACTTCCGCGATAAACGTACGGAAACGATGTCCGCGATACTCAAATGTCCGCGAGCTGCGATCCGCCTTTTGGTCCAACCCGCGGGCTTCCGTCAAAAGGAGTGTGAGTTGGTTAGTTGATACTTCAAGATTTCCCGATAGGCGGAGGGCGCTAGCTTCACCGAGGGCGCATGCCAGTGTTCGATGTTTCCAGAATCCCTTGAAGTAAGTGTCAGTTGAGTCGCGCGCGAGTCGACAAAAGAGTAGGTCGCCTTTGTGGTATGCGTCGACCGCCTGTCGAGAAAGGCTCTGGTGAAGTAATACGCCGCCGAGATGCTCGTGGGCAAAAGCAAGCAATTCGGTTTTCTCAAGATCGTTGATATTTAGCCCAGGAAGCGTCTGAGTGACAAGCTGAAGGTACCGCTCAGCGCGCTTGATCTTACCGCCAAAAAGACGGAGCTCAATAGCGAACGGAACGAGGCGGCGCGTGAGATCCGGAAAGATTCGGAGTTCGTCTCCATGGAAGTACATGCAGCATCCGCACGAGAAGCGGCGAAAAGGTGTGCAGGGCGGATTCGAACAGGGATCGACATTTACAATCTGTATCGCAACCAGGACGCTTTGACGCTACTTGATGTCGTTTTTTTAAGGAAGGATAACGAAGGGGAATTTCACCTTCTCCGTCTAGGCGAGCAGGCCTTTCGACGCCTCCATCCACGCCGCAATTCCAGAGAGCTTGCGCACGCGGCGTTGGAGATTCCTTCAGATCGGCTTGAGTCCCGAATACTGAACGCTCTGGAGTTCCATTCGCTCGCCATGGAAGTACTGCCCCACGATTGCAACTTGTCAATCTTTGGGCAGCTGCAGAATGCCTTGCGGGCGATGATGAAGCAGAGACCGTGATCAAACGCGTCTGTAATGTGCTTACGCCGATTGTCGTTTGGCGCCGCATAGAAAAGGTCGTTAGATACATAGCGATCAGTTTGCGACATTTCGGCGATTTAGGAGTGCCAGCGACATTGGGCCCCGGTTTCCCAAATTCAAAGAAGACGTCTGGCCGAAGAGCAAGCGTGCTTGCGGAGCCTGCCAAGACAGATGCGTCCCGCGCTTGAGAAGTTGCGTGATACGGCGTATGTCGGTGGGTTTCAAAAACTTTATGTTCATTCGCCGGATCGACTCGCCAGACGTTATGCGTATCAAGTGTTGTTGGTGGACGAATTAGAAAAACATGACGTTGAGATCGTGTTTCTCAATCGTGCCATTGGCACCAGTCCAGAAGAAAACTTGCTGTTGCAGATGCAAGGTATGTTCGCCGAGTACGAACGCGCGAAGATCATGGAACGCAGTCGACGCGGCAAGCGACATGCGGCGACTCGCGGTAGCGTGAACGTGCTTTCCAATGCACCGTATGGTTATCGCTATATTTCGAAACGCGAAGGGGGCGGCGCGGCGGCTTATGAGATCAACGAGGAGCAGGCAGTTGTGGTAAAACAGATTTTCGAGTGGGTCGGTCGCGATCGCATTTCGATCGGCGAAGTCAAGCGACGTTTGGATGCGAAAGAGATTCCAACGCCCAGAGGCAAGTCGTGGTGGGACCGCACAACGATCTGGGCCATCCTGAAAAACCCTGCCTATAAGGGCTTTGCGGCGTTTGGCAAGACTCGTAGTGGGCCGCGCCGACCGCAGTTGCGCACGCCGCGCGGCCAAACGAAGATTCCCCGCCGAACCGGATCGACTTACGACACCGATGCCACCGAACAGATTTCGATCGTCGTTCCGGCCATCGTTTCGGAAGAGCTGTTCGCAACCGTCGAGCAACAACTAACTGAAAACCGTCAACGTGGTCGCGAGCGAAAACGCGGAGCGAGTTATCTCTTGCAAGGTCTGCTCGAATGCGAGTCCTGTGGCTATGCGTACTATGGCAAGAAGGTCAGTCGAATCGCGGCGAAAGGTAAAAGGCGCTATGCGTACTACCGGTGTGTTGGCAGCGATGCGTATCGTTTCGGTGGCAAGCGAGTCTGCCATAACAAACAGATACGCACCGACAAACTTGACCAAGCTGTTTGGAACGACGCCTGTGAATTACTCCGCAATCCAAAGTTGCTTCGCCAGGAGTACGAGCGTCGCTTGTCAGCACCGGAAAGTTCATCGAGTGAGCAGTCGCTCAAGAAGCAGATTTCAACTGCCCAACGATCGGTGAACCGATTGATCGATGCTTACGCGGATGGCGTGTTGACTCGCAAGGAATTCGACCCGCGAGTCAAACGAGCCCGTCAGCGGTTGACCGATGTCGAAGCGCAGCTTACGGAGCTACAGACGGAAACACGCGAGCAATCCACGTTGCGAGAAGCACTTGCTTGTCTTGACGACTTCTCGACAACGGTGTCTTCGAATCTTGCCGACGCCGACTGGGCAACGAAGCGAGAAATCCTTCGCACCTTGATCGCCCGAGTGGTGATTGAGCCAACTCAAATCCGAGTTGTCTATCGCATCAACTTCCCCCTTTTTGCGAAGAAAGCTAGCAAGGAGAAAGTTTTGCACTTTTGTTGGAGGAGCGCTAGCCGTCGTCCTGGCCGATGACGATCTAGACGCTCTGCTTTAGTGGCGTCCGCGCAACACATCGGCTATCGCTAACACTTCTTGGCCGGCAAGTGCCAGAAACACCGGCGCTGTGACGAACTGTTGATTTCCTGCCAAGATGTGGGCCGCGAGAAACACCAAGAGGCACGAAATTGAAGGGGACTCAGTTTTTGTGTTTTTTCGTGTTTCTGGTGGCTATCTGCGTCAGTGCCGTAACCGGTTTGTATATTAGGACTTACGATGCCGGAAAGGAAAGTGTCACACCCTGGCGTTTTATCCTTGTTTGGAGCAATTTCACAACCCGGAACCCCTTCGCAGCGCCGCGAGGTAATGAATCATGAAAACCCAGCAGTGTTTGACAGATCACGAATTAAGCGACTTTGATTTGGGCAATCTCCAGCCGGAGCAATACGAGGAAGCATCGAACCACCTGGAGATCTGTCCTACTTGTGCCGCGCGATTCGAGAACCTGGACCAGCAAGCGGACGACGTACTGGGACATCTCCATTTGGATCTTCCCAAAGAGATTCTGAGCGACGATTCCGAGTTGGATCGGTTAGTGGGTGCCGCGGCAGCTCTGCACGATACATCCGTTGCCGGGCAAGTCGAGACGCTAGGCGTGGACATTGCTCGGAAGAAGCCCGCATTGGAACAAATTGTCTCGCGGATTCTGTCACCCGCTGAATCGGATGGTGAAATGGGGCGCTTGGGCGGCTACCGAGTGCTTGATGTTCTCGGCAAGGGTGGCATGGGGATTGTTTTCAAAGCCGAAGACGTTGGACTCAAGCGGCTGGTCGCGCTGAAGGCGATGCTGCCCCACATAGCCATGTCGAGCGATTCGGCTCGCGAACGCTTTGTTCGCGAAGCGCAGGCAACGGCCGCGATTCATCACGACAACATTGTGACGATTCATCAAGTGGTCCCTGACGGCGAAGTTCCGTTCCTGGCGATGCATCTCCTGGAAGGCGAATCGCTGGGCATGCGGCTAAAACGCGAAGAAGTCGTCCCGCTCGACGAGGCATGCCGCATTGTTCGTGAAGCGGCGCAAGGGCTGGCAGCCGCCCACGGCAAAGGCCTCACGCATCGCGATATCAAACCGGACAACCTGTGGTTGGAAGCAGGGACGGGCCGCGTGAAAATCGTCGATTTTGGCCTGGCTCGCGCGATCGATGACCAAGCGAATCTGACGCAATCAGGAGAGGTTGTCGGCACACCGAGCTACCTAGCTCCTGAACAGGCTCTGGGGCAGTCGATTGACGCTCGAGTCGATCTCTTCAGCTTGGGCGTGGTCTTTTACCAGATGCTGACAGGAAACAAGCCATTTGAACGGGAGAATACGATTGCAACGCTACGCGCGATCGATAGCGAGACGCCACCCTCGCCGGCAAGCCTTCGTGACGAAGTCCCGGGCGCGCTGTCCGATCTCGTAATGCGGCTATTGGAAAAGGTCCCCGATCAGCGTTTTCAATCGGCATCCGATCTCGTCGAAGCAATTCATGTCGTCGAAGAAACACCAGCCGCGCCCGTCGTCCTGTCCGAGTCCCGCAAAGCGCGACCGCGACGCGGGACGCTCGTTGCCATTGCGGCCGTGGCTGCCTTGCTGCTGGTCGCTGGCGTCGTCTTCATCGTCCGCGACAAGCAGGGAAACATCATCGCGAAGATTTTCGGACCAGCAGGGTCAACTGTCGAAAGAGTTTCCGAGGATCCCAAAACAAGCGGCGACAAAACCACCCCACGCGTGGTCGCGCCGCCCGTCGAACCCTCACGGAATCATTTGCCGGCCCTGGGCCCGCTGGCGCTGGTTCAACAGCCGACCCGATTGATCTCGAAAGATGGCGACCCGGTTCAGTCCCACACGCTGGATACGTTGCCGATCATGGGAGCGACAACCGCTGCCGTCTCGCCCGATGGCAAGCATGTGGCGACGTTCAGCGACGACGGCATGATCCGCATCTGGGATCCGCACAGCCGTGAGCTAGTACAGTTGCTCGTCGGTCACACGGCAGGTCCGCCGCGACGAAACATCTATGTCGACTTTGATAGTCTCGCTTGGAATTCGGACAATCGTCGACTCGCCGCACTCGACACGAGTGGCGAACTGCGTGTCTGGGACACGACAACGGGTAAAACGATCTTTTCGTACAAGCACGAAAAGGCGAAGATCAGAACGTACCGATGGTCTCCCGATGGCTCGCTGCTTGCAACCCTTTTCGACGACCAAATCGGGCGAATCCTGGACAGTCAGGGCAAGTTGGTCTCAAAGCTGGAGCATCCGCCCGGATCTCCTTGGCACCTGGCTTGGTCACCGGACAGCAAGACTCTGGCAACCAGCCTTTATAGAGACCCTTTCATCTATTTGTGGGATATCCAATCTGGAAAAGGCAAACGAATCAAGTGCCCAGCCATGATCTATCCGGATGGGCTGTTCAACATCGCGCTCTCCTGGTCATCTGATAGCAAGCAGGTAGCGGCCTGCTGCAACCAATTTGTCGTGGTTTGCGACGTGGCGTCCGGTGCCGTGCAACAAGTGCTTGACCAACTGGCTCACACAGTGGCCTGGTCCTTGGATGGCTCTGAGTTGTTTGTCGGTTTGGCGACCGGACAGAACCCTGACGATAGCTATCAAATCGTTCGAATCGAGTCTGGAAAAGAAACGCAGCGAATTGAAATATTCAAAAACTCGTCTGGTGTGCCGTACACAACGTCGATCACACCGTTGACCGATGGACAACATCTGTTGGTCAAATTCTTTGATGGTGGAAACCGCCTCGTAAATCTGAAGACCGCCGAGTCGCGCCAAATCGGCGGCCAACGCTTCAGCTTTGTCTTCGCCAGCCGAGACGGATCGGTATGCGCCTTGTCGGGTTCCAAGGCTGGCAGCGGCGTTGTTGGCGTGATGACCGATGCCGTCGAAAGTGACCAGGCTCTGAATTGGATTCCCTTGCTAGCTAACTCAGGCGTTGAGCGGATCGCCTGTTCAGAGCGATTTATCGCGACTATTGCCAACAACGGCGGCGCGCTCATCGACCGCAACACCGGTCGCGTCGTACGGCGATTCGAGAGGCTCGGCGGATCTGGAGCAACTGCGATTCTCTTCTCGCCAGACACCAAACATGTCTTCATCGGCGAGACCCGAGGCAATTGCAGAATTGTGGCACTAGATGGTTCACACCTCGCGGATTTTCAGACGGAAGAGTTTGTTCACGATGTGCGTGCTGCGGCATATTCCCTCGATGGAAAAGAAATCGCGATCGTTGGACACCTCGGCGTGTCAATTCACGACGCACTCGATGGGGCATTACGCCTAAGTTGGAAGTTCGCTGACGGGCTTACCGGTCGCTCGTCGATTGCCTGGTCGCCTGATGGGACACTATTGGCCGTCACGACAGACATGCCTCAACTATCCCGAGTCCACATTTACGACGCCAAGACGGGTGAGGAGAAGCAGTCGCTCTCCGAGTTTCCAGAGTTTGGAGAGCCAATGGGACCCGTGACGTGGAGTCCTGACGGTAAGTACCTTGCCGTCACTAGTGATTGGGGTGACGCCGGAATAGATCCCGATCCGCGTTGGTTTAACCAGCTAGTTGTCTGGGAAACGTCCCAATGGAAGGCCGTCCTCACCCGACCAGTGCCCGCGACTGCCTTGCGTTTTGACGACAACACGACGTTGGTCTATGCGACTCGCGACGGACGCGTCACCTATGAGAAGGTTGAAACGGGCAAAGAACTGCGATCCGTCCAGGCGGGTGCGGGCGGACAACTGACCACATTCACTCCAGATGGCAAGCAGGTGTTGCACGTGAACGGCGCCCGAGTTAGCGTTTGGCGATTGGACGAGGGAACACTCCAAGCCACCATCCTGCCCAATCTGGGCGACAAAAACAACAACAACGGGTGGGCCGTCATTTCAACCGATGGATACTATTTCGGCTCACCTGTCGCCTACAAGCACTTGCGCCACATCGTCCGTACCAAGAATGAAACTCGCGTCCTCACCCCCTTCGACTTCCGCAATGAATTTGATTGGAAGAACGACCCAAGCAAAGTGCGGCTGAAATAGCAATGCCATGGCCTGTATTGTTTGCCGGAGTTGGTTGCGATTCTACTAGACGGCGACGATTTGTTACTGCTTCGATTCCATGTACCGAGTAACGTTCGCTTCCAACACGTTCAGCGGGACGGCTCCGCTGCTGAGTACGACTTCGTGAAATTCGCGGACGTCGAACTTGTCGCCCAGTTGCTGTTCGGCTTGTTGCCGTAGCTCGCGGATTTTTAGTTCGCCCGTCTTGTAAGCCAACGCCTGTCCCGGCCAGGAGATGTAGCGATCGATTTCGGCATGAATGTTGTGGATCGAAAGCGAAGTGTTTTGTGCCATGTAATCGATCGCTTGCTGCCGCGTCCAGCCGAAGTAGTGCATGCCCGTGTCGAGCACCAAGCGGCAAGCCCGCCACATTTCAAAGCTCAGCCGGCCAAAGTCGTTGTAGGGATCTTCATAGAAGCCGACGTCCATCCCCAGTCGTTCGGCGTACAGCGCCCAGCCTTCGATGTAGACCGTAAAATCCGAGAAGCGGCGAAACTGCGGCAGCCCTTCTAGTTCCTGCTGTAGCGCGAGTTGCAAGTGATGGCCCGGCACGGCTTCGTGCAGCGACAAGGCTTCCATTTCATAAAGCGGCCGGCTCTTCAAATTAAATGTGTTGACGAAATAGAAGCCGGCTCGGCTGCCGTCGCCCGCAGGCTGGCTGTAAAAAGCCGACGTCGTTTGCGGCGCGATGTAAGCGGGCACTTCGCGGATTCCATAAGGAGCGCGTGGCAATGTCTTAAACAACAGCGGAAGCTGCCCGTCCATCTTCTTCAAGATCAGGGCGACTTCCTTCATTAATTCCTCGGGCGTCTCCGCGTAGAACCGCGGGTCGGTGCGCAAGAATTCTAGAAATTCGTCGAAGTCACCTTTGAATTCTGTCTTCTTGATAACTTCTTTCATCTCGGCCCGAATGCGTTTTACTTCGGCCAGTCCCGTTTTGTGAACTTCTTCCGGCGTGATGTCGAGCGTCGTGAACCAGCGAACTCGGTGACGATAGTAGGCCCGTCCGTCGGGCAACGCCGAGGCCCCGATCGAACCGCGGGCCGCCGGTACGTATTCCTTTTCCATAAAAGTTAGAAACTCGCGATACCCGGGCACGACGTTTTCCGTGATGGCTTGCTTAGCCTTCTCGGTGAGCGATTCACGACGGGCCTCGGAAACCTTTTCCGGAAATTTTCGCAGCGGTTTGAACAGCAAACTCTTCGTGGGATCGTTGACGATGTGCGGTTCGATCGTGCCGCGATAACCTTCCAACACGACCGCCGGCAAGACCCAGCCCTTTTCCATCCCCGCACGCATGATCTCGATATGCTGTCGAGTGTACCGCTGGAAAGCCGCCAGACGCGCGATGTAATTCTCGTAGTCGCCGGCGTTCTTCAGCGGCATTTGATTCGGCATTTCGGGAAACGCAATATGGAATCCCCAGCGGTTGGTGATGGGAATCAGAAACGACTCGAATTCATAATCCGCGATGTCCTTTTCCAGCACGCGTTGAAATATGTCGTAATTGATTTGGTCGTTACGTTTCAGTTCGTCTCGGGAAATGGCTTGCAGCCGGCCGAGCCACTGGCGTTTCTGTTTCAAACGGCGCTGATAATCGTCCAGCGTTTCGCTTGGCAGCCGATCGTCGTAGCGATAGTCGCCGGCCCGCGTGGCAAACAGCGGATCCTCTCGCATGTCAAACTGCCAGGCATCATCGAACAGTTGCCGCAGCGCCTCACGCGGTGTCGCGGCTTTCAATTCGGTGGAGAACGCAGCCAGCGCGAGTAAACCTAAGATAGGGACAATTTTCTTCACGGTTGTTTTGACCATTTCTGAAGCTCGATGATGTTGCCTTCCGGGTCCGTCATATAAATCAGTTCGATGCGGCCCGCGCCGGGGACGTCCATCGAGTGCATTTTTCCTAAATCTTGGCCGCCGCCGTCCAACACCGCTTGGCGAGCGGCCGGCATGTCGTCGATATGAAACGCGATGTGAGCAAAGCCAGGCTGGTTCGCCGCAATGGGTGGGCGCTGGGGCTGCTGGCTGTACTGAAAAATCTCCAGCGTTGGCCCGTCGTCGCCAACTCCGGGCAGCCGCAAATGTTGGCCCTGAATCGAGACGTCCGTTTCCAAGGCGGTCACGTCGCGAATCCAGCCGCCGTCGTAATCGCGCTCGGAGCCCACCGGCCGGCAGTCGAAGACCTCTTGATAAAACGTCGCCAGCCCCCGCCAATCGCGGGCGACCAGGTTCGTGTGCACGTACTTGCAGGAAATAGGCATAGGGGGAGATCCGCTGACTGACCACTCTACAACATCCGAAACAACCTTGCACGATGCCGTGTGTTCCAATGGGCATTCGACGACGGTGGCATCTTCGCCCACGATGCGCTGAGCGCCCTGAGTGACGTCGGCCGCCACGGCTTGGGCCTTGGCCTGTTCGACTTCCCCTTCATTCCGCGGATTCTCCATTAGGAGTCCGACCATCGAGCCAACGACCGTGCCCCAAGCGGAACTGGTAACGCAGATCGCGCACGTCTTGATGCGCGCTGCCTGAAATCGCCAGATGAGCGTGAGTCTCGAATACTTACAACGACTTCAGATATTCAACGAGGTCGCGCATCTCTTCGTCCGAGAAATTCTCGGTGTCCGAAACCTTCTTTGGCGAATGTTGGTCGGTGAGCAGTTCTTCCAGCGAATCGGCTTTGCCGCTGTGCAGGAGCTTGATCTTGCGATAGACACCGATCAGCGACGGCGTGTTGAATCCGATATGCTTGTCGCTCTTGCTGCCCAGGCCGACGTCATGAATTTCGCCGTCCGTGAAATAGGGGCCGCTGTGGCAACTGGCGCAGTTGGCGCGCTGGCTGAGGAAGATCGCTTTGCCTCGTTCGGCCGCGCTGCTGCAAGTTCCGTCCGCCGCGCGGAAGGGGTTCGGTGGCGGCTTGATGGAACTGATATAAGCGATCATCGCATCCACGTCCTTGTCGTTGGGCGCGGAGCCGATCATAGTCGACGTGATTGACTTACGCATTGCCGCCCGCAAGTCGTTTTGCCAGCCGTGCCAAGTCCAGGGCGCGGTCTCGGCCACGTGATATAGCGGCAAGACCGTCTTGTAAGTCCCCTGCGAATCGTCGTTGAACGTGTCCATGGCCACCGCGTTGGTGCCGCCTTCGTAATGGCAGGTGTGGCAACTGTACCACTGGTCAAGGCTGCGATCTCCGTCGTGGAAAATGATTTCACCACGTCGAACCAAGGAAGGTTCCTTCGGTCCGCCTAGCGGGATCGAACGGACCAACTTGCGGTCTTCAAGATCCACGAGCTGCACCGAGTTTTCCAGGTAATTGGCGACATACACGGTTCGGTCGTCTTTGCCGATCCGCAGCCCCATCGGGCGGCCGCCGACCGGAATTCGGAAGAAACGTTCCTTGTCGTTGAGCAGCGAACGGGGGATGTGGTCCGTTCCGCCATAATCGTTGAGCGGCAGATCCGTCGCTCGATAAACCAACAGCTCGTGAGTTCCCGACGCGGAGACGACCAAGTGGCGCTCGTCATTTGTCAAAGCCAAGCCGTGGGGATCCGTGATCGCTTCGCCGCGCGGGTCGAGCGACATGGCTTGGCGACGGGCTTTCTTGTCCATCCGGACGCGAGCCAGTCGGGTGGCGAGCACCCAACCAAGCTGGATATTGCCCTTGGTGATTGGATTTCTACGATAGACGACCCACGGAAAATAAACGTGGCCGCCATCTTTGGAAATTTGCATGTGCCCAATGTTCAGCCCCGGCAGCTTTTCGATAAACAGTTGCTTGCGCTGCTCGGTATCGACGATGCAGACGCCGCGATCGCCGCTTGCTCCCACGGCCAGCCGCTTGCCATCGGGCGACAGCGCGAGATACCGAGGCCAGCGGGCGACGGCAATCCGCTCGACCACTTCCAACTGCTTCAAATCCACCACGGCGACTTGTGCCGCGGCCGACAGCGCGACGTAAGCAAAATTCCCATCCGGACTGACCGCGACACCGTAAGGTTGAAAGCCGACTTCGACGGTCGCTTCCTTGGTCAATCGATTGTCATCAACTCGCAGCACGCTGACGTCGCCCGAGTAGGTTCCGGTAATCAACACGCGTTGCCCATCGGGATGCAAAGCAATCGCGGTCGGCCGCTCGCCCACGGCGACTTCATGCAGAACGACGCCGTCGCTGGTTCGCACCAACGAAGCGCTGTTGGATGTTTGATTCACGGTCACCAACCAGGATTCGTCAGCGCTCGCGACCAAATCGATCGGCGAACGATCGAGCCCTTCCAAGTCGGCGGGTGGTTCAGCGGCGAAAACGCTCGGAGCGATCAATACCAAAGACAACAGCATCGAGGCGCGTTTCATAAGGAAGACCTAACTCAGGTGGGCGTTGTTTGGAGGGAAATCTAAGGTTGTTTTTAAGTAAGCGATTCGCCTACGTCAATTCTCATTACACTTGATTTGTGCTGGTACGTCAAAGTCTGCCCCTTCGCGACCACGATCACCTCCTGTCTTCGCACGAATTATCGCGGAATCCTGGGAAATTCGAGAACTGGACGACTGCATCGTTTCGGCGACTTCGCTACAATTTGGCTACCTGAGTGTGATCGCCGCACTGGACGCAATCCGAGGAGAGAGATGTCAATGAAAATCATGATGAAATTTAGTGCCGCCTTGTTTGGGGTGGGATGTTTGTTTTTTTTAGGGTGCGACGAAACTTCGACCACCTCGAGTGGAACCAGCAGTCCAACTGGGACGGAGGCTTCCAATCAACCCGACGTGACCGTCGAGTACCTAAGCTGGTCCGACATGGAAAAAATAGCGCAAGACGGCGGCAAAGTCACCGTCATCGACGTGTGGGCCACTTACTGAGAGGAATGCATTAAAGAACTGCCCGGTCTGGTGCAGTTGCGCAAACAGTATGGCGACAAGATCGAATGCATCTCGGTGAGTTTGGACTACGTTGGAGCCACTGAGGAAGACAAGGAAGCCGTCACCAAGGATGTGATGGCCAAGCTTGAAAAAAACAACATCGCCGTCCGCAATTTGATTCAAAGCGACCCGGAATTTAATTTTGTGAAAAAGACGGGCCTCGTAATTCCGGTGGTGATGGTCTACGACGCGGCGGGTGAGTTGAAGCAAACATTTAGTAGTACTGACCGGCCAGAACCCTTCACCTATGAAAAGGACGTGAATCCACTGGTTGCCTCGCTGATGACGGCTGGTGCCTCCACGGATGAATCGCCTGCAAAAACGCCATGAAATAGTGGTTGCGTCTACGATTACCCTTGAATCACCTGTGCTGCGCGCCTGGAATCTGAACTGAGTCAGATTTATAATCGAATCTGCCTTGAGCCTCCCTCCTTTGCCAAGGTCGAGTTCGGCCCGCCCATGCCGGAGGCCGGCCAGAATGTGACCTATTCCGCTGACCCCATCGGCATCGCCATGAAACGTACGCTCTCTTTCACGACCCTCCTCGCTGTGTCTTGCCTATTTGGGTCTTGGCTGCCTTGCTTGGCCCGCGGCGAAGAACCGGTTGACTATAACCGCGATATTCGTCCGCTTCTTTCCAACACGTGCTACCAATGCCACGGCCCGGATGAAAACGAGCGGCAAGCCGACTTGCGCTTTGATCAACAGGAAGCGGCACTGGCCCCGCTGGATTCGGACGGGCATGCGATTGTGCCCGGTGACAGCGCCGCCAGCGTGCTCTATCAGCGAATCACGGCCGAGGATGAAGACGAGAAGATGCCGCCCGCCGACAGTGGCAAGTCGCTAACCGCCGACCAGATCAGCTTGATCAAGCGGTGGATTGACGAAGGCGCTGCCTGGCGCGGACATTGGTCCTTCACGGCACCCGAGCGGCCAGCGCCGCCCGTCGTGAAAGCTGAGGATCTGGTCCGAAATGCGATCGACCGCTTTATTCAAATTCGAGCGGGACAAGCCGGACTGAAACCGTCCGTTGAAGCCGCCAAGGAAACTCTGATTCGTCGCGTGACATTTGATCTCACCGGATTGCCGCCGACACTAGAAGAACTGGACGCGTTCCTGGCGGACGAATCGCCGGAGGCTTACGAACGGGTCGTCGACCGATTGCTCAAGTCGCCCCGTTATGGCGAGCACATGGCACGTCATTGGCTGGACGCGGCCCGCTACGGCGATACTCATGGTCTGCACTTGGATAACCGACGCCAGATCTGGCCGTATCGCGATTGGGTGATCCAGGCCTTCAGCAACAATATGCCGTTCGACCGATTCACCATTGAGCAAATGTCGGGCGACCTATTGCCGGACGCGACCATCGATCAGAAGGTGGCCACCGGATTCGGCCGCTGCAATGTCACGACCAGCGAAGGCGGCTCGATCGCCGAAGAATATCGCGTGCGGTACTCGGTCGACCGCGTGGAAACGATGGGTACGGTCTTCCTCGGGTTGACGCTTGGCTGCGCGGTGTGCCACGAACACAAGTTCGATCCGATTTCGCAGAAGGAGTTTTATCAGCTCTACGCCTACTTCTATAACTTCGCCGAGCGGCCGATGGACGGAAACGCCTTGCTGCCGCCGCCCGTGATTGAAGTCCCCACTGCCGAACAGACGAAGCGGCGCGATGAACTGCGGGACCAAATGGCCGCCCTGCAAACGGAAATTCGCGAGCAAGCCGCGAAGGTCGAGTACGTCGAACCAGAATCGACCAGCGAAGCACAACTGGACGAGCGTCAGGAATTCGTCTGGATCGACGACTCTTTGCCGCCCGGCGCGGAAGGGCTCGGCAACGGCAATCCGGCTTGGCAGTTTGTGTCCGCGCCCGATCACCCGGTATTCAGCGGCAAAACGTCAACCGTGCGCACGGACACGGGACTGAGTCAGCACTTCTTTCAAAAAGCCAATCCCCAGTTAGTCGTGGGCGCGGGCGACACGCTGTTTGCCTATGTCTATTTGGATCCAAAGAATCCACCGAAGCAGGTCATGTTGCAATTCAACGACGGCACCTGGGAACATCGGGCCTATTGGGGTGAAGACGCGATTGCTTGGGGAAAGCCGGGAACGCCCAGCCGGTTGGCCCAAGGAAAACTGCCGGAAACGGGCAAGTGGGTCCGCTTGGAAACGGAGGCCGCCGCCGTCGGTTTGAAACCGGGAACCAAGCTAAACGGCTGGGCGTTTACGCAGTTCGGCGGTACGGTCCACTGGGATAAAGCCGGCATCCTAACGAAGACTCCGCAAGGAAGCAGCTACTTCGATTCGCAATTGGCGTGGGAACAGTTCATTCAAACGGGCGATAAGAAATCGCTGCCCAAGCCGATTCAAGACATTCTCAAAGTGGCCCGTGAAAAGCGCACCCCTCAACAACAAAAGAGCCTGCGGACTTACTTCATTGAGAACGCCTACACCAAAACACGAGAAACCTTCGCGCCGTTGAAAACCAAATTGGCCGCCGCCCAGGCCGAACTAAAGACACTCGATGGCTCGGTCATCAAGACGCTGGTGATGGGGGACAAGCCGCGTGACCAATGGACGCCCGCTTATCTGCTCAGTCGCGGCCAATACGACAAACCGGATAAGGAACAACAAGTAACCCCCAGCATTCCCGTGGTGTTTGCCGACGTACCGAAGGGTTCGCCGGACAGCCGGTTGGGGCTTGCACAATGGCTGGTCGATCGCCAGAACCCGCTCACCGCGCGGGTTACCGTGAACCGATTTTGGCAGCAGTTGTTCGGCACGGGCATCGTAAAAACCTCGGAAGATTTTGGTTCTCAGGGCGACTGGCCCTCGCATCCGCAATTGCTCGATTGGCTAGCGGTCGAGTTCATGGAGAGCGGCTGGAACGTGAACCACATCCTCAAGCTGATGGTCATGTCGCACACCTATCGTCAGTCGCCACACGTGACTCCCATGCATCTGGAGCAGGACAAGGACAACCGACTGCTCGCCCGAGGGCCGCGATTTCGGCTCGACGCCGAAGCGATCCGCGACAACGCGTTGGCGATCAGCCGGCTGTTGAGCCCCAGGATTGGCGGCGCGAGCGTGCGGCCTTATCAGCCGGACGGGCTGTGGCGCGCCGTCGGTTATTCCGGCAGTAATACGGTTCAATTTCAGCAGGATCATGGCGAGGCGCTTTATCGTCGCAGCATGTACATCTTTTGGAAACGGACGGCTCCGCCCCCCGCCATGCAAATTTTCGATGCGCCTTCGCGAGAATTCTGTGTCATGCGTCGCGAGCGAACGAATACGCCCGGCGGCGCTTTGGTGTTGTTGAACGACATTCAGTTTGTCGAAGCGGCCCGCAAGTTCGGCGAACGCATTATGGTGGAAGGCGGGGCGAGTCTTGATCAGCGCTTCACGTTTGCCTTCCGATCCGCGACCGCTCGCAAACCGGACGCCGACGAACTGCGTTTGTTGCACGACTTGTACGGGAAGCTCCTGAAGAGATACCAAAAAGATCCCGCCGAGGCCGAGAAACTGCTGGGCGTCGGCGAGTCGCCGCGTGACGAGAAATTGGACGTCGCCGAACTGGCGGCTTGGACCATGATCGCCAGCACGATTTTGAATTTGGATGAAACGATTACCAAAGGTTAGAAGAGTTCAAAAGAAGATTCAGAAGACCCCCTCTAACTCCCCCTTGAAAAAGGGGGAGAACTGGTTCCCCTCCTTTACAAGGAGGGGTTAGGGGAGGTCGATACTATCCACCATCAGGAATTCCTCATGGACCCTCGACAAGAACAAATTTCCTACTTGAACCGGCGTCAGTTTTTCGGGCGGACGGCCACGGGGATCGGTACTGCCGCGTTGGCTTCGCTGCTGAATGAAGGCGCGACCGCGGCCGACGTCGTGCGTGGCGAACCGGGCGTGCTGCCGTCGACGCACTTCAAGCCGAAAGCCAAGCGAGTCATCTATTTGTTCATGTCCGGCGCCCCGTCGCAAATTGATCTCTACGACTACAAGCCGACGATGGGTGAGTGGTTCGACAAGGATCTGCCCGAATCGATTCGCATGGGCCAACGGCTGACGACCATGACGTCGGGCCAGAAGCGGTTCCCCGTCGCTCCGTCGAAATGGAACGACAAATTCGTGCAGCCGGGAAAAACGTCGGATGTGTGGATCAATAAGGAACTGCTGCCGCACACCGCTTCGATCGTCGATGAAATGGCCGTCATTCGCTCGGTGCATACCGAGGCGATCAATCATGACCCGGCGATTACCTATATTTGCACGGGACATCAGATCCCCGGCCGGCCGAGTCTCGGGGCGTGGCTGTCGTACGGCATGGGCAGCATGAACCGCGAATTGCCGTCGTTTGTCGTGTTGCATTCGACCTGGAGCGCCAAACGCGATGCTCAGGCGCTGTATGAGCGATTGTGGGGAGCCGGTTTTCTGCCTTCGCGACATGCCGGAGTGGCGCTGCGGGCGAAGGGCGATCCGGTGCTTTATCTATCCGATCCGCCCGGTGTCGATCGAGCGACGCGGCGTCTGATGCTGAATGGCGTGCAGGCGCTGAACAAGAAGCAGTTCGAAGTCATCGGCGATCCGGAAATCAGCACGCGCATGGCCCAGTACGAAATGGCTTACCGGATGCAGACTTCCGTTCCTGAACTGACGGACATTTCCGACGAGCCGGAACATGTGCTGAAGATGTACGGCGACGACGTCCACAAGCCGGGAACATTCGCTTCGAACTGCTTGTTAGCGCGGCGATTGGTGGAACGTGACGTGCGGTTTATTCAGGTGTTCATTCGCGGTTGGGACCAACACGGCAACCTGCCGGGCGACTTGCCAATGCAGACCAAGGACGTCGACCAAGGCAGCGCGGCGCTGGTCAAGGATCTGAAGCAGCGGGGCATGTTGGATGACACGTTGGTCATTTGGGGAGGCGAGTTTGGACGGACGATCTACTGTCAGGGCGGCCTGTCGAAAACGAACTACGGCCGCGACCACCATCCACGCTGCTTTTCGATGTGGATGGCCGGAGGCGGAATCAAGCCGGGCATATCGTACGGCGAAACGGACGAGTTCAGCTACAACGTCACCAAGGACCCCGTTCACATCCACGATCTGAATGCCACGATTCTGCATTGCCTCGGCATCAATCACGAGCGATTGACCTATCGCTTCCAAGGCCGGGATTTCCGCTTGACCGATGTGCACGGCGACGTGATCAAAGATCTGTTGGCATAACGCCTTCAAACCAGCGGTCGTTAGCACTCTATGGGGCTCTATGGGAGTCGCACGACACATCCTGTGGAAGAACCTCCCCTAACCCCTCCTTGAAAAAGGAGGGGAATCTGGTTCTCCCCCTTTTTCAAGGGGGAGTTAGAGGGGGTCCATCCCGCGCCCGTCTACGCCAGATGCTTCGCAAAAAACTCTTTCGTCCGCCGCCACATTTCTTTGCTGAGCACGTGCCCGGTGTCTTTTTCAATGAAATAGCTGAAATTCTTTTCGGCGTGCATGGCCTCGTAGGATCGCGAAATAATTTCGACGCCCTTGCGGACTTCGTCGATGGGGCTGCCTCCGTCCAGGTCGCCAAAGTTCATGTGCAGGGCCCGCGGCGCGATCAACGCCGCGATATCGGGGGTGTCTCCGTACTGAAAAATCCGGGGAACAAAGTTGGGAAAACAATGCAACAGATTCTGCCGATGAATCCCGGCGTACGTCGGCAAGCAGCAGTTACCGACCAACGCCACCAGCCGCGGCTCCCACGGGCCAACCAGCCACGTGTGCGTGGAACCCATCGAATGGCCATAGCAACCTAGCTTGTCGGATTGCACTTCGGGACGGCTGGCAATGTAATCGACCGCTCGCCGCATATCCAAAATATTCTTCCAAGCCATGCACTGGCCGGACACGACATACTTCAAAAACAGAAACCGTTCCAGGTTCCGCCCTTTTTGGCTATAGCCTTGCTCGCGTTCTTCAAAGCCCAAGGCGTCAGGACACAGGACGACGTAACCTTCACGGGCCAGCGCCGCTCCGGTGTGATGCATCTCATTGCCCGCCAGCCCGGCCGGTTCGCTCTTGCCCAAATTCCATTGCCCGGCGTGTTGATGCCAGATGCAAATTCCGGGAGCCTTCTTCGCCTCGGTAACTCCGTCGGGAACAAGCAGCAACGCCGGCACGCGATCTTCGGATTCGACCTCGTAGGTCACCTTTTCAATTCGGAATCCGTCCTGTTTGGTCGTTTCCAAAATCTTGGCGTTCAGCGGACACGGCTCTGGCCATTCGCCACCGAGCCCGTCCAGTAACCGGTCTTTGAAATCAGCGCTTGCCATGATGCGTTTCCTCGTCGCGTTCTAAGTGCGGTTGAGGGAACTAAGGATAGAGGATGGCTAGGTTGAAAAACAGCATAAGACCATCCCGCCGCGCGAACCCACGCACCGAACGAACTGTCCTCCGAATTGACGTGCAACGACGGCCCGAGCCACGTTCGATTCAGAAGTTGTTGCCAGTCAAATAGATACGTCAAACCGGGCCATTTCGTTGCCGCGAACAACAACCAGAAATCAGGATCGCTCTTGCTGTGTCGATGATTTCTGCGACTATAGAAGTAGTATTGGGTCGCGCTAACGCGGTGCGACGGACTAGAGTCCCGCCGAGGGGTCGATTCTTGGCTTACCGACCGAAGCGGGGAGGCCCTAGTGGAAAGGAGGTGATTTAGTGAAGTATTTCTATTTTAGCCGAGGTGGTGTCGTCTAGCGGCAGCTGGCGGGTTGCCCGCGGGCACCCACCTACCTCGCCAGGATCACCTATTGATCTTCGACGAGTTAACAAGGCTCGGGCTTCTAACGAGGTCCGGGCCTTGGTTCTTTCTTGGCGGCGTCAGACCGCTTCCTTGCAGGCTCAGTTATTCTCGCAACGATTATGCTCGCAACGATTATTCTCGCAAAGATGAACCGGCGCGGCCTGTGCAAAACATCTTGTAACAAGGTAGCCGCTGTAGCTCATCGCGGCTGCGATTCCAAAAGTGACGTCAACGCCGGCCATCGTCTGAATCCCGAATATTAAACCGTAGACCGTGAGGACCCCGAACAGACGGGAGACACTCAATTGAAACCCAGGGCTTTTTGCGTTCGAGTTCGCCGCACGAAAACGTTCAGCGGCGCATGCGGCAATGCCGGCAAGCGTTGCGATGCCACAGTGTATCAACAACACCCTCTTCCAGGGCAGATGATCTGAAAATTGATAGGCTACCGCGACAGGCAAGGTTTGCTGGCCGGACATCGGCGTTGAATAATCGAAAAATGGGATTAACGCGACAACGCCCCAACAAAGCACGAAACAGAACAGATAGGAGGATACTCGGGGATTAAGTCTCAGAGGCATGGGAATCAACCTGAAACCACTACTTCGCCCCGCCACGACGCCACGAGCGGTCGCTGACGAGTCCTCCTTTTTCAGCCAAGCCATTTCAAAGCGAAGCTTACAAGGAACCAACCTTCGCCAAATAAATGCAGGTCTTCCCCTCGTGCGATGAGTAATAGCTGATCCACAGCAAATCGTCATGCCACACCAGACCGGCGTAGCTGGTGTCGCCGCCCGACGGCAGTTTTTGAAACTCTTCCAAGGTCCCCTCTTCTGGATCGAGCCAGCAGAGCGACGTTCGCGCACCGCCGTCGTACAAGCGAACAACCGCCACGATACGCCCGTCGGGCAAACGAACCATGTGCGGTCCGCCGATTCGTGTGCCCAGGTCTTTCCAGGTCCATTCTTTGTAAGGCGGCCGCGACGTTCCCAGTTGAGCGGTATTGGGCTTGCCATCGCGGCGCAGCAGGCAGTAGCACGTGTCGTCTTCCAGAAACAGCAGCGAAGTTTCGTTCGGATAGCCGACATCAAACAAATTCTCGACCAGCGTGTCGTACTGCTTGCCGTCCGAACTGTTGTACAGGCGAACCAACCGATTCGTCTTTCCGGTTCCGTAACCGATGCCGTAAGCGGTCGACTTGTGCCACGTCGTACGCCACAGCCAAAAGTCGCGATCACCAACCGGATGCGCTTCGCTCCAGTTCTTCCCGTCGTCGGAGAACCAAGTCAGCGATTGATGTTTGTAATCGGCCGGCGGATGGACCGCTCCGGCACCCGACAGCATCAGTTTCCCGTCAGGCGTCAGAGTAATCTTGGCATCTCGCAGATCGGCGGTTTCCGATTCAATCAGCGCCGCCGACTCCCACTTGATCCCGTCGGCCGACGTGATCACTCGCAACGCCCCATCCGGCGACACGTGCGCCTTCCCTTCTCGAAATACGCAATACCAACGATCCTTGAATCGAATCAAATCGGTGAATGCATTATGTGGGGCCTTGTCCCAAATCTTGCGAGCCTCCACGATCTCGGCCGCGGCTGCGAGACGTCCAACGAGTAGCAAGAAGAGCACGAGTGGAAGAAGCGAATAATTTTTCATGGCTTGGCCTCGCTTTTGAATGCGGGATGATGGGTGGCTGGGGAGAGGACCATTGTCGCATGCAGCGTCGCAACAATAAAGCAACGATTAAGTCGACATCCACGGCCGGACTAGGCGCGAACCGCTTCCGGTATGGGGGTGTCATCGCTTAAGGGTACTTTCGCACGCCGTTCCGATCCGCAGGGCTCCGCCGTATTAGAATAAACGTCAATACAATGCCACTTCGCAAGATTATCAATTTTTACCACCAGAACGACGAATACGGCTGCTTCTCGAATTTCGCCGCTTATCCGATTCGGCTGAAAAGGCTGCACTGGCCAACTTCCGAGCACTATTTTCAAGCACGGAAGTTTAAGAACCGAGAGGATCAGACCGAGATCCGCAAAGCCAAGAGCCCGATGATCGCCGCTCGCCTTGGTCGCGACCGAAAAAAGACCTTGCGTCGTGACTGGAAGTCCGTCAAGGACGACGTGATGCGCGAGGCGGTCCTGGCCAAGTTCACGCAGCACCACGATCTGCGAGCCGTCTTGCTCGACACCGAAGATGCGAAGCTCGTGGAACACACCAGCAATGATTCCTACTGGGGCGACGGGGGAGACGGCAGCGGCCGTAACATGCTGGGGATCATCTTGATGGAAGTCCGCGAAAAGCTACGCCCGCAAGAGAAATGACCTGCGAGTCATACAGCCATCAGCGAAGACGCCTGAGTAATGATTCGATGCCCTGCCGAGTACGCCTCGGTTGTGCTACAAAACTCGCACCGCTGGTTCGGTGATATTGCGGCAAAACGGGGGTTTTGGGATAGTTGAGATTCTAGATTTACATTTGGAGGACGGAGATCCGATTTTGCCTCCCCCCAATGGGGCCGTCCGCCGATTCTTCCCATCACGCCGAAATTGTGAATATGTCAGTAGTGGAAATAGAAACTCGCCCCTTGTTGGACGAACTGCTCAGCGAGCGGATCTTGGTGCTCGACGGATCGATGGGTGCCTTGATCATGGCCCGCAAGCTTCAGGAAGAAGATTTTCGCGGCAAGCGGTTCGCCCGGCATTCGGCGAACCTGCAGAACTGCATCGATTCCTTGGTGCTGACGCAGCCGGACCTGATCGAAGACGTGCATCGCCAGTATTTGGATGCCGGGGCCGATATTGTCTCCACGAATTCGTTCACCGCGACCAGCGTCTCGTTGGCGCGGTTCAATCTGCAAGAGTACAGCTACGAAATCAATCGGGCCGCGGCCGAGCTGGCTCGGCGCGCCGTCGATGCGGCCAACGCCATCGATACCTCGCGGCGGCGGTTCGTGGCGGGCAGCATCGGGCCGATGGACAAGTCGCTTTCGATCTCGCCCGAGACCAGTGATCCTGGCATGAGGTCGGTAACTTACGACCAAGTTGTGGAATCTTATTTCGAACAGATTCAGGGGCTGGTGGACGGTGGCGTGGACATCTTGCTGCCGGAGACTTCCTTCGACATCCTCAATATGAAGGCGTGCTTGTTTGCGATCGGCCGCTACTTTGAACAGACCGGTCGGCGGCTACCGGTGATGGTTTCCGTGACGATTTTCGAGAACGGTGCGAATATAAACGGGCAGGACGTCGAGACGTTTTTGACCTCCGTCTCGCACTTTCCCTTGTTCAGCGTGGGAATCAATTGTGGCGTCGGCCCTAAGCAGATGCGGCCTCACGTCGAGCGGCTCAGCAAGGCTACCGACAGCTATGTGACCTGCCATCCCAACGCCGGCCTGCCCAACGAAATGGGCGAGTTCGACATGACGGCGTCCGAGTTCGCCGGACATGTTTACGGCATCGCCGAAGCAGGCTGGACCAATATCGTTGGTGGCTGCTGTGGCACGACCCCCAATCACATTCGCTTAATCGCGGAAGCAGTTGAAGGCCTCGTGCCCCGCCCCTTGCACACTGTCCAGCGCTATTCAACTTACAGCGGACTCGAGCGGCTAGAGGTTCGCCCAGAATCCAATTTCATCATGGTCGGCGAGCGAACCAATGTTACCGGTTCGCGGCGCTTTGCCCGGCTGATCAAAGAGGAGAAGTACGACGAGGCTTTGGAAGTAGCTCGCCAGCAGGTTAACGGCGGTGCCAACATCATCGACATCAATATGGACGAAGGGCTGATCGACAGCGAGGAGGTGATGACTCGCTTTCTCAACCTACTGGCCGCCGAACCGGACATCGCCCGCGTGCCGATCATGATCGACAGCTCCAAATGGTCGGTGATCGAGGCCGGATTGAAGTGCGTGCAAGGCAAGGCGATCGTGAACTCGATCAGCATCAAGGACAATGTCGACCGGTTCCTTAAGCAAGCCAGGCTGATCCGTCGATACGGCGCGGCCGTGGTCGTGATGGCCTTCGACGAACAAGGGCAAGCCGTCGATGTCGACCACAAAATCGCGATCTGCAAGCGCGCCTACAACTTGCTCATCGAGGAAGTTGGTTTTCCACCCGAAGATATTATTTTCGACCCGAACATCTTGACGGTCGCCACCGGCATCTCCGAACACGACAACTACGCGGTCAATTTCATCGAGGCGACTCGAGGCATTAAGAAAGCGTGTCCCGGCGCCAAGGTCTCCGGCGGCGTAAGCAATATTTCCTTTTCTTTCCGTGGCAACGACCGCGTTCGGGAAGCGATGCATTCAGCGTTCCTGTACCACGCCATTCGCGCGGGCATGGACATGGGGATCGTGAACGCGGCCCAGTTGGAAGTGTATGAAGAAATTCCGGCGGAGCTGCTCCTGCGGGTCGAAGACGTGCTTTTGAACCGCCGCCAGGATGCCACCGACCGGCTCGTCGAGTACGCCGAGACCGTCAAAGGAACAGGAAAAAAGAGCCAGTTGGAGGATCTTTCGTGGCGCGAAGCCACGGTGGAAAAACGCCTCAGCCATGCCTTGGTAAAAGGGATTGATAAGTACGTCGTCGAGGATACCGAGGAAGCGCGGCAAAATTACGACCGTTGCCTGGGGATCATCGAAGGCCCGCTGATGGACGGGATGAACATCGTGGGCGACCTGTTCGGCGCGGGCAAGATGTTCCTGCCACAAGTGGTCAAGTCGGCACGGGTCATGAAGAAGGCGGTCGCTCATCTGCTGCCGTACATGGATCAAGAAAAAGCCGAAGCGGGCATCACCGCTCAGTCCTGGCGGGGCAAGATCGTCATGGCCACGGTCAAGGGTGATGT